>JBGXRX010000155.1:0-3836 GCA_041811795.1 Erysipelothrix sp. | reverse complement strand
GTTTCATAGACTTCTTGATACATTTCATTATTAGCTAGGAGTTCTTCATGAGTTCCCTCACCAATGATGACACCCTCATCCATTACTAAAATACGATCTGCATCTTCAATGGATGAAATTCGTTGAGAAATAATCAATTTTGTAACTTCAGGTAATGTTTGACGTAAACCATCACGAATTTCTCGATCGGTTTTAGTATCAACTGCTGAAGTAGAATCATCTAAAATGAGAATTTTAGGTTTTTTCAATAAAGCGCGTGCAATGGTTAATCTTTGTTTTTGACCACCAGAGAAGTTTGACCCTCCCTGTTCAACGTGACTTTCCAATTTATCTTCCATGCTTTCAATAAATGTTAGAGCACTTGCTAAAGCCAATGCTTCTCTAACTTCTTCAACACTTGCATTCTCATTACCCCATCGCATATTCTCAATAACAGTTCCTGAGAATAGGACGTTTTTTTGTAATACCATAGCAACACCATCACGAAGTGTTTTAAGGTCATAATCTCTAACATCAATACCACCTACTAAGACAGCTCCAGATTTAACATCGTAAAGTCTTGGTATTAAACTTGTAAGAGTTGTTTTACTAGATCCCGTAGAACCTAGAATACCAATTGTTTCTCCAGCTTTAATTTTAAGGTTAACATTATTAAGAACATATTTATCTTCTTCTTCATAGTATCCAAATGATACATCCTTAAATTCAATATCTCCATTAGGAATCTCATAGATAGGATTCTCTGGATTAACAACACTTGGTACTTCTTCCAATACTTCAACAATTCTCTTAGCAGATGCTACTGACATTGAGAACATAACAAAGATCATAGATAACATCATCAGTGAGAATAAGATATTGAAAGTATAGTTAAACATACTCATCAACTCACCTGTAGTCATACCATCAACACTTACTAACTTAGCACCAAACCAAGATAGAGCGATCATGGTAGCATACATAGTTAATTGCATAATTGGCATATTAAATACTAAATAGTTTTCAGCTCTTCTGAATGTTTTACGTAATACTGCAGCAGCATTAAAGAACTTAGCTTTTTCATCTTCTTCTTTAACATATGCTTTAACAACTCTGATGTTAGAAACATTTTCCTGAATTGAAGCGTTTAAATCATCATACTTTGCAAAACCTTCAGCAAAGATTGGCATTACTTTAACAATTAGGAAAGTTAGTATCAATCCCATGAACAAAGCAGCCACTAAGAATACTACAGCTAACTTAGAGTTGATGTAGAAAGTCATTGCCATAGCAACAATTAACATCATCGGTGCCCTTACCATCATTCTTAAAGCCATTTGGTAAGAGTTTTGGACGTTGGTAACATCAGTCATCATACGAGTTACTAATCCTGATGTAGAGAACTTATCCATATTCTCAAAACTAAAGTTTTGGATATTTCTAAACATTGAACTTCTAATGTTTTTTACTAATCCAGCAGATGCATAAGCAGCATAGTTACCGTTGATGATTCCCAGACCCAGAGCAATCAATGCAGCTAAGACCATTAAAGCACCATAAGTAAATACTGCCTTCATGTCACCCTTATTAACACCTTGATCAATGATCAGTCCCATGAAAAGAGGTAACATTAATTCCATGGTCACTTCAACACCCATAACTATAGGAGCGATGATGGACGCTTTTTTATATTCTTTAACTTCTTGTAATAGTCTTTTTATCATTCTTTTTCCTCCTTCAAATTACTTTTCATTTTGTTTAACACTTTTAAGAAAGTATCGAGTTCTTCTTCTTGGATATCATGTCTTAATAACAATTCTAAATTGGATAGTCTTAAGGCAATAGTATCGATGACTCCAAGTGTTTTTTGAGTCAAGTGGATTTCTTTAAGGCGGGCATCATGTTGTGCACGTACCCTTTCAATATATTCCTCTCGCTCTAATACATTGAGAATCTCAGTTGCTGTAGAGCGGCGTATTTGTAGAAAACATTCCAAATCTTTTTGATAGACTGGATTCATTTGACCATGAATATACATCAAGACTCTGACTTGAGAGTGTGTCATGGCAACAGGGTCAGCAGTACGTTCCACCTCCACCTTTTGCTTAATCATTTGATGTAATTCTCTTATTTCCATTCCAATGCGTCGGTCCATAGAAACTCCTTTCGTTAAATGTTAGTGCACGAACTATATTACACTTGTGCCTTGCACTTGTCAAGAACCACACTTTTTTCACAAAGAAAAACACCACCCTGAGGTGGTGCCTAATATAACTTAATTATGGTCTTGAGATTAGCATTGCTAAACCAATACCCCCACCCACACATAAAGAAGCAATTCCTGTATGTGTTTGTGAACGTTGTAATTCGTGAATGAGTGATACTACAATGCGTGATCCAGATGACCCCAGTGGGTGACCCAGTGCAATTGCACCACCATTAACATTGACTCGTGACATATCTAAATTAAGGTCTCGAGATACCGCTATGGATTGAGCAGCAAATGCCTCGTTCAATTCAATACGGTCAATCTTTTGAATTTCTAAGTTATGACGTTCGATTAAATCACTCATGGCTACAAAAGGAGCATATCCCATAATAGCAGGATCATTACCTACTTCTGAATACCCATCAATACGTGCCAATACTTTCAATCCCAGTTCCTGTGCTTTTTCAGCAGACATTAGAATCAGTGCAGAAGCACCATCATTAATACCTGATGAGTTGCCAGCAGTAACCGACCCACCGTCTTTGAATGCAGGTTTTAATTTACCTAATGATTCAAGTGATGAATTATTTCTTACATGCTCATCTACTGTAATCATCTCTTTACCATTAAATACCGGTGTGATTTCAGACTTGAATACCCCTATACTTAAGGCTTTAATAGCTCTTAGTTGTGATTCCAAAGCAAACTTATCTTGCTCCAGTCTTGTTATATTAAATTGATCAGCAACATTCTCAGCTGTAATACCCATTGGTAACTGAGTAAATGCATCTTGTAATCCATCTGACATAATAACATCCAGTGTTTCCAAAGATGTAAACTTAGTTCCAAAACGGGCATTGCTTACAATATGAGGTGCTCGAGACATATTCTCAAACCCACCAACAACAACAATATCATGTTGCCCCAGTTGAATGGACTGCATCCCTAAATGAATTGCCTTCATTCCCGATCCACATACCTCATTAACAGTAAAAGCAGGTTTATCAAAAGGTATTCCACCCTTGATGGCTGCTTGGCGGGCTGGGTTTTGTCCCAGTCCTGATTGAAGTACATTTCCCATGATGATGGAACCCACTAAATTAGGATCCAAATCTATAGCCTTTAGTGCATCTTCAATGACTGCTGCACCAAGCTCAAATGCTGGTACATTTAAAAAGCCTTTACCAAAGGCTCCAATTGCAGTTCTTTTAGCACTTACAATAACTACATCTTTCAAATAGAATCAACTCCTCTACGCCTAATCATTATACTATAATCTTATAAAGATACTTTTGTTTAACAAAACTTCACTTAATGTGCACCCTATAATAGAATAAAAGAGTATGCTTTGTCAAATTAACTGATTTTTAACATATTGGGGCAGCCCTTTGTATTGGTATCACTCTCTTGGTATAATATGACAAAATGACTAAGGAGTTTTAATATGAACATTGGAATCGACAAAATAGGTTTTTATTCACCTAACTTAATAATAGATATGAGATCACTTGCTATAGAACGCGGCATAGACCCTGATAAGTTCACTTATGGACTGGGACAAGACTTTATGGCACTACCACCATTATCACAAGATACGATTACATTAGCTGCAAATGCGGCTGCTACAATCTTGGATGATGCAGATAAG
>JBGXRX010000154.1:0-5398 GCA_041811795.1 Erysipelothrix sp. | reverse complement strand
TCCACCTGTTTTAATAACAAGTCCTGTGTTATCTTTATCAACGATTGGATGTTTTGACTTTAGAGTAGACCAAGCAACTCCTTTATCAACATCTACAATGCCACCTTCAGATAAGATAACTTCCATACCTTCAGTAGATAGAGTCATATAATCGATAAATGCTAGAATTAATTCTTCTTTTTCAGCTGAATCAAAATCTCCCTTAGCACGTGATGCATATGAGAATGGTCTTGCTAGTTTATAGCTTCCATCATTAACTGTTTCAACTGATGGTAATACACCATCGTAAGCAACTGCTTGTAGTTTGTTCGCTTTAAGGTCTGTTGACATTGATACATAACCAATACCATCAGCTGTAGCTCCTACTTGTTTTGCCATATCACCATTAGATGTTGTTTCAGCAGCTGATGCTGACATTGTTTCTAATCCGATAATAGATGAGAATGCTTCACGAGTTCCTGATGCTGCATCTCTTGTATAAACTTTAATTCCACCACCGGATGGTTCGTTTGATGAACATCCCGCTAAAACCAACATTGCAATACTAAATACGATCAAAAGTTTTTTCATTGTATTTGCCTCCTATTGATAAGTACAGTATACAAAAGGAATATGTTTGTCATATGTTGCTTGTGTTAACATCTTGTTAAGAAAAATATTCACTTAACACAAAGGTCATAAAAAAACTCAACTTTTTAAGTTGAGTTTAACATTTTAGGCATTGATTGCAGTTATCAGCTCATGTAATAGGAGTTTTAGCGATGCTTCTTGTTCGATTGTTAAGGTAAGGTTTTGATTATCATCGATTTGTTGAGTCACATTGATATTCAATTGTTCTTGAATACAAACCATTTTCTGTTGTTGGTTGATTATTCTTAAGGCCTTTACAGCTTCAATACCATCCAGAAGGCCATAACCAACATAAGCAACAGCTTTACCATCTACCTCGACTTGCAGATGATCCAGTGCATTCTTGAAGGCACCATGAATTGATTTATTGAATTCTGGCACGATATAGATGAAAGCATCAAAACTTGCCATCTTAGCTTTCCATGCATCTACACTAGCTCCACTGGCTAGTACTGGAGTTGTAATTAGATAAGGTAAATCATAATCCGCCATTGATACAAGTTCGTAACCTACTTCTAAATCCTTATTATTTTGAACATAAGCATTGACCCAATCACCAATGATATGTCCGTTTTGACCTATACGAATACTTGCTACTATGATACCTACTTTTAACATCTATTGAGTCCCCCATTCTTTTCTACAACTATAGTATCACGTAGCAATTATCATTCACTTGTGTAAATAACCAGCAACCTCACATTTAGTAATCTTTTCTGTGTTAGACTTTAACCCCATGGATATCAATAGATTTTATCCTCATTTTTTCACAAGTTTAGCCATGATGGTCTACCAATAAAAAAGAAGCACAATGTGCTCCTTCTCCTACTACTATTTCATTGATATTAAAAGTTATTGTATTTAAGCGTGATTGTGAAAGTAGTCCCTTGGCCAACTTCACTTTCAACTTCAATGTTTCCACCATGTGCTTCAATGATGGACTTAGATATAGCAAGCCCCAATCCCGAACCATTATTATTGTTGCGGGCACGATCTTGATTTCCTTTAAAGAATCTCTCAAATACATGTGGTAACATATCTTCAGGAATTCCAGAACCTGAATCTTTAAACTTAATTGTAATCTTATCTACAGAAGCCTTACATGAGATACGGATTTCACCATCTTTAGAATAGTTAATCGCGTTATTTAAAAGGTTAAGTACAACTTGTGACATTCTGAAGTGATCTGCTCGGATCATGATGTCAGATGCACAATCCAGGATAACCTTAATATTCTCCTGGTGTAATTCTTGACGTTTTTCAAAAATGATACCATCAAAGAATTGCTTTAAGTTAAACATAGACTTCTCTAAGTGAACCTTATTTTGTTTGAGTCGTGATTGTAATAAAAGATCATCAACTATTTGCTCTAAACGTTTGTTCTCAACTTCAATTTGAGCAACGAAACCTTTAGCTGTTTCAAGATCATCAAATCCATCACGATTTAAGATCTCACTCATACCCTTAATTGAAGTTATCGGCGTTCTTAATTCATGTGAAGCATCAGCAATAAATTGCTTTTGCATACGCTCTCCTGATGCTACTGCTGTAACATCTTGGAAAATCATAACACAGCCAGAATATCGACCTTCATGAATCATTGGAATTGAGATGACTTGATAATCAACTTGACGATAATGTAATTGCTTAGCAAATTGTTTCTCATTAAGGAATGCATCAAGTATGGTTTGACGAATGACTGAATCAATAGATATATCATAAGCATTCATACTTTCAGAACTTACCAAACGATTAAAGTTAACGTTTGATACTTCAAAGTCCCCTCTTTGGTTAATATAAACCAATGGTGAAGGAATGGCATTGATAAGGTGAACTAACTTCTCATAAGCTTCTTTAGCTCTTGTATTAGCTTCATCCGCTTCAACAGTAACATCCTTCTCCAAGACCTCATAATGTTTTCTTAATCTCAATACTGCAGCCACATGGACAATCATCAATAAGGTCACTACAACTAACAATGGTAATTTATCCTCACTTACAAATACACTTGCATAGGCTAAGAGATAAGCACCAATCGTAATTTTATTTTCTTTGAGCCACATAACCAACTCCCCTTTCAGATCCAATCTCAATGAGAGAGGATTCTATTTTACTTCTTAATTTAAATATATGAACATCAACAATACGTGTATCCCCATCATAATCGAAGTTCCATATTTGATCTAAGATAAAGTCTCTTGATAAGACCTTTTCATAATTATTTAATAACAAATGAAGCAACTCAAATTCAGTCTTAGTGAGATCCAATTTCTTATCTTGGATCTTAACTTGCCTTTTATCTAAGTTCAGTGTCATATCCTCATGTTGGATAAGTGATGATTGTGTCGGTATCGAGCGCCTTCTTAAGTGGGCCTGTACACGTGCACCAAGTTGTCTTGGACTGAATGGCTTTGTAATATAATCATCAACACCTGCATTAAAAGCTTCCAGTATATCCGCTTCATCATCTTTTGCTGTAATCATAAAGATAATTGAAGCAACACCTTTATTCCTGAAATGTTGGGTTAATTCTAGACCTGAATAGTGTGGTAACATCCAGTCTAATAGAATAATATCAAAAACGTCTTTTTCGATGGCTTCAATAGCTTCCTTACCATCCTCACATAAGGTAATATCAAAACCTAAAGACTTAAAGTCATAGTTTAATAAGGATCTGATATTAGCTTCATCTTCTACAATTAACATCTTATGGCTCATGATTGATCCCCCTTAGCGAAAGCTTTTAGTATTTTTGTAACCAGTGGATGTCTAACAATATCACTGTAACTTAAATGTACAAATGCGATATCATCAACACCATCCAATACTTGAGATGCAACCACTAAACCCGACTCTTGATTTTTAAGTAAGTCTATTTGATCAACATCCCCATTGACTATCATTTTCCCATTACGACCCAATCGTGATAGGAACATCAGCATTTGAGCTCGCGTCGTATTTTGGGCTTCATCCAGTATCACTAAAGCATCATCTAAAGTACGTCCCCTCATATAAGCTAGGGGAGCAATTTCAATAACACCTTTTTCGATGTAGCGCTCAACTCTTTCACTACCCAATAGAATATCTAATGCATCATATATAGGTCGAAGATAAGGATCTACCTTCTCTTTTAAATCACCTGGCAGAAAACCTAAGTTCTCTCCTGATTCAACAGCAGGTCGCGTTAGAATAATCTTTTTTATCTGATTGTCTTTAAGTAATGACACAGCATAAGCAACCGCCAAAAATGTTTTTCCGGTTCCAGCAGGTCCTATAGCAAAAGTTAAATCGTAAGTCTTGATGGTATCAATAAATACCTTTTGACCCAAAGTACGTGCCTTGATAGGTTTTCCTGTAAAGGTACGAACCAATACATCATCAATATCACTTAAAAACTTCTCAGCTTGTCCTGATTTCATAATTTGATTAAGAGACTCTAAATCAGCTTCTTCAAACACTTCATACTGATCCATGAGTTCTAAAGCAAAAACAATCAATTCCTTAACTTGATCATGATTGTCCTTACCCATAATACTTAAAGCATTACCATCCATATTTATAGAGACTTCAAAGTGCTCTTCAATCCATTGAATATTCTTGTGATCAACCCCAGCGAATTTTTGTAACTGGTTTTGGCTTAAATTTAAACTAATTTTTTGTGATGTCATACTTAGCCTCCCATTAGTCTTATCATACAATAATTTAACATTATAGGCTATCTCTTAAACATCTTTAACTTTAAGTTAACACAAGCATTACAATTCCTTACAATGCAAAGTATTTGATTTATAGGCCTTTTTATAAGCTTCTAGAATAACTCATCAAATTAATATCATCAAGTCTTCTAAGGATGACAGTATCAACAATCAGTTCACTATTAAAATATGTTAAAATGAGTTTGAAAGGTCAATGGTGAAACTATGTTTTATGATAAGGTAATGAAATCAGTAGCGTTTGTTCAATCAAAAGTATCGAACAAACCTCAAGTTGGAATTATATTAGGAAGTGGACTGGGGAGTCTTGTCGATCGTATACAAGATAAAAAAGTCATTCCTTACGATGATATTCCTGACTTTCCGCAATCTTCTTTAGAGGGACATGCTGGAAATTTAGTATTTGGAACCATCGGAGATTATGAGTTAATGGTTATGCAGGGACGTTTCCATGCTTATGAAGGCTTTGAAATGAAGGAAACAACTTACCCTCTATTCATGATGAAATTAATGGGAGTCACTCATTTAATCGTTACGAATGCATGTGGTGGAATCAATCCAGATTTCAAACCTGGAGATTTAATGATTATTGATGATTTTATCAATGGTGTTTCAACTAACCCCTTAGTAGGTAGTAACGATGAGCGCTTTGGCCCTCGCTTCCCTGATATGTCAGATCCTTACAACAGCGAGTTTAGAGATCTTGCTCGCTCCGTTGGTCAATCTTTAGATATCGACTATAAAGAAGGTGTTTACGCATTCTTCCAAGGTCCATACTATGAAACTCGTGCAGAGATTAAAATGTATGGTCTCTTAGGTGCTGATGCTATTGGTATGTCAACAGTCCCAGAAACTATCGTTGCCAACTACCTTGGACTTAAAACTCTAGGAGTATCATGTATCACAAATATGGCAACAGGCTTACGCGTAGGAAAACACTCCCATGCAGAAGTTGTTGAAATTGCAAACCAAGCAAGTGAAACATTATGTAATTGGGTTGATGCAATCCTTCATACTGGAAAGCTATAATACCCTTATAATTAAACAACCGCCCT
>JBGXRX010000153.1:0-37838 GCA_041811795.1 Erysipelothrix sp. | reverse complement strand
TCAGTAGATGCTTGTTATAATAGTCTAAACACAAGGAGGTTTTTATATGGATCAAAAGTATATGAAAAAAGCACTTGTGCTTGCTAAGAAAGCTTATGATGAAAGAGAAATTCCGATAGGAGCAGTCGTCGCTTATGATGGTAAAATTATCGGAAAAGGTTACAATAAACGGCAAGCAAACCATAACCCAATTGATCATGCAGAAATCCTAGCAATTAAGGAAGCTGCAACTTATTTAGGTTCCTGGAATCTTCAAAACTGCAGTCTTTATGTAACAGTAGAACCTTGTCCAATGTGTGCGGGAGCGCTCATTCAATCTCAATGTAGTAAGGTCTTCTATGGAGCTAAGGAAGCTAACAGTGGTAGCTTAGGTTCAGTTATCGATCTATCTAAGCTTGATTATAATCATCGTTTAGAGGTCAAAGGTGGACTATTAGAAGAGGAGTGCGTGACTTTAATGAAAAATTTTTTTAAAGATTTAAGAAATGAAAAAGTGAAAGTTAAAAGGGTAAGTGAAGAGGATTTTCAACAATATATAGATGTCCGTACTAAGGTATTTGTTGAAGAGCAAAATGTCCCCATTGAAATCGAAATCGATGAATTAGACCAATTGAATCTTGATGTTGTTACTCATATAGCTGCATACATCGATAACCAAATGGTAGGAACCAGTCGACTTATTAAAGATGGAAAAACCCTTAAGGTAGGTCGTGTTGCTGTACTAAAAGAGTTTAGGAAGTTTGGTGTTGGTAAAGCAATGATGGCATATGCTGAGAAGCAGGCTCTAAATAATGGCTTTGATCAACTTAAATTAGGAGCACAGGTAAGTGCCATACCTTTTTATGAAAAAAGTGGTTATGTTGTCATCGGTGAAGTATACCTAGATGCAGATATTGATCATAAGGACATGATCAAGAATTTAATCAAACAAAGCAACGAAACTCAATGACTAAGCATGTTATAATAAACGCAGGTGATAAAATGACATATCAATCGTTATATAGAAAATATAGACCACAACACCTTTCAGAGGTTGTAGGTCAGAAACACATACTAGAAGTTCTAGAAAATAGTTTAAGAAAAGACATGATATCTCATGCCTATCTTTTCTGTGGTCCTAGAGGTACTGGTAAGACATCAATTGCCAAGCTCTTTGCTCAATCAATTAACTGTGAAACCCAAGGCGAGATAGCTTGTGGTAGATGTAATAATTGCATCGAAGGTAGAGCCGGTACTCATCCAGATATCGTTGAAATCGATGCTGCCAGTAATAATGGGGTTGATGAGATCAGAGGTCTTATTGATAGAATCAAATACACTCCAATATTAGGAAAATATAAAGTCTATATTATAGATGAGGTTCACATGCTTACGGCAGGTGCTTTTAATGCTTTTCTTAAGACTTTAGAAGAACCACCAGAGCATGCAGTATTTGTTTTAGCAACTACTGAAATACATAAAGTGATTCCAACAATTGTTTCACGATGCCAAAGATTCGATTTCTCAAACCTAAGTAATCCGGCTATTTCTGGTCGACTTGATTATGTTTTAAATGAAGAAGATGTTAAAGCAGAGGAGGGTGTAACCCAACTTATTGCATCTCTATCGAATGGTGCACTGAGAAATGCTTTAACGATTCTGGAACAAGCAATCATCGTAGCAAATCCAGTTATTACATTAGATCAAGTTCATGATTTAAATGGTGTTGTAACTGCAAGACAAAAATATTCATTAATTCAAGCCATCCTAAGTCCTGATATGGGTCGATTAAACAATGAAATCGAAGTTTTATTAGAAAACTCAGTAGATATTGAAAGATTGATTATGGATTTAGTTGAGACTATGAAAGATACAGTTATTTTCCAATATACTAAGAGTCTGGATCACGCCAAATACAGTGAGATATCATTAATTGAATTCCTAGCTCCTAGAGTCGCAACTAAAACTCTTATGAATATGATTGAAACATTACTTGAGTATGTAGAAAAGATGAAATACTCTCATAGCCAAGAATCATACTTCCAAATAGCTCTAATTAAATTATTTAGTCAGACTACTGAAGGCAGTGTTCATGTCGAATCTGAAAAACAAAGTGAATATCCACAAGAGAATAAGGCACCATCAACAGATGCCTATACTCCTAATAGTATTCAATTACCACATGAGAAGAATATCAAACCTGCAGATGTGGTATTAACCATGACAGCTAATGACGAAGAAGATATGGATGTTCCAGTTCATACTCCAGAAGCAAAATTCCAAGAGAACTTAACTCCACATATTGAACGAGATTATAATGAAGATTTTGATAATAAGTCAGAGGTCATCAGTGAACCGATTCCATCTACTAATGAATCTTTAGATTTAAGTGAAGAAAGTATGGATATTCCAGTTCATACTCAAGAAGATTCACTTGATAATCCAAGCATAGGCCATTTAGATCGCAATTATAATGATGAAGAAAATAAAGTATCCAGTTCAGAGAGCGGATTAATTTCAAACTTAGATAATAGTCATGAAGAAGTAAATAGTTCCCTAAACTTTGAATCAGAAGATCAGATAAGTCTAGAAATAGAGCTAAAAGGAAATTTACAGGCTATGGTAAATAAGTTAAATTCTGGTTCTGATCTTCAGCAAGACCATAACAACGATCTGCTTAGTGATGCAGAAACAACATTCAATTATGATGATGGTAGCGAAGAAGATGACTCATTGATCATCGAGGATACTATCGAAGAAATTACAATTTCAGAAGAAGTTGAAGTCAAGTTAGGTGTAGAATCAATCGTAGAATATATGGTTAGCGCTAATAAAGATCTTCGAATGATTGATGAGATCAATTACAAGAAGATTAGTAATTACATCAACGACTTCGAATGGGCAAAATGTGCAAGACTCTTAAAAGATGGTAATTTAGTACTATCTGGTGATCATTTTGTAATGATTAGTCTTGATCAAGAACTCGAAGTAAACGAAATCATGGATCCATCCAATAATATGGACCTTGTACGATTCTCTAGCATGTTATTTAACACTGAGAAGAGAATTTATGCTTGTACTAGAGATGAGTTCTCAAGTGCAGTCGCTCGATTTAGAGAATTAGCTGCAAGCAATTCGCTTCCAAGTCCTCTTAGTCCAGATGAAATTAAAGTAAAAGTAATGGAAGAAGAAGAAAATGACAAAGACGTCAAACTTAAAATGGTCAAGAATCTTTTCGGTTCTGATCTAAATATAATAGAGTAGGAGAGATCTATGTATCCAAATAAATTAAATCAATTAATAGAAGCTCTTACTTTATTGCCAGGTGTAGGTATCAAAACTGCTGAAAGGTATGCTTTAGCACTACTGGAAAAAGATGAATCAATAACGATTAACTTAGCAGCTGTGCTCGTTGAAGCTAGAAAATCACTAAAGCCGTGTCCTATTTGTCATAATATTACAGACTTAAGAATATGTTCCCTATGCAGCAGTGAAACTGTCGATAAATCAATCATTTGTGTTGTTTCTGATCCTAAAGAAGTCTTTTCAATTCAAAAGATGAATCACTATCACGGGCAATATCATGTTTTAGGGGGACTTATATCAACCCATAAAGGTGTATTACCTCAAGATCTAAATATTGAATCACTGATTAAAAGACTTGATGGTAGTGTTAATGAGGTTATATTAGGCCTGAATGCTACTGTTGAAGGGGAAATGACAGCTTTATATATTAGTAAGAAACTTGAAGGTCGAGTTAAAGTATCACGATTAGCATTCGGTTTGTCTTCAGTAGGCAATCTGGATTATGCTGATGAATTATCTTTGATGAAGGCATTTGAGGGAAGAAGAAAAATATAGAAAAAGATCAACTTCAAATGTTGATCTTTTTATTTGGATTCTAAAGCTCTTATATATTTAGGCTGAGCTTGTTTGTATTCGATGCTTAATTGCTTCATTTCTTTAAGATAGTGTTCGTAAGCACCATCAGCAGGACCATATAATTCATACTCTAACTCATAGTCTTGATGGTGAGAAAATGTATTGTCATCCAAACACCATTCTCCAAATTGGTCTCTATATATTTTACGGACTGTATGAGATTTTCCAACTTCGACCAGGTCATCAGCTATGAGTTTATATCCTCTAAGTATAGTTTCAATTTCTGGAGTTTCTAAAGATAAAGAGTCTATACTTACTTCATATTCCAAAACACCTTCATCTTGAGGTACCTTTAAGGTAAATTCATAACTATCTTCAATTATTCTTATGCGACACATTATTCCTAAATTAAATAGAGTCTTTCTAGTATCATCATAATAAATATTGGTTTGTTCAACTATTTGATCAAAAGAAAAGTGAGTATCAAGGTTATGATACTCAGCTTGTGTCAATAATGTTTTATACTCAATTTCTAAGTGTGGTTTCATATAACTATGTTACAATAGAATCATTAGAAAAGGAAGTAAATTATGAAACGATTCACTACAGTTAACCGTGGGGACGATGCTTCCCGTATAGCTTGTAAATATATAGAAGATTCACTTACGCAAGTAGGTTTCATAAAAGATACCACTAACCCAGAACTTGTTGTAGTAATTGGTGGTGATGGTACCTTGCTTAAAGCCTTTCATAAGTGGCTCGATAAAATTGAACACCTAAAGTTTGTGGGAATACATTCAGGGACTTTAGGTTTCTCTACTGATTATACGGTAAATCAGTTAGATGATTTTATTTACGATGTTCAACATAATGAACCCGTAATTGAAGAGAAACGAATTTTAAAAGCAACTTGTTCAAATGAGGGAAACTCGTTTGAAGTTTTTGCATTGAATGAGATACGAGTTGAGAATATAGTTAAGACTCAGGAGATGGATGTCTACTTAGATCATGATTACTTTGAAAGTTTCAGAGGAAATGGGCTTTGTATCTCAGGGCAATACGGATCAACAGCATATAATAGATCAATTGCAGGGGCGGTTATTTTTCCAGGACTCGATCTTCTACAAATAACTGAAATATCAGGAATTCATCATCGGTATGCTCGAAGCCTTGGTTCCCCTTTAATTGTTTCTCCTGAAACATGCGTAACTTTAAAGAACAAAGAATTTACACATGCTCTTCTTTGCTATGATAATCTTCATTTACATCTTGATGGTATAACACAGGTTGAAGTTTCATCGTTTTCTAAAACAATGAAATTTGCTCATTATAATAATATTTCTCATATTGAAAGACTCAACGCTTTATTTTAGGGGGAAACTATGGATAACAATCTTGATAACGAACAAGTAAAAAGATATAGAATGATGGCAATTGGATCTTTTTCACTTGGGTTTTTTTTATTTTTAATTGGTATAATGATGGGATTTTCATTTGATCTTGCTCCAGCACTGACAACTATGTTGTTGGGGATGGGTTGTATCTACTTAGGTAATTCATTTTCTAAAAAATTTGCAACTATTATCAAGAATAGTCTGGTGAAAGAAGTCTATTCAAAATTGTTTGATGAAGTGACTTATGATGGTAAGGCTGGTATTTCTAAAAGTGAAGTTGAAAGACTCAATCTTTTTACAACAGGTTCTAGTTTTGTCACCAATGATTTAATCAAGGGTAAATATAATAATATTAAGTTCAGTAAATGTGATGTAAACACAAGTACAACCACTCAGAGCGGTAATAGCACTTCAACTACAGTAATTTACTTTAGTGGACAGGTTTACTCTTTTGATTTTCCTAGAAACTTAGAATATTATCACCGAGTAGGTTCTAAAACACTTTCTAATTTCGTTAGAAGGATTAACCCTTTCCGATTTGAAAAAATTCAGTTTGAAGATAGTATGTTCAATAAATCTTTTAAAACTGTAACTACAAATGATCATGAAGCGTTTTTAGTTTTTACTCCTCATTTTATGAGGAAAGTTTTGGACCTTGAATATCAAATGAGAGAACCCATCGCAATCGTACTAGTAAAAAATGTTATCTATGTAGCAGTTAATACAAGCAAAGATATGCATGAGCCCAAGTTATTTAGCGGCGCAGATGCTAAATACAAAGGTGATCTGGAATCATCAGCCAATATAATTAAGGGAATTATAGCTACATTAGGGTTGGAGAATGATTATTTAAATGTAGATAGAGGTTTATCTAATGATTAAGAAAAACCAAATAAGTCCACTAGCCGCCAAATATAGATCAAAGGGAATTATAGCAATTGTTATTTCTCTAATATTGGCTGGAATCATTCTTTTGATTGCCATGTATGCAAATAATGGAAATTTTTTATGGCTATTAATTTTTGTAGCGATCCCAGTAGCATTTGCCTATGCATTTAACGCTGAGTATAATTCTAGAGTAAAAAACGAAACAATCATCAAACTTTTCTCTGAAGACTTCGAAAACGTAACTTACAAGATTAAGGAAGGATTTTCAAAAGAAGAGATTGAGTATACAGACTTATTTAAAATTGGAACTAGCTATACTACTAATGATGATTTAAGAGGTGTATTCAATGGAGTGGAGTTTAGAAGAGCTGACGTTGTGTCCTCAACAACCTACAGTACGGGGAAGACCACACATACTGTTTATCATTTTCACGGACAGATATATCAGTTTCCATTTAATAAAGAAACTTTCGGTAGACATAAGATAACTAGCACATGGGCTGGACTTGGTAGAAATAGAAGCAATTTGAACATGCAAAAAATCGCCTTGGATCATAGAGAGTTTGAGAAAGTCTTCCAAGCTTATACCAATAATCCTCAGGAGTTGTACTATATTTTAACTCCACATCTAATGGATAAGATTCTAGAGATTGAGGAAGAGTATAAAGCAACTCTATTGGTATCCATAGTTGATAGAATTATTTACCTTGGTTTCTTTTCAAATAAGGATAGACTAGAGCCTAATGTGTTTAAAGACTTAGATAATAGTTATTTTACAGATATAAGATCAGAAATCGCTAGGATAAAAAATTTAATAACTGTATTAAATCTAGAAGACGATTACTTCATGAGTAATACAAAGGGGGAAGAATAATGGAATCAAGTTTATTTCTAGTAATTATAGGTTCAATTGTTACTTTTATAATTTATTATATTTATGCATACAATACCTATGTCACTCGTTTAACCAAAACGGAACAATCACTTTCAGGTATTGATGTAGCACTTTCAAAAAGATTTAACTTAATCACCAACCTGGTAGAAACGGTAAAGGGTTTTGCCGCTCATGAGAAAGCTGTATTTGAAAAAATCGCAGAAATTAGAAATAATACTCATGATGATCTTCACTCTTATAACGAATCAATGACTCAGGTTAAAGCTCAACTATTTGCACTGGTAGAAAACTATCCGGTTATTAAGTCAGATACTAACTTCTTACACTTACAAAAGGCTTTAGTTGACTGTGAAGAACATCTCCAAGCAGCTAGAAGGCTTCATAATCAAAACGTTAATATGTATAATACATTCATACAAACAACACCCAATAATTTACTCAATCCTATGAAAAGCGCAAAAATAAAACCTTATTTTGAGGCGACTAGCAAAGAACAGGCATTAGTAAATATTAAACTGTAAAAAAACTCGAAATTAAATTTTCGAGTTTTTATTTGAATTTAGCTAAGATGATGTATGCAACTTTTTCTTCATCATTGTCTGTTAATACTTGAATTATTGACTCAATCGTTTTTTTAGACTGGTAACTATAGAAGGAGTCCAATTGGCTCTCTTGTTCTTCTTTAGATATTACTTGAGTTGGATCCAATTGGTAATAAGAGTCTAGGACAGTTTGAATATGGTTTAAATCAAAATCTAAAACATAGGATGAATGGTCTTCTTGGATAACGAAATTCGTTGGTTCTATAGCAAAGTTTTTTAGATAACTTAATGCATTTTCAAATCTAAGATCCAGATAGATAGTATCTTTGATAGTACGCTCCATCTCGTCAGATTGATCATTTACTAATCTTGCAAAAGTGACAATAGATTGAATCTGATAATCTTGATCATCATAAGTTTTACCCACCATTGAATCATAATCTAGTTCAATGAGGCTTTTGAGAGTGTTAATATTTTCATCCATGAGGACATATTCATTTATTGCTCCACCATCAAACACTCTAACCTCAGAAACTTTTTCTTCTAGGAAGACTTTGTTTGCTGATTTTTGGATACTTGGGATTAATGTGAAATCGTATAAGGAATCTGCCAACTGTTGCGGAATCTTGAATGTTCTCTTAAGCTTGTCATTTCCTGTAAGTGTGTACTCGAAAGTAATCATCCCGATATTGGAATATTGGTCAAGCTTTGTTTCAGAGAAGAACTTGTTTGCTGCCTTAAAGTCATTAACGAGAGCCTGGTGTCTACTCAATACTTGATGGATTTCATCTTCGTCAGTAATTACAACTTCATAATTATTTCTATCAAATGGGTCGTAGTAATAGGATCCGACTTTGAATTTAATACTCTCTACTTTATCTTCTTTTGGTACTGACCATGCATAACCAAATCCTTGAGTTGTAAAGACAATTGTAGAGACTGATAAAGCAAAAATTATGATATAAACATAGTGTTTAGTAGCTACAAAGAAGAACTTTGTAGATCTTTGTTTTATGAAATCGAGTACTAAATAGAAAATATAGGTAAATAGAACTGGGTATATAAGGTTTCTTGGTGACAAGAATCTTAGAGGAGCATTAGGATCTTCAGAGAATGCCGCAAGCATAAATATGAAGAGTAAAGCTGTGAATAGAGATGCTACAAATGGATAGAAATACTCATTATTGAATGGTTTTTCAGAGAACTCTGATTTCCAGTGACGGTACATTGATCCTGAAACTATATATCCAATGAGTGCAAATATAATCCAGTATAGAGTAAGAATATTATTGTCGATAGCTATCAAATCGTTACTCAATGTAGAAACAAAGTAAGCTGCCGGAGATATGTATAATAGAATGTTTGTGCTCGACAGGTTTGCTATTCCTATAAGATAAGATGAAGTAAAGTCGCTGATAGCAACGTATGCTACAAAAGGTGCAGCAAACAGTATTAATGTAAAGATGACTGAATCCGATAGCGTTCCAGTATTCATTATTACAAATATTGTAGGTAATTGAATGGCTGCAAACAGTAGGACTGCCTGTATAAACAGAAACAAGTGTTGCCATCGGAATGATAGAGAAGAGTTAACATATACAACTCCCATTCCAAACCAGTAAGTTAAAAGGAATGGAATAAAAACTATCAAGAATGATGCTAAGGAAAAAGTTAGAAACAAGTCTATTCTTGATATCGGAAGTGAATGAATAAAATCCACTGATCTTTTTTTAGTTAGATAGTTAAAGAAGAAGAATGGAACAATTATTAATATTGCGGCTGTGGCAACGTAAAATAGAGCCATGGTGGAAGTATAGAAGTCATTTCCGATGTAATCAAAAATGTAGTTTTTGTTTAACATTAAAGGTACTGGGAAAGATAAAAACATAGTTAATGTAAAAAGTAGTATAAAGTTTTTATTTTTAAATAGAGTATCTTTCAATAGAGGGCGGTGAACACTCCCGTTAAAGAATCTTTTCATTAGAATCTCCTTTCACCTCGTATCGGTATATTTCATCCAAAGTCATTGAGGTTGATTCCACAATAAGTGGTTCGAGTTTATCGATTGCTGCTTTTGCTGCATCACGATCACCTCTCATGATTATGTTATAAATTCTTTGGTTTCCCTCAATTGATAAGGCATTAAGGCGTTTGAGTAATTTCTCTGGTGGTACTTCTTCAAATACTACTTGAAATCGAGTATAACGATCAAAGAGGTCATCCATTCTCTCTGAAATAGAGATGCCTTTATGATTTACAAGAATAATAGAATCACAAATGCTTTCGATCTCACCTAAAGCGTGAGAACTGATGACAACGATCATATCTTGACTAGAGATTCCATCAATAATGAACTGTTTTAATTTAAATCTCATGAGTGGATCCAATCCATCGAAAGTCTCATCCATAATTAGGATTTTTGGTTTACATGCCATAGCTAATATTAGTGTTGCTTGACGTTTCATACCTTTAGAGAAATTCGATAGTTTCTCAGTTTCACTAATATTAAACTCTGACACTAATTCTGTATAGTAAAGGTCATCGAATTTCGGGTAGAATTTTTTATAGAATGATTTCATGTCCTTTAATGTGGATTGTAGTAAGAAGTAAGGGTCATCAGCTAAGAAAACGATACCTTCTTGTAGTGGAGCATTGTCAAATATATTTTGGTTATCAATCTGAACTAATCCTGCATCAGCTTCAATAACTCCTGCTAGCAGTCTTAATATAGTAGATTTACCGGAACCGTTTGGACCAACTACTCCCAGTACTGTTCCCATTTCTATAGATAGGGAAACATCATGTAAGACTAATTTGTCATCATAACTTTTGTTAACGTTAGTAAGTTTAAGCATTGAGTTCTCCTTTGATGAGGTTTAAGATCTCCTCCTGATTGAATCCTAATTCAAGTAAATCTTTGATCAAGGATCTTATTTTTTCCTTATAATCAGTGACTGCGTGATTAATTGCATAATCCGAATCTTTCACAAAATATCCAAGACCTGGTTTAGAGATTATTAGATTACTACTCTCACATAAGGCATAAGCCTTAGAGATTGTATTTGGGTTTACTCCAAGGTCGCGAGCTAATTGTCTGACTGTAGGAAGCTGATCATCTGGTTTGAATATGGCCAGTGCAATCATTTTACGAACTTGATAAAAGATTTGCTCAAAAATAGGTATTTGCGATCGGTTGTCTATTTGTATCATATGCCCTCCTGTACTACCTGTAACCATACAGTAATACAATAAGCGAATTTTGTCAATTAATTAGGCTTGTGGCTCTTAGTTTGTCACTATGTGTGGTAAAATCTAAACGGAGGTTTTGACTATGTATGATGTAATTGTAGTAGGTGGTGGACACGCAGGTGTAGAAGCAGCAAAAGCAGCAGCTCGTATGGGGCAAAAAACTGCTCTTTTTACTCTGAATGTTGACCGTATAGCAGCAATGCCATGTAATCCAAGTATTGGAGGACCAGCAAAAGGGATTGTTGTTCGTGAAATTGAGGCACTGGGTGGAATCATGGGTAAAATTGCCGACCAAACAGCCCTTCAATTTAGAATTTTAAATTCAAGTAAAGGACCTGGAGTACAGTGTTTACGTGTTCAGTCCGATAAAATAGAATATTCAAAAGCAATGCGAGATTCAGTTGTTAATGATAAAGATATCGAAATTGTACAAAAAATGGTTATGGAGGTAGTAACAGAAAATAATAAAGTTACTGGAATTATGTGTGCTAATGATGAGTTCATCGCAGCTAAGACTGTGATTATCACTTCAGGAACCTACATGTCTTCAAAAATAATGAAATCTGACAAAGTTACCATTAGTGGACCTGAAGGTGATCCTACAAGTAATTCACTATCTGATTCATTAAGATCGTTAGGTCTAAAAACATTTAGATTAAAAACGGGTACGCCAGCACGTATCTATACTGACTCAATCGATTTTTCTAAAACAACAATTCAACCAGGAGATAGTAAACCTTACTACTTCTCTAATGAAACAAAACAAGAAGATGTGATTCAAGAACAGTATCCATGTTATTTAACTTATACTAATGAGAAAACACATGAAATTATTGCAGCAAACTTAGATAAATCAAGTATGTATTCTGGAGTAGTTGAAGGAATAGGTGCACGTTATTGTCCTTCAATTGAGGATAAAATTGTTAGATTTGCTGACAAAGAACGTCATCAAATTTTCCTAGAACCTGAAGCTGCTAGTCTTGATACGACTTATGCTCAAGGACTATCATCTTCACTTCCAGACGATGTACAAGATCAAATGATTCGTACTGTACCTGGATTAGAAAACTGTCGTATTCAAGCATATGGTTATGCAATTGAGTATGATGCAGTAGATCCGATTCAACTTAAACCAAGTCTAGAAATTATGACCGTTGATGGGCTATTCACTGCAGGCCAAATTAATGGTACTTCAGGATATGAAGAAGCAGCAGGACAAGGTCTGATGGCTGGAATCAATGCTTCACTAAAAAATATGGGTAGAGATGCACTTATTCTTAAAAGAGATGAAGCTTATATAGGAGTTATGATCGATGATTTAGTTACTAAAGGGACTCTAGAACCTTACCGTTTACTGACTTCACGAGCTGAATACCGTCTTCTCTTAAGACACGATAATGCATATCGTCGTTTATCTCATTTTGGACATGACATTGGCTTGTTGAGCGATAGCAAATACGATACAATAAAGACAGATATTGCAACAATGAATCAGTTTATCGAGGAAAGTAAGAATATTAAAATTCCTCATACTGAATCTTTCAAAGCATACTTTGAATCTAAAAATTCTCCTTTTGATGCTCATGACTTATCAATTTATGATGCTGTTAAGCGTCCTCAAGTTGAATTAGCAGATATTTTAGAGTTGATGGATATTGAAGTAGCACATGAATTAGTCTTCCAAATCCAGGTAGACATTAAGTACGAAGGGTATATCAAGAAAGCGCTGAAAGAAGCTGAGAAATTACGTTTAATGGAAGATATTAAACTGTCGGTCGATACAGATTATACTCAAATTCAAAACTTGTCTACTGAGGGTGCTCAAAGACTAAACGCAGTTAAACCAGAAACTATGGGCCAAGCATCAAGAATATCAGGAGTAAACCCTGCTGATATAGCGATTTTGGCAATGGTACTGAAACAAAAGGAGGCGTAATTATGCGCATAGCAACAATTGGATCAGGTTCTATCGTTGAGCAATTTATTAAAGATGCACTAAGTATTGAAGGTGTTAGCTTTGAGGCAGTTTATTCTCGTGATAAGGAACGAGGCCTAAATTTTGCTAAACCTTTTGATATAGGAAAGGTTTACACTAACCTTGAAGATATGGTTAAAGACCCGGATATTGATTTTGTATATATCGCCTCACCAAATAGCCTTCATTATGAACAAGCTATGTTAGCGATGGAACATGGAAAACATGTAATTGTTGAAAAACCCTTTGCAGGTAATGAAGTAAAAGCAAATGAAATGGTTCGAAAAGCTAAAGAAAAGAACGTGTTCTTATTTGAAGCGATTTGTAATATTCATATGCCAAACTTCGAATTCATTGAAGAAAACCTAAGTAAATTAGGGGATATTAAACTTGTTCAATGTAATTTCTCTCAATATTCTTCACGCTATGACGCACTTCAAAGTGGTGAAACACCAAACGTGTTCAACCCTAAATTTTCAGGTGGTGCATTAGCGGATATTAATATTTATAATTTACACTTTGTTGTTAGACTATTTGGTCTTCCTAAAAAGATTAACTATCTTGCAAACCAACATGAAAATGGAATTGACACTTCAGGTATTGTAACTTTAAAGTATGATGATTTTATCGTTGAATGTGTAGGTGCCAAAGACAGTGCTTCAAGAAACTTCGGACAAATTCAAGGGACTTTAGGTCATATGCTTGTAGAAGGTTCAGTTAGTACGATGGATGTCGTGAATCTTGTGACAAGCGACAGTGAAATAGAGTATAATATGCAAGACCAACCTCGATTAAGTTATGAGGTTTCACGCTTCAAGGAAATCTACGATAAGGAAGATTATCAAGCGTGCCACGAACTACTAGAACATAGCCTTAAGGTTGTTAAAGTTGCTGAAACAGCAAGACGCAGAATCGATATGTTCTTTGAGTTCTAGTTTGGAGTATCTATGAACGAATTAGAGTTTTATAAAGCTATTAGTGAATTAGGAATTGTTGTTTCTGAGACCATGAAACAACAATTTTCTTTGTACAAAGACTTAATACAGGAAGTAAATAAGGTGCTTAATCTGACAGCTATAGATGATACTGAAGGTATCTATCTAAAGCATTTTTATGATTCTTTACTTATTGCTTCATTTTTAGAAGAAGGCAGCAGTATTGCAGATATTGGTAGTGGTGCAGGCTTTCCTGGGCTAGTACTTGCAATTGCACGTCCTGATCTAAAAGTTACTTGTATTGAACCGACAACAAAAAGAACGAATTTTTTAAGTAGAGTTTGCCAAGAAGCAAACATTACCAACGTTGATGTTGTAAACGAACGTGCTGAAGATATAATCGATCAGTACAGAGAACATTTTGACTACGTTACGGCAAGAGCAGTAGCTTATCTGGATATACTTGCTGAACTTTGTATACCATTTGTTAAAATTGGTGGTAAATTTATTGCCATGAAGGGATCTAAAGGTTTAGAGGAACTTGAAGCATCTCAAAAAGCTATAAAAATACTAAGTGGTGAGTTTGAAAAATCAAGCTTTTTTACAGATCCAATTTTAGGTGACAGATATATACTAGAAGTAGTAAAAACTGCTAAGTCACACAAGAAATATCCTCGTAATTATGCTAAAATAAAGAAGACACCTTTATCAGGGAGACAATCATGATTGAAACAAGAATTATACCTATAGAGAAGATTGTTGCTAACCCTTATCAACCAAGAACTACATTTAATGATGAGAAAATTTTGGAGCTTGCACACTCAATTAAAGAGAATGGATTAATTCAACCCATACTTGTTAGACAAGTTGGTGAGCAATTTGAAATTATTGCTGGCGAACGTCGTTATAGAGCTATGATTTCAATTGGTTATACTGATGTTCCAGTCGTATTAAGTAATGCAAACGATTCTAAAAGTGCAACTTTAGCACTAATTGAAAATATTCAACGAGAAGATCTTAATGTTGTTGAAGAAGCAATTGCGCTAAAGGAAATTTTGAAGACTCAAAATTTAACTCAAAAGGAACTTGCATTACAAATTGGTAAATCACAATCATCAATTGCTAATAAAATTAGATTACTTGATTTGCCTGAGAACGTTTTAGGAGCTTTAGCAACTAAAGCTATTACTGAACGCCATGCTCGCGCTATGGTCGGAATCGAAAAAGAACAGACAGATATAATACTTGATAAAGTAATCAAACAAAAACTAAATGTTAAGCAAACTGAAACATTAGTCGATAAACCAAAAAAACGCAAACCAGTTACTAAAGGATATTCTAAAAATATCCAAATAGGAATTAACACCATTAAACAAGCTGTTACAATGGTAGAAAAACTTGGGATGAGTATCGACCAAGATATCGATGAAACTGACGATGAGGTAATTGTTACTATTAAATTTAAAAAATAATGAAGGAAGTGGATGAATGGGAAAGATTATTGCAATCGCTAACCAAAAAGGTGGCGTTGGAAAAACAACTACAAGTATCAACCTAGCTGCAGGTCTAGCTTATCTTGGTGAGAAAGTACTACTTATCGATTTGGACCCTCAAGGTAATGCATCACAAGGTGTAGGGGCCAGTAAAGTAGATATCAAAAACAGTACTTATGATTTAATTTTATCTGATTTAGAGGTTGAAGATGTAAGACTGAAGCTTAACACTCCACCCATGGATTTAATCCCAGCAACAATAGATCTAGCCGGAGCTGATCTTGAAATGGTTGAATTTAAAATGGGACGTGAAAGACTATTAAAAAACAAACTCATGAAGGTAAAAGACCAATATGATTACATATTAATTGATTGCCCACCTTCACTAGGACTTCTTAATACGAATGCATTAACAGCAGCTGATTCAGTTATTATCCCTGTACAGTGTGAATACTACGCACTTGAAGGATTAACTCAGTTGTTATCTACAATTCGATTAGTACAGAAACTATTCAACCCCGATCTAAAAATAGAAGGAGTTGTATTGACTATGTTTGATGTAAGAACAAGACTGAGTGTTGAGGTTCAACAAGAAGTTCGTCGTTACTTCAAAGAAAGAGTTTATAAGAGTAACATACCGCGTAATATCAAACTCTCTGAAGCTCCATCAAGAGGGAATTCAATATTTGAATATGATTTGAAATCTGAAGGTGCTAAAGCTTATGCGGCTTTAGCTAAAGAAGTTAAACAACAAAATATGAAAAGAGGTTAGGCGATATGGCAGATGACAAACGACTTGGAAAAGGTTTAGGTGCAATCTTCGGTGACGATGTTTCTTCAGTACTTGAAGAAATTCAACATGGAAATCGTGATGATTTTGGTGGGGTTAAAACTAGTCTTAAAGTTCGTGATATCAAAGCAAACCCATACCAGCCCAGACGTCACTTCGATGATGATAAGTTAGAAGAACTATCACAATCAATTAAAACACATGGTTTATTCCAACCTATATTGGTTAGAGAAACAGCACAAGGTTATGAATTAGTAGCTGGTGAGCGTCGTTTACGAGCTTCAAAGTTAGCAGAGTTGGAAGAAATTCCTGCAATTGTTGTTGATTTTGATGAAGAGCAAATGATGGAAATCGCTATTATTGAAAATATTCAAAGAGAGAACCTTAATGTTATTGAAGAGGCTAATGGTTATAAATTACTTATTGACCGACTCAATTTAACGCAAGATTCCCTTTCAAAAAGAGTTAATAAATCAAGAAGTCATATTGCGAACTTATTACGCTTGTTAAACTTGCCTAAAAAAGTTCAGAATATGGTTGCTGAGAATAAATTAACAATGGGTCATGTACGTCCATTGATCACTTTGGACGATGATAAAGCAATCATAGATATTTCCCAGGAAATATTTGATAAGAAATTAAGTGTGCGAGAAGCAGAAAAATTAGTTGCTTCACTAAACACTAAAGAGAAAGCTAAAAAAGCTGAAGTTAATAATGATTATGATTATATCATTGGTCTAATGGAAACGAAACTACAAACTCGAGTAAGCGTTGATAAGAATAAGTTATCATTGCATTTCCAAGATGGCGATGATTTAAACCGAATATTAGAGATTTTAGACATTATTCAGTAACTAAGTTCCCTATACCAAGTTTGGTTTAGGGATTTTTTTATGGAGAGGGGAAACGATTATGATATTAGTATTTTCAGGATCAGGAATTTCAAAAGCCTCAGGTATTGATACTTTTCTAGATCAACCTGATTTGAGGGATAAATTACATAGAAGTTATGCAAATAGGAATCCACAATCCTACAAACAAACGATTGAATCTTTACTTGATGTCTCAGAACAGGCTCAACCAAATGATGCGCACAACGTTTTAGTTGAATATGAGATTCCTGTAATTACAATGAATATTGATGGTTTGCATGAAAGAGCTGGTAGTGATGTTATTGCTTTACATGGTGTTCTACCTTCAAGAGATGAAATTTCTATTGCACACAGCCTCAAAAATCAACCCGTTTTATATGGTGATCCAGCTCCAAATTATCAATTGGCAATTAATAAAGTTACTAGTTTAAGTCAAAATGATTTATTTATCGTTGTCGGTGCCTCATCATATACTAGTATTGCAGATGAACTTAGATACATCGCAAGGCTTCAGGGAGCGAGTATTATTGAAATTCAAAGTAATGCTGAACAAAGAGTTAGAGAAGTAATTGAAGCACATCTTCATTTACTGGAGGATAATTAATTATGATGACAGATACAATCGTATCAATAATAACTGCACTTCAAGAGAGTGCTATATCGGTTCTACGTTTGAGTGGATCAGAAGCGGTTGAAATCGCAAATAAAGTATTTACTAGAGATTTGGAAAAAGCAGAGAGTCATAGTGTGCTTTATGGCCACATTACAGATCCTATCACTGGACAAGTAATTGATGAAGTGTTGACATCTGTTTTCAGGGCTCCAAAAACATATACACGTGAAGATGTAGTAGAAATTTCTTGCCACGGTGGTGTTTTAGTTACGAAGAAAATCCTATCTCTACTATTATCAGTGGGAGCTAGACTTGCTCAACCTGGTGAGTTTACTCAAAGAGCATTCTTAAATGGAAGAATCGATTTATCGCAAGCCGAATCAGTAATGGAATTAATTTCAGCACCTAATGAATTCGCACAAGAAATTGCAATATCTGGAGTACAGGGAAGTGTTAAAAGTCTAATAGAACCACTGCTGGAAGAACTGATTCAAATCATTGCTAATATAGAAGTTAATATTGATTACCCAGAATATGATGATGTTAATGTTTTAACTGAGGAAACACTACTTCCAGATTCTAAACGATTCCTAGTTGCACTTGAGAAAATCCTTAAAGAATCCAAATCTGGAAAAATTCTGAAAGAAGGTGTTAAGACTGTAATACTAGGTAAACCAAATGTTGGGAAATCAAGTATCTTAAACGTCTTACTTGAAGAAGATAAAGCAATCGTTACTGATATTGCTGGGACTACTCGAGATCTTGTTGAAGGGTGGATTCAATTAGAAAACGTTGCTTTACATTTAGTTGATACTGCAGGTCTCCGTGATACTGGTGATGTAATTGAAAAAATAGGAATTGAGAAAAGTCGTGCAGCTTTAGAGACAGCAGAATTATGTATTTTAGTTTTTGATGCGAGCAAAACTATGGACGATGAGGATTTAGCATTACTAGAAGCAACTAAAGATAAAGAGAGAATCATTGTTTATAACAAAGAAGATTTAGCACATGAAAAACAAGATGGAATTTATGTTTCAGCCATCAATCATGATGTTAATGATTTAATTAACGAAATCAATGCACGTTATGTGGAACATAAAGTTGCTCTATCAAGACCGACTCTATCCAACGAAAGACATATAGCTCAAGTACAGAAATCATACTTAGCAATGCAGTCAGCAATTTCTGCAATGGAGTTTGGAATGGAATTGGATTTAGTAATTATTGATTTAAATGAATCATATACAGAATTAGCAGCAGTAATTAAATTAAGAGAAGATATTAATATTCTTGATGAAATATTTGCTCGATTCTGCTTAGGAAAATAGGTGTAACATGGAATATTGGATTGATTCCCACTGCCATATGGTAAGTGAAGGTATGTTAGAGTTCTTTGAAGAACTTAAAGAACGTAGTTTAGAGAATAATGTTCGTAAGGTCCTAATCATTTGTGGATCTTTAAAGCAAATCGAAATAGCTATTGAGCTGACTCAAGATGATGATATGTTTGATCTTGCTGTAGGTGTACATCCCACTACAGTAGAAGATAGATCACAAGAAGAATTTTTAGCAATGATGAAATACTTGGATCACCCTAAAGTAGTTGCACTTGGTGAAATTGGCCTGGATTACTATTGGGATGAGACCTATAAATCTTTACAAATGGAGTATTTTATTAAGCAAATTCAATTTGCTAACGAGAAATCACTACCAATAATTGTCCATTTAAGATCTTCAGCTGAGGATACTATGACAACTTTAAAGAAATATCCTGTTGATAATAAAGGGGTAATACATTGCTTTAGTGAAGGAGTATCTGAAGCGATGACCTTTTTAGATATGGGTTACCATCTTGGTTTTGGTGGTATTTTAACATTTAAGAATGGTGAAAACGTAAGAGAAGTATTAGATATCACACCACTCAATCGAGTTTTAACGGAAACGGATTCTCCTTATTTAGCACCAGTTCCAAAGCGCGGTAAAAAGAATGAACCATCATTTGTTATGTATGTTGGTGAAAAGATTCTTGAACTCAAAAAATCCAGAAAAGCACTTATTCAGGAACAAATAAACGAAAATTACTACAATTTATTCAATAAAAGTACAAAGATTTAATTATCATGTGAGATGTCAATAGCTCACTATTAAGTGGCTATTTACTAACTTGCTTAATATCACGATGAAAATATGTTTCTTTTTATCAGGTTAATTCACGAAATAAAATTGACATCGCTTACAATAATGGGTAAAATGTATGTAGATAAGATTCTATCGAGGAGGATTTATGGAAAAATTATCACAATTCATGGAAGCTAAATTCGCAGCTCCTATGGCTAAGATTGCTTCACAGCGTCATCTTAGAGCGATTCGTGATGGAATGGTTGCTACTTTACCAATCATTATCATGGGATCATTCTTCTTAATGTTCGGAGGTAACTTACCATTACCGAAAGACTGGGCAATTCAAGAATTTTTAGTTGCTAATGCAGCTAAAATTGTTCTACCATACCGTATGTCAATGGGGATTATGGCTCTATATGCAACATTCGGAATTGGTTACTCACTATCTGAGTCATATGACTTAGACGGACTATCAGGTGGAATTATTGCAATTCTATCATTCTTACTAACATTTACACCAATCAACGTTGCAGCTGATTTAAATGCTGGAATTTCTGGATGGGTAATCCCAATGGGACAACTTGGTGGTGGAGGAATGTTCGTTGCGATCATTACTTCAATCCTAGGAGTTGAAATCTTCAGATTAGTTATCAAATCAGGACTTACAATTAAAATGCCTGAGCAAGTGCCACCTTCAGTAGCACGTTCATTTGAAGCTTTATTCCCAACTGCTGTAATTTTACTGTTCTTTGGTGCAATTACATACTGGTTAGGATTTAACTGGCATACATTCATTACTACATTAGTATCACCACTAGTTAAAGCAGCTGATTCATATCTATCAGTTATGCTACAAACATTCTTAAACTCATTCTTCTGGGTATTCGGAATCCACGGTGCTTCTATTGTTGGTAATATCGCTCGTCCAATCTGGGTTACTTTAATTGAAATTAACCAAGCATTAATCGAAACAGGTCAAGCACCTACAGCTATCGCTGCAGAGCCTTTCTTCCAATGGTTTATCTATATTGGTGGATCAGGAGCTACAATCGGTTTAGCATTCGCAATGATTTTCACTGGAAGATCAGCATTTACGAAATCACTTTCAAAAACTGTAGTTATTCCAGCAATATTCAACATTAACGAACCAATTATGTTTGGTACACCAGTTGTTATGAACCCGGTACTAATGATTCCATTCATTTTCGCACCGTTAATTTTAGGAACAATCGCTTGGTTTGCAACAATCCTAGGATTTGTTAATAAGGTTAGCTTCATTGCTCCTTGGACACTGCCTGGACCAATTGGTGCATGGATGGCAACAGGATATGACTGGAGAGCAGCTGTACTAAGTGTTATACTTATTGTTGTAGCAACACTCATTTATATTCCATTCTTCATAGTTTACGATAATAGTTTACTAGCGGAAGAAAAAGGAAATTAGTTAGTTAGGGTCTTGTTGAAAAACAAGACCCTTTTCTATAAAGAAGGAGAAATTTATGAAACGTAAGGTTATGCCAAAGCCAAGCACATTAACAAGAATCTCAATTGTGAGTACATTGTATATTTTTGCTGCCATGCTTTTAGCAAGTTTAGTATTTCCGGTTATCCTCGATGCATTAGGTTTGAAGTTATATTTACTAAGAGTTTTATTATTTGGATTAGCAACAGGTTTTTCAGTTAGTTACAGTCTTTTTGTTAGAGATTCTAATAGAGGATTTACAAAAGGATTCTGGATTACTTTTTTATTATTTACACTACTAGCGAGTGGAATATCTTATTTCTGGGTTTTTAATATTTACCCAGTCTAGGAAGAAAGAGGAACGTTTAATATGAGAAAATTAGGTATATCAATTTATGCAGATAAAACATCTGTAGAAGACATGAAAGACTACATTGAAGCAGCAGCTGAAGCAGGATTCTCAAGAATCTTCTCATGCTTACTATCAGTACAAAAACCAAGAGAAGAAATTATTGCTGAATTCTTAGACATTAACTTGTTTGCAAAATCTAAAGGTTTTGAAATTATCGTTGATGTTAGCCCACGAGTATTTGGTGAATTAGGAATTTCTTATGACGATCTTTCTTTCTTCAAAGACATTGGTGCTGATGGACTACGTCTTGATGGTGGATTTGGTGGTCAACAAGAAGCAATGATGTCATTTAACGAATATGGACTTAAGTTAGAAATGAACATGAGTGTAGATACAAGTTATATTGATACTGTTATGGACTACTTACCAAACCAATACAATATGATGGCATCACACAACTTCTATCCACATCCTTATTCAGGATTAACAGAAGATCATTTCCAACGTACAACTGCACGTTTTAAAAAGCATGGTTTACGTACTGCTGCATTTATCGCAAGTAAAAACCCTCAAGCATACGGTCCTTGGCCAGTAGATTACGGAATGGTTACTTTAGAATCACACCGTGACTTACCAATGCATGTTCAATTAAAAGACTACGTTGCTAGAAACGTTATTGATGATATTATTATTTCAAACTTCAGACCAAGTGAAGAAGAAATGATTGAGCTAAAGAAAGTTAACTTACAAAAATTAAATCTTAAAGTAGAATTAAATGAAGGAATTTCAGAACTATTTACTAAGATTGTACTTGAAGAGCCACACTTTAACCGTGGGGATATTAATGCAAGTATGATTCGTTCAACTATGTCACGTGTTAAATACCGTGGACAAGGTTTCCCATTAATCAATGCACCTGAAATGATCAAACGTGGTGATATCGTTATCGAAAGTGATGACTTTGGACACTATGCTGGTGAATTGAATATTGCTAAGCAAGATATGGTAAACACCGGACGTTCAAACGTTGTAGGACGAGTTGTAGAAGAAGAAGTATTCTTATTAGACCAAATTAAACCTTGGCAAAAATTTGAGTTCTCTCTATGAAAAAGTATTTAGGGGTAGATGGTGGAGGCACTTCCACCTCTTTTCTACTTTTTGACCATGATGGTAAAGAGTTAGATCATCTTGAATTTGATAGTCTTCATTTCATGACAGTCGGTTTTTCAAATATGAAAAAAGGCTTCGAAAAAGTAAAAGACTATTTTATTGAAAAAGGTTATAAAGTAGAAGAATTTGATATTGTTATGGGCTTGGGTGGATATGGTTCGGATGATCAAGTCCGTAATCAAATTGATGAAGTTATTTCATCTGTATTTCCACAAGCAAAAGTAATGAGTGATTCACAACTTGCTATGATAGCTGCTTTGGATGGTAGCAAAGGTGTATTCCTGATTTCAGGTACAGGTTCTATTGCTATGTATAATGATGGTGAAAAGATTCATCGACAAGGTGGCTTCGGTTATCAAATCGGTGATGAGGGTAGTGGTTTCTGGATTGGTAAAAAAATCCTGCAACTATTCAGTCAACAGGTAGATGAAAGAATCGAACGCACAGATGTTTATGATCTAACGTTGAAACATTTTAACATTACGAATCCTTATGGAATTATCGCTTTGCTAAATGAAAATCCAAATGAGTACCGATTCAGAGTCGCTTCATTAGCTAAAGTTTTTTCTAAATGTAAAGATCCAAATATTGATCTCATTTTCCAAGAAGCTGGAAGAGAACTAGCTGCAATAGCAAATGGATTTAAAATCAAAGAAAAAACTAAAATTGCATTCGGAGGTTCCGTTTTAACTCATAATAAGATTGTGAGAGAAGCCTGTATAAGTGCACTAAATCCTTACTTCGAAGTTTATGAGGGTAAAAATAAGGTTGAATATGCAGTATACATTTTAAGGAATAACAAAGAGCAATAACATATGCTATTATAAGAATGATAAGAGTTGTAGAACAACTCTTTATTCACATATAGGGGGATCATCATGGGAAGTATTTATAGAATTAAAGAACAAATTAATGATTTTACTACAAACGAAAAGAAGATTGCAAATTACATTTTGGATTTTAAAGATGTAGTTATTGGCAGTTCAGTTCAAGACGTAGCGGCTTCAATCGGTGTATCGCCTGCAGCAATCGTAAGATTTTCAAAAAAAGCTGGCTTTAAAGGTTTTACTAATATGAAGATGTCTTTAGCTCAGGATCACCAGAGCTCAATTTATGCGGAAAATAATTTCATAATCGATGGATCAGAATCATTTGAATTGTTGGCGGATAAGGCAAGGCTGTCATCTTTGAATACCATCGATATAACATACAAACTACTTAACCTTGAGGTTTTTAAAGAAGCTTCAGAAAAAGTTAATAATGCTCGAAGAATTTATCTTGTTGGAATTGGTGGGTCAGGTATTGTTGCTGATGACCTTTATCAAAAGTTAATTCGTGTCGATCGTGAAGTGAACTATTCATGGGATAATAATCTTTCAATTTCTGCACTTACTCACTGTAATCCAGAGGATGTGGTTTTATGCTTCTCCTATAGTGGTAAAACTAGAGAAATTGTTAACCTTACACGAATCGCTAAGGAAAAGGGAGCTACAACAATAGCCATTACACAGATTGGGACTAGTCCATTATCAAAACTGGCTGACTATGTTATTAATATTCCTAAAGAAGAGAGTGAAATACGACTCGGTGCAATATCATCTAGAGCCTCAATGTTTATTATTAGTGACTTGATGTACTTCAATTTAGTTAACAGTAATTTTGATGCAACATATGCCAAATTAGTTGAATCTAGACAATTACATACAGAGAAAAACACCTAAAAATATATTTACACGAAAGTTACCGTATATTGAAACTTTATTTCAATTGAGTTATAATATTGATGTGAGGTATATACATGAAAATTAACTTAAATGATATTGGTACAGAACAGAGAAACTTAAATACTCTAAATATAGATACATTGTCTACTCTAGAAATGGTACAACTCATTAATAGAGAAGATCAAAGAATTATCGAGTCAATCGATGAGGCTGCAGTTGAAATAGCTCAAGCCATCGATTTAACTTACAAGGCGATTGAAGAAGGCGGACGATTAGTTTATATCGGAGCTGGTACTTCGGGAAGACTTGGTGTTTTAGACGCTTCTGAGATTCTACCTACTTTCGGTGTTGGGGAAGAAAGTGTTATTGGACTTATTGCTGGAGGGGATTTAGCATTAAGATTACCAATTGAATCTGCAGAGGATAGTGAGTCTTTAGTTATTGAAGATCTTAAGAATATTGATTTCAATAGGAAAGATGTTTTATGTGCTATTGCTGCATCTGGAAGAACACCATACTGTATTGGTGGTTTAAAATATGCTCAAGAAATTGGTGCAAAAACAATATCATTAGCTTGTGTATCAAATAGTGAAATTGGGAAAATTGCCGACGTTGCAATTGAAGCAGTTGTTGGACAAGAAGTTATTACAGGTTCAACACGTATGAAATCAGGAAGTGCTACAAAAATGGTACTAAACATGATTACTACAGGTGCAATGATCAAATTAGGTAAGGTTTATGGAAACCTAATGGTTGATGTAAAAACAAGTAACCTTAAATTAATTGAACGTGCTAAGAATATTATTATGGACGGTTCAGGATGTGACTACGAAACAGCTAGTAAATATCTTGATCTAACAAATAATGATGTAAAACTTGCAATTGTAATGTTAAAAACTTCACTCGAGATTAATGATGCAAAAGAATTACTAAGTAAATTCAAGGGACACGTTACTAAAGCCCTTGATTCATTAAAATAATGAAGAACTATCGTTATGGTGTCGGGCTTATGTCCGGTACCTCTTTAGATGGTATTGATGCAGCTTTAGTTAAACTTACTGATAGTGGTTTAAAAACACAAGTAGAGTTGATTGAATTTGCTAGTCTTGATCTGGATGAGTCGATGAGAAATAGAATCATGGCTTTGGTGGATCCTAAGACTTCAAATATAGTTGAGTTAACGAGTGTCAATTTAGAGCTAGGCTACTTATTTTCTAAAGCAGTTAAAGAAGTACTTGATAAGAGCAATTTCCAAGAGAAGTTGGATTTTGTTGCTTCTCATGGACAAACTATTTATCATATTCCTAATCCTGAAGAAGGACATATTCGATCTACACTGCAAATTGGTGATCCCTCACCAATTGCATATGAACATAAAGTTCCAGTTGTATTCAATTTCAGAATGATGGATATTGTAGCGGGTGGTGAAGGAGCTCCTTTAGTACCTTATACAGAACTTGTATTATATAAAGATAGTAATAAAAACAGATTACTCCAAAATATCGGAGGTATTGGTAATGTTACTGTCCTTAATAAAGATGCTAATCTAGAAGATGTTTGGGCCTTTGATACAGGTCCTGGTAATATGATGATGAATGCTGCAGTTGAGCATTTCTATCAAGAAGCATATGACAAAGACGCTCAATATGGTTTACAAGGGAAACTTATTCCGGAATTGATGGAAGAGTTAAAGTGCGATCCATACTTAGATATTCAACCGCCTAAATCTACAGGAAGAGAATATTATACAAAAGATAATGTTGAAAAGCTTTGTAAGAAATACCCATTTGCAAATGATATAATTTATACACTTACTTACTTTACTGCTTACAGTATTGTCCAATCTTATAAGAGATTTATTTTTTCAAAAGTTGAAGTTGATGAGATAATCTTAGGGGGTGGAGGTGCTTACAATCCACTTCTAGTAAGTCTCATTAGCGAAATGTTACCTGGTTATAAGGTCATGGTTCAAGAAGACTTAGGGTTTTCAAGTGATGCTAAGGAAGCAATTGCCTTTGCTATTTTAGGAAATGATACATTATCACACCAAAATAACAATGCACCCTTAGCAACAGGGGCTAAACACCCAGTAATACTCGGGCAAATACAGCCCAACCCAATTAATTAAACATAATAAAGGAGGATTCAATTATGAAAAATATTGTACTATTATGTTCAGGTGGAATGTCCACTAGTATCTTGGTTAACAAGGTAAAAGAAGTTGCAGATACAGAAGGTTACGATCTAACTATCGCTGCATACGGTATGAGTGAAGCTCCTGCTGTAGTTCCATCAGCTGACTTAGTTCTTTTAGGACCACAAGTACGTTTCAGCAAAGGTGATCTTGAAAAAGCTTACCCAGACAAGAAAATTGATGTAATTGAAATGAGAGCTTACGGTACTATGAACGGTGCAGCTGTTCTTAAAGCAATCCAAGCACATTTAGACTAGCCATATCTTCGGATATGGTTTTTCTTTGTCCTTTTTTGATAAGATAATTGAATAAGGGGGGTTATTATGATTATTAAATTATTTTGCTCTTGAGGTATGTCTACGTCTCTTTTAGCTAATAAAATGCAGGATAAATCAGATCTTGATGGATTAGGCTATACAATCAGTGCCCAAGGGATATCTGATATTGTTGCATAATCAAAAGGTGTTGACCTTATATTATTAGCATCACAAATTTCCTATATGGAATCAAATGTAAGAAAAGAAATTAAGGGGTCTAGGATTTTAATCATTGATCAACTTGATTATGGTAGGTTACGTGTAGATGAGATACTTAAAATGGCTACAGTAGAGTAAATGAGATAGAATTAAGATAAAGAAAGTTTAAGAGGGGGTATTGATATGGAACTTCTATATTTGGCATTTGAATTTCTTTCTGGCTATTCGCTTTTCGCACCTTGGTTAAACAAACAAGAGTGGACGAGAAACATGTCGCCTATAGTTTTCAGAATTGTAGCTTTGATATGTATGTTACTACTGGTGATTGTATTGTGGTTAATCATTTCAATATCCTGGTTCTACGGAGATAGACTATTCAATCTAATGAAATAAAAAAGGTACATCGTAAGATGTACCTTTGCTATTACCATACTGGTATGTTTGCGCCTTTTGAATCTTGATCTACAATTGCTTTAACTTCGTCTGTATGATAGATTTCGATAATGCGTTTGATAACTTTATCATCTTTATCTTCTGTGCGAGTAGCAATTAAGTTGATGTATTGTTTGAATGGTTCCTTGTTGTTTAGATCTACTTGTTCAATGAATAGAGCATCTTTAGGGCTTAATCCGGAGTCAACTGCGATTCCTGAGTTGATAACTGCTAGATCAGCGTCATCAAGTGATGATGGAATGTTTGCAGCTTCCATTTCAACAATTTTGAAGTTACGATCGTTTTGAACATCTGCTAAGCTTGGAATTGTTCCTGCTGCGTTTTTCAATTCGATAAGTCCGTTAGCTTTTAATAAATCAAATGCACGTCCACCGTTTGTAACATCGTTTGGTACAAGAATTGTAGCACCGTCTTTGATTGCATCTAGTGATTCAAGTTTATTTGAATATGCACCCATTGGAGCAATATATGTATCAGCTACTGCTGTTAGGTCATAATTGAAGTCTGCTTTTTCTTTTTCGAAGTATGCATGGTGTTGGAATGCGTTTAGATCAATTTCCTTGTTACTTAATGCACTGTTAGGTTCTGGGTATTGAGCGAATGATACGATTTTCAAATCAATGCCTTCGTCTTTTAAGATTGAAGCTACGTGTTTCCAAGCTAATCCTGAGTCTCCACCGTGAATCCCAATTTTATATTCTGTTTTCTCAGCTGCGGGTTTGCTTCCACAAGCTGTAAGTAGTACCAATACGAGTAATGCTGCTAATATTTTTTTCATTTTTAATTTCTCCTTTAGTGTGTTGCTTTCTTAATGACAAAATTACCTGTAAACTGAATAATAATAACAATAATTAATATTACGATAACACAGAAATAAGTTATATCTGGCATATTCCTGTTATAACCAAACTTGAGTACAGCATCTCCTATACCACCAGCACCAACGGCTCCTGCCATGGCTGTTAAACCAAGTAAACTGATAAGTGTTATAGTTACTGATCGTGCTAGTGAGGGAATACTTTCTCTAAGATATACTTTAGTAACAATTTCAAACTTAGATAATCCCATTGCCTGTGCAGCTTCAATTAGTCCTGAGTCTACCTCGCTTAGTGCTAGTTCTACCTGTCTAATGAAGAAGGGCGTACAACCTACTACTAGAGGGAAGATAATACCTCTAACCTCGATGGTAGTGCCTGAAATAGCTCGTGTAAGAGGTTTTAATAAACCAATTAAAATTACAAATGGTAGGGCGCGAAGGAAGTTAACAAAGAATGATATTATTCCATTGACTATCTTATTTTCGCTTAGACCACCTTTACGTGTTACAACGAGTATTGTTCCAAATATCAATCCAAGAATGAAGGAATAACCACCACCCTTGACCATCATTTCTAATGTATCCCAAACTGCCTTCTCTAATACGTCCGCAAATTGGACAACATTAGGAGCATATTTAATTAACCACTGGGCCATGTTTGATCACCTCCACTTTAATTCCTATCTCCGCAAGATGCTTGATGGCAGCATCTTGGTTGTTGCTTTCTCCAGATAACTTGATTACCATAGAGCCTAATATTTCATCTTTTATGACTTCGACGTTTGCGAATATGATACTTGCCTCAGTATCGTATTCTTTTGAAATCTTAGAGATGATAGCATCTGAAGTGCTCTCTCCAACAAAGTCTATTCTTAAAAGTTTCTCGTAGGCTTGCAGCTGTATAACTTCTGACTCGTTTTGAATTAAGTCGGATAATTTATTTAAGTTTGATGTAGAATTAATAAATTCTCGAGTAATGTTTTCTTGTGGATTAGAGAAAATGTTTTGTACTGTGTTGAGTTCAACTACATTACCATCTTCCATAACCGCTACGCGATCGCATATTTCTTTAACAACTTCCATTTCGTGAGTAATTACAACAACAGTAAGTTTTAGTTTTTCGTTTAAATCTTTGATTAGTTTCAATATTGTTTTTGTTGTTTGTGGATCTAAAGCTGAAGTAGCCTCATCACATAATAGGATATCAGGGTCGTTTGCTAAAGCTCTAGCGATTGCTACTCTTTGCTTTTGACCGCCTGATAACTGGGATGGGTAAGCTTTTGCTTTATCTAAGATACCAACTAGTTCCAATAAGCCGATCACTTTATCGTGAATCTCTTCTTTGGATAGACCTTGTCTTTTTAAAGGTAAAGCTATGTTTTCAAAGACATTACGTGCTGAGAGAAGGTTGAATTGTTGGAAAATCATTCCTATTTTCTTACGTCTTTCTCGTAATTGGCTTTCGTTGAATTGAGTAATGTCTTTACCACTTATATAGATTGAGCCTTGTGTTGGTCTTTCTAATAAATTGATAAGTCTAACTAAAGTTGACTTACCAGCACCTGAGTATCCAATAACTCCGAATATTTCTCCGCTATTTATTTCAAGATTAACATCTTTAACTGCATGAACGATACCGGTTTTGGATTCAAATGTTTTCGATATATTCTTAAATTGAATCATAATGTCTCCTAATATTGAGCATCTACATTAACTGCATGCTCTTTTTTAATGTCTTCTAGTAGTTGAGGGTTGGTAATAATATCAACTGCGGTCTGTGCCAGTAATATAGCACCAAGTTCAATTGAGTCTAGACCTTTTTGTGAGATCGAAGCTGCTTTGAATCCAATTGAGTGACCTACGATTGGTTCATCAGAGATTGATATCGTAGGTTGTATTGTAGGGACTACCTGAGAGATATTCCCCACATCGGTTGAACCACCGACGACACTTGATTTACCCTGGCTAACTTCTTGCCCTAAGAGATTAAGATTCTTTTCGTAAACCTTATCAAATAAGGGAGTGTTGACTGTATTATCTACCGAGTTTTGGAAAAGGCCGAATTTATAAGTTGCACCTGTTGCTAATGCACTGGCTTTAACTATATTTTCGAATTTCTCATAAACTTGGCTTAATGTAGGTCTTGTAAGTGCTCGAAGATAGAATCTTGCACTTGCATACTCTGGGACCACGTTGGCTGCTAAGCCACCATTTGTAATTACACCGTGAATACGTACATCTGTAGGTAAGTGCTCTCTAAGGGCGTTTATGGAGTTATAGACTTGAATAATACCATCAAGTGCATTAATTCCTTCCCAAGGTTGTGCGGCTGCGTGTGCTGCTTTACCAAAGAACTCTACATCTACTGGATCATTTGCTAATGAAGGACCGGATAGTGAATGACCAAATCCAGGATGTGCACATAGTGCGAAGTCTACGTCATCGAGAAATCCTTCTCTAACAAAACTTCCTTTTGATGATCCATTTTCGCCACCTTCTTCACCAGGTGTTCCGTAGATTCTGATTTCACCACCAATTTCATCGATCACTTGTTTCAGTGCCGCACCTGCTAGGGATGATGTTGCTCCAAAGAGGTTATGGCCACATGCGTGTCCGATTCCAGGTAAAGCGTCGTATTCAGCTAAGAATGCCACTACAGGGCCGGGCTTACTTGACTTATAACGAGCATCGAATGCTGTTCTATGTCCTGCAACGTCTACCTTAACTTCAAATCCTTCTTCTTTTAATTGATTGGATAGAGTTTCACAAGCAAAGAATTCATAATTACTAACTTCTGGTTTTGCGTGAATGTGACGTGCTATGTCTTGATAAACTGCGAGTTGCTTTTTAGCATAATCTTGAATTTTATGGTTCATCTTGAGAACCTCCTTTGATATAAATAAAAAAACGCCCATCCCTAAGGATGAGCGAGCTCATGTTACCACCTTAATTTATTAATAATCTTGCGATTACTAAACTCTAGAAGTACAATCATACTTCGACGCTTTATCGGGCGTACCCGGTATAACCTAAACATCTGTCTCAGTCATACTGCTCCAAGGCCATTTTCAATCTACTGCCACCTGTCTGCTTTCACCGTTGCGAGACTCTCTGAAAGGTTTACATAAACATACTTTCCTTTTCATTGCTTTACATAATTATTAACTATAATGAAGGCAATGTCAATAGAGTTTTGAATGAATGTGAAAATAGGCTGAAATGATTAGAATCTCTTCCTTATTTATAGGGGAGTATTTTAGATAGGAAAATAAAATGAAAGTAAGCACAAGCGTGGTATAATATTTTCAAATGGAGGTTACATTATGAACATACAATCACTGTCCAAAGATCTTGGACAAAAATATATTAAAGATATCGAATCTTCGGTAGGTAAAGTGGGACCTTACTATTTTATTGTTGAACCTGTAAATCAGGTTGCATTATTTAGAGTGCGTTTCAGTGTATCAGGAGCTGAATCTGTAATTGATGAGCTAAAGGAATTGATGAGTCATCATCGTGCAATTGGACGTGATGGTATCAGAACTGCTAATAATAACATTCTCTTAGAGTGTAAGATTAATGGTTTAGAGAATGCGGAAGAATTTGCAAAGATACTAGAAGAAATTGCTACAGTTTTAAATACTCATAAGGTGATACAAGTTGATGAGGATGGAAGACTAGCTGATAACTTAGGAATTTTCAGAATAGGAACTAAACTTGAGATTAGAAATGACGTCAGTGTTGAAGAAATTTCCGAAACAGTTGGAAAGCGATTCAAAGATAATAATCAAAGTAGATTAAGAGGCTTTGGATTTGCTATGGTTTGGTTTTTATTATTAATTCCTGTATACATCATAGTAAGGATTTTCGAACCATCAATTTTAGGGTTTGCATTCTTCTCCTTTGCTGTATTATTAGCGATTTTTAGGAAATCATTAAAAGAGTTCTATAATAAGTGGACTCCTACAAAAAGTGATCTGATAATATTACTCTTAGCTTATTTGCTTGGTCTGGTAGCCTCAGACTTCTTCGCTTACTACTTTAGTCAATTTGGATTTATTATAAGTCCACTTATGTTTAAATTCCTATCAGTCTTATGGTTAGAATTACTGAAAAGTAACTTGATTACACTTGCATTTGTCTTAGCCTTTAACTATCATGTAGTAAGGTCATTATGGGATGGTGCTACTGGTGGGGCAAAACCTGTAAAAAGATCAATTCATAGAGTTTTATAGATTAGAGGTCGAAATGAATAATAATAAAATAAGTGTTAAAGATTTAGCTTTACAAGCAATGATTGCTGCAGTTTATGTGGCAATTACATTTGGATTTTATCCATTATCTTTCAAGTCACCACAAATACGAATATCTGAATTTATGTTGATTCTTGTGTTTTTTAATAGGAAACACGTGATTGGGTTGTTATTAGGATGTGCTATTGCTAACTTCTTTGGTCCCATGTCTGTAGTGGATATGGTCTTTGGAACAATGGCAAGTGCAATGGTTATGTTGGCAATGATAAAGACACCAAATCGCTTATTAGCGTTTGTTTGGCCATCTGTAATCAACGCAGTATTTATCGGTTTACAGCTCTACTTTATGTATCAAGTGCCACTGGTATTAGGTATGAGTGAAGTCTTTATTGGAGAATTTGCAGCGACTTTCATTCCTGCATTATTCCTTCTCAAACCGTTAATGGCCAATGAAACAATGCAACGACTATTTGCATAATAACATAATTTCACACAATTGATGTAATAACACTTAGAGCCCTATACCTAGGGCTCTTTTACATGTCCGAAAGTCAACATGGATAAGAAAAAGAGCTTTTATTTGCCAAGATAGAAATCCTATGTTAATGTAACGTAGTCTTTTTTGAAAGGAGACATTTTAATGAAGAAATACAAGGTGATTACCTTATTGGTAATCATAGTAACAATCATTAGTGGATGTACAATTCAAGCTGATGAGAACAAGGATGTAACCTATCCTGTTCTAGAAGAAGTAGCAACGAGAAGTATTGAACCTTCGCGGTTTGATACCGAAACTATTTACGAAGATTTAGAAGAACCAAGCGTTGTAGAACGCCAAGCAACACATGTTGAGCCAGGTGGTGCAACATGGATTTATGCCAAAACACAAGATGGTGTACGTGGAACAAGAGCAATTAAATACAAATTAACATATAACATAAAAGACGAATTAATATCACGTATTGAAATACCAGAGGCAGAAGAAGTTAATAATACTCAGCCTACTGTTTTCCAAGGGGGTCAGGTTGCTCAACCTGGAGCCTATTTTAAAGCCAATCGAATCACACGTTATGGTGTGGATTGTGTTGGTTGTAATATGAATGACCAAGGACAGGGTGGAACCTCTGCAGGTGTGGGACTAGGATTAGATTCTGTAAGACAAAAAGATGGTAGCTGGAAAAAGGGTTTAACCTATGAAGGATACTATGTTGTAGCGACATCTGCTTCAATCCCATTATGTACTACATTAGAAATTAAGAACCACTCCTTGAATTTACCAGGTGTTGGCAAGGGAGAGCCTATTAAGGCTATTGTTCTTGACCGAGGATCTGCGATTCAAGGGGCTAAGATCGATTTCTTTGTAGGATCAGAAAAGAGTCCTCTAATTCGAGGATCTAATGCTGGTGCTGATGTATCAATTCTTGGACTAAACTCAAGAGTTAAAATTAATGGCCAAGGAAATTGTGCTATTTAATAAGATAAGTCTATCCGAAAGGGTAGGCTTTTCTATGTTCTGACTATAAATGGTGTTATAATACTCACATGAGTAAGACACAAATTAAAGAAGTTATTGTTGTAGAAGGTCGTCATGACTTACAACAAGTAAAAAAATATGTAGATGCACATATCATCTACTCCAATGGAATGCATATATCTCAAGAGTTCTTAGATTTATGTCTTCATTTTAACAACACACAAGGTATTATTATCTTTACGGATCCTGATGGTCCGGGTGAAAAAATTAGAAAAAGGATTATGGATTATGTTGGCCCTTGTAAGCATGCAAGTCTTCATATTATTCAAACAAGAAAGAAGCAAAAAGTAGGTATCGAACATGCTGATGGTAGTGATATTGTTGAGGCACTTGTAAAGTGTGCTAGTTTAGGGGAATCCTTAAACTCCCTAACACTTACCCAGTTTAACGAATTAGGTCTCTCAGGAGGGCCGGAAAGTGGCAATAAGCGTGATTTATTGAGTGAATCTTTTAGATTTCCCAAGTCAAACGCTAAAACAACCCTTAAATACCTAAATATGCTAGGTAAGACCAAATCGGATTGCCTTGCAGTATTAGATGGAGAAACACAATGAAAACAATAGCAAATTATTCAGTTACGATGGATCTTTTAAAAAGATATGAAAGACGAGCAAAGAAACATTTTGGTCAGAATTTTCTTATCGACCCAAGTGTTGTAAGAAATATTGCAGCGCACAGTGGAACAGGTTCTACAGTAATTGAAGTAGGTCCAGGATTAGGGGCTTTAACACAACAACTATCTTTTAACTATGAGCAGGTCATTGCTTATGAGATCGACCACCATATGGTTGAAATTTTAAAAGAGAGTTTAGAAGGCATCGATAATGTCGAAGTAATTCTACAAGACTTCCTAAAAGCAGACTTATCAATGTATACGGAAAAAGTTGCAGTATGTGCAAACTTACCTTATTACATCACAACACCATTATTATTTAAGTTAATGGAGCTTGATGTTATTAATATGACACTAATGGTTCAAAAAGAGATTGGTGATCGTTTATGTGCTCAACCAAAGACTAAAGACTATTCATCACTAACAATCATGATGCAATACTACTATGATATCGAGACAGTTATGCATGTGTCTAAGGAATCATTTAATCCACGTCCAAACGTTGAATCTATAATTATCCAACTAACTCCACGTGAACATAGTTTACCTTATGATGAAACTATGTTTTTTGAGTTCGTTCGATCATGTTTCCAATTTAGAAGAAAAACTCTTAACAACAATTTAAAAACATTAGAATTAGATTTGGATTATCCAGCGATTTTAGAGTCAATCGGTATAAATCCTGCAATTCGTGCTGATTATCTAAGTTTTGATGATTACGTAAAGCTTTATGGTGCTATTTATGCGTAGGAAAGCCTACGCTAAAATTACGCTATACTTGGAAGTAAAAGATCGTATTGATGGGCTTCTACAGTTTAGGAATATCATTGTCCCAATTGATGTTTTTGATATGGTCTATCTTGATGTTCATGAAACCATGCATATTGAAACCAACAAGTCTTATTTACCTAATGATCGTAGAAATACGGTTTATAAAGCAATTGAGTTAATGAAGGAAAGGTACAACATTAAGGATAACTTTAAAGTATCCATAGTTAAGAACATTCCTGCTCAATCAGGTCTTGGTGGTGGTAGTGCTGATGCAGCATGTGTAATTAATATGCTGAATGAGAAGTACCAATTGAATATGAGTCGTCAAGATTTGATCGATATAGCATCTCAAATTGATGAAGATACAGCATTTTGTTTATTTAACCAACCAGCATTAGTAGAAGGATACGGAGAAATTGTAACTCCTATCCCTTTTAATGCTGAGTTTTACTATGTTATAGTTAAACCAGGTTATGGAGTCTCAACTAAATCTTTCTTAAAGAAATATTCTGACTTTATAGATCAAGATGTTTCACGAAAGAAGTTAGAAAAAGCTATGGCTGCAGGTAACCCTGAAGAAATTATGCCTCTAACACATAACGACTTTCAAATTACGGTAACTAAAAAACGTAAAGACCTAAATAAGGTTGTAAATCAACTGAAGTCTTTAGGGCTTGAAGGTGTATGTATGAGTGGTAGTGGAACAAGCATTTATGGCTTTACTACAGACAAAGAAAAAGCCATTAAGATTTACGAGAAACTTGTCTTTAAATATCCATTCCTGAAATATGGAAAGATATCTGGAAAACAATTAGAGTAAAAGGAGAGCTTACTATGAAATATGCAATTGTACTAGCTGCAGGTGAAAGCACCAGAATGAAAACAAATAAGAACAAGGTCATGCACCAAATTCTTCATAAACCAATGATTGGTCATCTTGTAGATAACCTAAAAAAGGTTGGATTTGATGAGACTGTAGTTGTCACAGGTTATAAAAATGAAGCTGTTGAAAACTATTTAGGAGACTTAGTTGATTATGCATTCCAAAAGGAACGTACAGGTACTGCAGATGCAGTGTCACAAGTGAGCCAATTAAGAGATAAACAAGGCTCTACATTAGTTGTTCTTGGAGATTGTGCTTTAATTCAACCCGAAACAATGAGAATGATGTTCGAAAAACATGAAGGCTATGATTTAACACTAGTATCCTCTGTAGTGAAAGGGCCATCACAAGCTCACCGTATTATCAGAGATAACCAAGGTGCACTTGATCGTGTTGCTTCAGCAGCATCTCTAAGTGAGGACCAATTATCAATTGATGAGATTGCACTTGGTGCATATGTAGTTAATAACGAACTGTTATTCAAATATATCCAACAGATTATAGATGATTCAGAAACTAATAATGAAGAACTCAATATCAGTAAGATGGTTCAAGTGTTCAAAGAAAATAATCATGCACTTCAAACAATTCGTGTAAAAGATTATCATGAATTTACAGGAGCAAACGATCGTCACCAATTATTACAATCAGAAAAATGGTTACAAGATCGTATTAATGCTAAACATATGGATAATGGAGTTACACTCTTAAGTCCTAAAGATATTTATATCGGTCCAGATGTAACAATCGAACAAGATGTTATCATTTATCCAAATAACCATATCTATGGTAAATCATCAATTGCTTCAGATACGACACTATTACCAAATAACTGGTTAAATCGAGCTCAAATCGGGTCAAATACAAGCCTTGATTCAAGTAAAATTGTGGATTCTAGCGTAGGAAATCATTCTACTGTAGGACCTCAAGCACATCTAAGAGCAGATACTCACGTTAAAAATCACTGTAGAATCGGTAATTTCGTTGAATTTAAAACGGTTACATTGGAAGATGGCACAAATTGTGCACATTTAGTTTATTTAGGCAACACAAAGGTAGGGAAAGATGTTAATATTGGTTGTGGTGTTGTTACTGCCAACTATGATGGCGTTAACAAAAATATGACAACTATTGGAGACAACAGTTTTATAGGAAGTAACGCTAACTTAATTGCACCAATTAATATCGGTAAGAATGTACTGGTTGCCGCAGGATCTACGATCACTGAGGATGTCCCGGACGGGGATATGGCGATTGCACGTAATCGTACTGAAATTAAAGTGGGATACGGTAACAAATTCATAAACAAAGAGGTTAAGTAGAATGACAAACAAAGACACAGTAGTATTTGCACTATCTTCAAATATAGAACTCGCAGATGAAATTTGCGAACATTTGAACATAACACGCGGTAAGATTGACGTTAAACATTTTGCTGATGGGGAAATCTTGATTGAACCATTAGAATCTGTACGTGGAAAACATGTTTACATTATTCAATCAACAAG
>JBGXRX010000152.1:0-11669 GCA_041811795.1 Erysipelothrix sp. | reverse complement strand
TAGGTAATTTATGTGTTAAAATAGTCATGAGATTTATCCCTTTCTTGTGTGTAGTACATCAAGTATACAGGATAAGTCTCTTTTTCTATTCCCACACCCATTTTACGCTATCCAGATGTTATCAAAAGGTGCTTAATTTGGTATAATATGCCCATTGGAGGATTTTAAGTATGAAAAACGATATTGGTGTTATAGGACTTGCTGTTATGGGTTCTAACCTAGCATTAAACATTGCTGATCATGGTTACAATGTAGCAATTTACAATAGAACATATACTGTCGGTGAGGCAGTAGTTAAAAACAACCCACATGAAAAAATGACTTTATACAAAGAACTAAAGGATTTTGTTGATTCACTATCTTTACCACGTAAGATTATTCTAATGGTACAAGCAGGACGTCCTGTGGATTTAGTGATCGAAACACTAATTCCATTATTGGATCAAGGAGATATCATTCTAGATGGTGGTAACTCAAACTTTAACGATACGATAGCTCGTACAAAAGCTGTTGAAGCTCAGGGATTCCGTTATATGGGAGTTGGGATTTCAGGTGGTGAAGAAGGTGCTCGATTTGGTCCGGCTATTATGCCAGGTGGATCAAAAGACGCTTACCAATTCGTATCTGGTATCTTAGAAGATATTGCAGCGAAATACGAAGGCGAAGCATGCTGTACTTATATGGGTACTGATGGTGCTGGTCACTATGTAAAAATGGTTCATAATGGAATTGAATATGCTGATATGCAATTAATTGCAGAATCATATTCTATCCTTAAACATATTGGTAAATTCTCTAACGAAGAAATTCAAGCAATTTTCCAAGAATGGAATGAAGGAGAATTAGAGTCATTCTTAATTGAAATTACTGCTAATATCTTCAAAGTGAAAGATACTGAAACAGACAAAGATCTTATTGATGTTATTCTTGACCGTGCTGCACAAAAAGGGACAGGTAAATGGACTGCTGATGAAGCTTTAAACACAGGTACTGATGCTTCATTACTAGCAAGTTCAGTATTTGCTCGTTTTATGTCAGCAATTAAAGACCAACGTGTTCTTGCAAGTGACTTATTAACATACTCACCAGCAGATTACAAAATCGAAGATAAAGCTGCATTTGTTGAAACTGTTAGACGCGCGCTTTATGCAAGTAAAATTATTGCATATGCACAAGGATTTGATTTACTGAAAAATGCTGGAGCTGAATACAATTGGGATCTTCAATTTGGAGACATCGCTCGTGTATTCCGTGAAGGATGCATTATCCGCGCTAAATTCTTAAACCGTATTGCTGATGCTTATGAAACAAATGCTTCATTAGCAAACCTAATGGTTGATGGGTCATTCAAAGATTCACTTCTTGAGTACCAACCAGCACTTAGAGAAATTGGAGCACTTGCAATCCAACAAGGAATCTCAGTTCCTTCCTTTACAACTGCTATCTCATACTTCGATGCTTATCGCACTAAAGATTCAAGTGCAAATCTAATTCAAGCACAACGTGATTACTTTGGAGCACATACATATGAGCGTAATGATCGTGAAGGACATTTCCACACTGAGTGGTATGAAGACAATGAGTAATCAAATAGTTACAATTTTTGGAGGGACAGGAGATCTTACCTACCGTAAGCTTCTTCCTGCTTTCTACAATTTATTAAAAACAGACCAATTGCCTGAGAATTTTCATATTGTTATTATCGGTCGTCAGGAGTTATCCACAAGCGACTATCACGAACTTCTTAAGCCTTGGTTAAAAGAGCATGCTCGTTTGAAGATATCTGATGACCATGTTAATGAACTCTTGAGCTATGTTACTTATTTCGAGATGACATTTACTCAAGATGAAGGTTATAAGCGTTTAAAAACTCATTTTGATAGTATTGATTCAAATGCTACAATAACTTACTATTTTGCAGTTGCACCAAGTTTCTTTGAAACGATTGCACTACAATTAGAAAAATTTGATCTTATTAAAAATGCTAAGATTATTATTGAAAAACCATTTGGAAATGATTTAGCTTCAGCTATCTCGATTAATGATACTTTGACAGGTATTATCGGAGAAGATAATATTTATCGAATAGATCACTACCTTGCAAAAGAGATGGTTCAAAATATATTTACGATTCGCTTTGCTAACGCAGTATTTAGAAACATTTGGAACAAAGATGTTATCGATAACATTCAAATTTCTGCTAACGAAATGGTTGGAGTTGAAAACCGTGGTTCTTATTATGACCATACTGGTGCAATTAAGGACATGTTTCAAAACCACCTTCTTCAGATCTTGTCCATTGTTGCAATGGAAGAGCCTGAAAGTCTCAATGCTACTGATATTCATACGAAACAAGAAGATATTCTTGATGCAATCAGGATAGAGAATATCGATACCGATGTTGTGTTAGGTCAATATACTGAAACGGATTCATCAAAGAACTATGTTGATGAAGATCGTGTTGCTCCAAACTCTCAAACTGAGACGTTTGCTGCAATTAAACTAGCAATTAATACACCGACATGGAAAGGCGTTCCATTCTATGTCCGTACTGGAAAGAGAATGGCTTCACGCTCTACTCATATCGCTGTTGAACTCAAGCAAATTGGTGATGCACCAGCAAACGTTCTAGTGATTAACATCCAACCTGAAGAAGGTGTTACTTTCCGTTTTAATATTAAAACACCAGGTCAAAAGAATGATGTTCAATCTGTTTCTATGGATTTCTGTCAGAGTTGTAATTACGAATACCGTAAGAACACTCCAGAAGCCTATGAGCGCCTTTTAAAAGCTGCTCTTGAATCAGACCACACCCTATTTGCTTCCTTCAAGCAGGTTAAACTGTCTTGGGAACTAGTGGAAGATATTGCCCAGGCAATAGAAGGAAAACAACCCTTCCCTTACAGTGCTTTCACTAATGGTCCAAAAGAATCCCTCTCTCTATTTGAACGAGATGGACAACAATGGATTGAAGAAGATACATACACTTTAGAGTAAAGTAATAACCTCCCACACAAGATTCTTGTGTGAGAGGTTATTTTTATATATATATATTAGTACTTATTATGCTCTTATGAATCTTATCGGAGCAGTATAGAGATAATATGCAGAGGTAATAGAGGGAATTATGATAATTAAGATCAAACTAATTATGCACCTAATAATGATCCAAATCATTTCCATAATGAACAAAATAATGCGAAAAGGAAAAAGTAATCACCAGAACCACTAAAGGAATAAGGTATGGAAATCCATAATATGGAAAGAAAACTACCTAAAGGTCCAAAAAACTTAAAATCTTCAGTACTGGAAACAAAAAAGGGAGAACAAACAACCCCAGATATTACAAATCCAATTGCGATATTAACCATTAAGGTCATTGCATAACTTAATGGTAAAAATATATCAAATAATAAAGCTGCCACTATGAGAACAACAAATGATATGATCACCGATGCACCAATACCTAAAAGTGTATACAAAGTAACTCCTACCCAACCTTCACATTCAAATTTTTCTATTTAATTCAAAACATCCATTAATGACCCTTTAATCGAAAGTTTATCTTCTTGCTCAATAGAAATATCTACTTCTACAAACTCTTGAGTAAACGTTACTCTACTTTCAACACCTGGGCCATATTTACTAACAGACCTAAAAAAAATATATTCAGCGATTGAATTGATTTCCGGATGAACTGAATTAGCGTTCATTCTAATAGAATCATCATTTTTCAAAAAATGGAATTCATCATTCAAACATCCTTCCTTTATACCAGCTTTGTCATAATCCAATATACCTTGATAGCAAATGCTATAACAGTTGGAATTTAAACTCTTAAGTATATCTGTAACACGTCTATATTGGTGTTTTGTAAATTTATAGCTCATTTCTTAATCTCCCTAAAAATTCAAATTGCCAATGAGAAATACTCCCATTGCCACTAATACTTAAAGCCGGCATCCTAGTAAAAAATTCATTCAAGAATAATTAATTAATAGATTTCTGGTCTTATTTCGCTGTATTTCAGGAACTAATTAGAGTATGGTTTGATTCAATAGTTGATACTAAAATTGAATATTTACACATTCACTATACAAAAAAAAGGATCCTTTTCAGGACCCCTTCGTGTATTATACTTTCATAAATCTCTCTATAGCGTTGGATAAACGAGGTAGTATTTGGTTCTTACGTGATACAACATCTTTTAAGAATGTAAATTTATCCCCGTTTTCTTGCGGGAAGTCTAAACTTACTGCATCCTTAAGTGCGCCAGCAGATAGGACTATCGATCCGTTGTCTTCAATACTTGTAAAGACAACTGTTAGAAGGTCTAAGCGTTGATCTGCAACAAAGACCTCCATAACATCTTCAAAGTTTTCAATGATGTCATAAAGCTCGTCGAATCGGTAAAGAACAACTTGAGAAACCATAACTTCTTTCTCAGAAATGTAGAATTTCTTAACGTCTTGGTTGATAATTTCTTCATATGATTTACTCTTGAAGCTAGAAGTTACTTCATACATTTCATGAGCAAATTTAAAGCGATCAAGACCTGAGATTTCCTCTAGTTGAGCTACTAAACGAACGTCTTGTTGTGTTGTCGTTGGTGATTTCAAGTTAAGTGTATCGGATATGATAGCTGCTAGTAGAATACTTGCGATATCCTTAGGTATTTCAATATTATTTTCTTGATAAATTTTAGTAATGATTGAAGCTGTTGATCCGATTATTTCGTTTCTAAAGTTAATTGGTTTAACCGTAGTCACACCACCAATACGGTGATGGTCAATAACTTCAAATACATCTGCATCTTCAATTCCTTCGACAGATTGAGAATACTCGTTATGGTCGACTAGGATAAGTTGTTTCGAATTGGAATTTAGAATGTGGTAACGTGATATGAAACCATAAATACGGTTTTTATCGTCAGTTACTGGGTAAGATCTAAATCGTGTCTGAGACATTTTTCTACCCACATCATCAACGAATTCATTAAAGTTGAATGACACTAAATCAGTTGCCATAACTTCTTTGACTGAAGGTGAGAACAAGAGGTAACGTGATGTATTCATGGTACCGTGAGTTGAAGTAATAATTGAACAATTATACTTAGCAGCAAGGCCTAAAATATGGTTAGAGACTTTCTCAGTCCATACTAATACAAGACATGCAGCACCTTTTACAATTGCTTGTTCTTGAGCATGATCATCATCCCCTAGAATAACTAATCGTCCTTCAAGATCGTAATTTTCCAATTTATTATTATTGAGAGCTCCAATTGAAGTTTTTCCATTAAAGTTAAACTCTTTAGACTCATACACAACATGACCATCAATAGCACGTGCTAATGCTTCTTGAGAAGTTCTTTTCAGCAACTCGATCGTCACAGCAGTATCACCCATTGCAATATCTGCTAGATTAGAGGAAGTAACAACTCCTAGAAGTTGATCCCTATCATCTACTACAGCTAATGTCTGACGTTTTGTAGACACAATGGCCATAGCATCTTTGATTGATGAGTTGAAATGTACCTTTGTTGGTAAGTCCACTGTAATCTCATCAAGTGTTGCACGAGCATCTTTAAGTAACATAGGGTGGTCGAAACCAAAACGTTCCATTAAGTATTCTGTTTCGTCACTTAACTCCCCCAGACGGCAGGCAACAGCTGCCTCGCCCAGTTCGTTTTTCAAATGAGCATAGGCAATGGCTGAAACGATTGAATCTGTATCAGGATTCTTATGTCCTGTTACAAACAACAAGTTCTTTTTTACGTTCATTGGGTATCCTCCATTTGCATTCATTTTATCACATCCAGAAGTTCTTTCATATCGTTGATAATATGAGCTGCACCTGCTCCGTTTAATTGCTCAACACTTCTAAATCCCCAACTAACACCAACTGGAATAAGTCCCGCATTAACACCGGTGAACATATCTACATCACTGTCTCCAACGAAGAAGACCTTTGATATATTACCCGGGAAACTTTTTACAATCTCAAGTGTATGGTGTGGATCTGGTTTTCGTTTATCATCTTCCAAATCTCCAACAACTTTAGTGAAATCAATATCTTGAAAAAAATGTGTGATGATATCATCTGTGAAACGTTGCATTTTGTTTGTATGTATTGCTATTGGAATTTCTAATTTATTGAGTGTTTTTAAAGTATCGATAACATTTGGATATACCTTAGCTACAGATTCAATGCTTCCATAATTTTCTAGAAAATCAGCAAATACCGCTTCTCTATTATCTTGCTCTTGTCCTAATGCTCTTTGACATAATTTATAGAGTCCATCTCCTACAAATGTTTTGTAAGAACTCATTGGGTGTGTCTTATACCCATGTTGTTCAAGTGTTCTGTTCATTGCATTTCCTAAATCGTTTAGTGAATCTAAAAGTGTTCCGTCTAAATCAAATATAATGGCTGTCATAATGTACTCCTTAGTGCTCATATTATAACAGTCTTGGTCCCTCTTTTGTACCTTTGCATAAAAAAGGGAGGACCCTTTGGTCTTCCCTTAGTATCTTATGTAAGTTCGCTCTGTCCACTGTATAGTGATGCATAGCGACCGTGTTGTTCAAGAAGTTCATCATGAGATCCTCTCTCAATGATTTCACCCTTTTCTAATACAATGATTGCATCAGCATTTCTTACTGTCGATAAACGGTGAGCAATAACGAATGTAGTACGTCCTTCCATGATGGAATCCATACCTTTCTCGATAAGAGCTTCTGTACGTGTATCAATTGATGATGTCGCTTCATCAAGAATGAGTATGCTAGGATTAGCAACTGCTGCTCGAGCAATATTTAGAAGTTGCTTTTGCCCCTGGCTTAGCTCATCACCATCTCCAGAAATCACAGTGTCATAGCCATGTTCTAATTGTCTGATGAAATGATGGGCATTGGCAAGTTTAGCAGCCTGAATACATTCATCATCACTTGCTTCTAAGTTACCATAACGAATATTATCCATGATGGATCCTGAGAATAAATGAGTATCCTGTAGTACCATTGAGATATGTTTTCTAAGTGAGAAGCGATTAACCTCTTTAATATCCACACCATCAATTAGAATTTGACCAGCATTAATATCATAGAAACGTGTGATTAAATTGGTGATGGTAGTCTTACCAGCTCCAGTTGATCCAACGAAAGCAATTTTCTGTCCTGGTTTAGCCCAGAAGGAAACATCTCTAAGGATTGGTGTACCTTCAACATATGAGAAATCAACATTTTCAAATCTTACGGACCCTTCAACATGTTCAAGTACAATATCATCTTCATTGACTAACTCTTCTTCCCAATCAAGAAGTTCAAAGATACGTTCAGCTGATGCCAATGCCGATTGTAGCGTTGTAAATTGTTGAGAAATTTCATTAATCGGTTTACCTTGGGTACGTGTCATGTTTACATAGGCACTTAATGACCCAATGGATAAGCCCTTAAAGATGGATAAGTAACCACCGACTACTCCAATAATCGCGTATGAAATAGTATTAAGGTTTTGCATTAATGGGTAAATCATAATAGAAGTAATTTGAGCCCATTGTGAGTTCTTACGATAAATCTTATTCAGTCCTTCAAATTTTTCTTGAGCTTGCTTTTCATGGTTGAAAAGTTGCAATACCATTTGCCCTTCCATTGATTCCTCAATATAACCATTGAGAACACCTAATGAATTTTGTTGGCGTTTAGAATAGACTCTTGATTTCTTAACAACCCAGTTGGCTAGGAGGGATAAGAATGGCAAGATTATCATTGTTACTACTGACAAGAGAACGTTGATAGAAATCATAACAATAACAGTACCAATAAGAGTAAAGATGTTAATAACAATTGAGGCAGCTGCGGTGTTTAGACCTTCACCAACTAAGTCAATATCGTTAGTAAAGCGTGACATTAAATCACCATGAGCATTGTGATCATGATGTTTAACTTCAAGTCTTAACATTCTTTCATACATATCTTTTCTGATGGTCTCAACAGTTTTCTGAGAGATAATTACCATCATTCGAGATGAGAATAATGTCATTAGTATTTCTATTAAGAAAACGATAACTAAGATTGATAATTGAAATAGAAGTGATGACTGCAAATCTCCACGACTCAAGTTACCAATTAATCCTTGTTCAATAATATCAATTAAAGGTTTGATAGCATAAGATGCATAAAGTCCTGCTAATGTTGCTGCAACTGAAGCAAGAATAACCATCAGTAAGGCAATCTTCGATTCACCTAAGTAGGAAATAAGTCTGAGTAGGGTCTTCTTTTGTGCCTTTGGTTTAGCACCAATTACAACGCGTCGATTCATTCTAACTCCCCCTTTCTCATCTGTGAATCATAGATTTCTTTATATACCGATGATGTTTCTAGTAGATCCAAGTGTTGACCTAATCCTACGATTTGACCCTGATCCATAACAATAATAGTATCAGAATCTGCAACTGAGGAAATTTTCTGAGCAATCGAAATAATTGATATATCTGAGTAGAGTTCAGCAAGTGATTCTTTAACTTGTTTCTCCGTAGCAGCATCCAATGCAGATGTAGAGTCATCTAATACTAATACTTTAGGTTCAGTGATTAAGGCACGAGCAATACACATACGTTGACGTTGTCCACCTGATAGGTTTGTACCACCTTGCTGGATTAAGGCTTGATAACCCAATTTATCTTCGTGGATAAATGCATTGATCGAAGCTGCTTTAGTAGCTCTTTCCAAGAGTTCCATAGATGCATTCTCGTTACCTAGTTTTAAGTTTTCTTCAATAGTTCCCGTAAATAGAACATTCTTTTGAGGAACGAAACCAAATTGTGAGCGTAAATATTTAAGATCAATATCTTTAATATTCTGACCATCAAATAGAATTTCACCGTCTGTAACATCAATTAATCGTACTAAAAGATTAATCAATGTAGTTTTACCAGCACCTGTAGAACCTATAATACCAATATGTTTACCAGGCTCCACTTTGAAGTTAATGTTGCTAAGAATACTTTCCATATCATCAAAATAAGTAAACGAAACATTCTTATATTCAATTAACCCTTGTGAGTCTTCTAAAGGTCTAGCATCTGAACTGGTTTCTATATCAACATTAGTGTTGAGAACTTCTGCTACACGCTCAAATGAGGCCTTAGAACGCGAGAACATCATCAATACATGAGATAACATCATCATTGAGAACATAGTAAATCTCAAGTAGGAGATTACTACAACTAGCTCTCCAATGTTTAAGGTCTTCATATCAACAATCAGAATACTAGCAATATAAACTACGATTGCAGTCGCAAAGTTGATAGCAGTCATAAGTGCAGGGCTCATGTATACCATTAATATATTAGCTGAAACAGAAGCGTCATAAAGTTCGTGGTTTTCTGTAACGAATGCTTCATCTTCAAACGGCTCTCTAACAAAGGATTTAATCACTCTTATATTCGATAGTGATTCTTGAACCGTTTGGTTCATCTTATCAACTTTCTTCTGTAGCTTAATAAATCGTGGGAACCCCTGTTTAATAACAAGTCCAAGTGTAATTGATAGAAATACAACGCTGAAGAATAGGACACTTGCTAGTATTGGACTGATAAAGTAAGTTAGAACAACCGTTGCAACTAAAAATACAGGAGCACGTACAGCCATTCTCAACATCATCATTACCATTCTTTGTAGGAAGTTAATATCATTAGTCAAACGTGTTACTAAAGATGCAGTTTGAAATGAAGACATATTTTTAAGTGAGAAGGTTTGAATCTTAGCAAAAACATCTTCTCTTAATCGTAATGCGAAGTTATTGGATACTTGAGACGGGAAGTATAAACCCATCATTGCAACAATAGCTCCTAATATAGCAAGTATTACCATCTGTAGACCTACTGATTTAACAATTTCAAAATCTTGCTGAGCAATCCCAACATCAATGATTTTAGCCATAAGCTGAATTTGGTAGAGCTCCATCAAGGCAACAACAGCAACAAATCCAATACCCAGTAAAGCTAACCAGGCTTCTTTTTTAAAGTATTTACCTAATATTTTCATATACTAAAGCTCCTCTCCAAGTCCTTGAAGCATCTTTTCATAAAGCGACTCCAGGATTTCTTTTTCATTTTTGTCTAACTGGGAGAACATGCGCTCATTAATATCATTAAAATTCTTACGCAGTTCAGGCATCAACTCTTTCCCCTTCTCATTGAGATAAAGTAATTTAATACGTTTATCACTTTGAGAGACTTCACGCCTGATGTAACCCGATTGTTCCAGTCTTTTTAAAGTCACTGAAACAGTTTCTTTTGTCACTTTAAGAATGGAAGAAAGAACCGCTTGAGAGATTCCTTCTTGCTCTTCAAGTACAAATAAAAACCGTGGTTGTCCAATATATAGACCGTACTGATCTAAATATTTTTGAACTACGACTCGGTGTGATACATTCAACTGTCTGTATAATTTACTTAATTTTGCTTCCATAATTCTCCTTTAGTTAGTCGGTTAACTAATTATACCATAATATACAATTAATGGGTCATCAATAGACCAATCAGAAACTTTATTTATGGATTCTATTAGATTATTTTAGGGTAGTAAAAAAGTCGGTTTCCCGACTTAATTTTTACTTGATTATTTTTTGGTATTCAGCGACTTCTGCTTGGTTAGCCCAAACAAAGTGTCCTGGAGTTATTTCTACAAAAGATGGTTTATCTGTTGAGTAATCATGTTGTGAAACATCATAAACAACTAATTTCTTATCTTTTTCAACTTCAGGGTCAGGCATTGGTACTGCTGATAGAAGTGATTTTGTATAAGGATGCAGTGCATTCCTAAACAATTCTTCTGTTTCAGCAAGTTCAACGATAACACCTTGGTGAATTACCGCAATACGGTCCGAAATGAAACGTACAACTGATAAGTCATGGGCGATGAATAAGTAAGTTAAACCTTTTTCTTCTTGTAGATCTTTCAATAAGTTAAGAACTTGAGCACGAATTGAAACATCAAGAGCTGAAATTGGCTCATCTGCAACAACTAGTTCTGGGTCCATAACTAAAGCACGAGCAATTCCAATTCGTTGACGTTGTCCACCTGAGAACTCATGTGGGTAACGTGTTAAGTGTTCTGGTAATAGTCCTACTTTTGAAATCATTTCCGTAATTTTACGAACACGATCCTCTTCATTTTCATAAAGTTTAAAGTTATGTAAACCTTCTGAAACGATGTAATCAACTGTAGCACGCTCATTTAGAGAAGCTGCAGGGTCTTGAAAAATCATCTGAACTTTTTTAATTAGATCAGTTTTTTCAGCATTAGAAATTTTTCCATTGATTTTCTTACCTTTAAATAAGATTTCACCATTGGATGTTGGGTTGATACGTACGACTGCACGACCAATTGTAGTTTTCCCTGATCCTGATTCACCTACTAGTGAGAATGTTTCTCCCTTGTAGATATCAAAACTAACATGGTCAACAGCAACGAATTTTTTTCGTTTTGAACCAAATGTAATTTCTAGATCCTTAACTGATAAAAGTACTTCTTTTTCATTAATATTAGACATCTTCATTTCCTCCATTACTTGAATAAGCACCGCCAGCACTTACCGTGCGTGTGATTTTACCGTGTAGATGTAGAATGATCTCAGGCATTCCAACTTTAGGTGAGCGTGGGTCT
>JBGXRX010000151.1:0-5453 GCA_041811795.1 Erysipelothrix sp. | reverse complement strand
GTAAATGAGGGGTTCCAAATGGAACTCCTTTTTTTATCGATAAATCTAATTTAGAAAAATAATAATATAAAGCGAAGAAAAGAAGTTCATAAACTTTGAGAAGAAACCGCTTACAATTTTAGGCATTAAATTGACTCCAGGCTACTTATCAAGATGTAATTCATTGATTTTCTTTGTGAAATAAACTAGAATATAAGTACAAGGAAACTTGTTGGAGGAAGCTATGAAAAAGACAGGAATAGTTTTATTAGCATTACTATTGATGTTTGGACTTACTGCATGTTCATCTGGTGAAAAAGATGACGGTAAAGCAGACATCGTATTGATTACAGACCTAGGAACCATTGATGATAAATCATTCAACCAGGGATCTTGGGAAGGTGTTGAGCAATATACTGCTGAAAACAAAGATGTTACAGCAAAATATGTACGTCCTTTAAGTGGGAACGACAATGAGTATTACAACACAATCGTTAAGGCGATTGAAGAGATGGGTGCTAAAGTATTAGTAACACCTGGATTCTTATTCAACAATGCTATTTTTAGAGCACAAGCTGATTATCCTGATGTTCACTTTATCTTCGTAGATAGTGAGCCACAAAAAGATGATACATCAGATCCAGTTGTTGGTGAAAATACAGTGTCATTACTATACCAAGAAGAGCAAGCTGGTTTCTTAGCTGGTTACTCTGCAGTTAAAGAAGGTTTCACAAAACTAGGATTCATTGGTGGAATTCCAGTTCCTGCTGTTACTAAGTTTGGTATCGGTTACCTATATGGAGCAAACCATGCTGCTAAAGAATTAGGTATCGACAATATCGATGTTCGTTGGAACTATTCAATGACTTTTGAACCATCACAAGAAGTTCAACAGTTAGCATCTGGATGGTACTCAAGTGGTACTGAAGCAATTTTCGTTGCTGCAGGTGGTGCTGGAGACTCAGTATTTAAAGCTGCTGAGGATGCAGAAAAAGTTTCATACGGAGTTGACTCAGATCAACAAGGTGACAGTGAGACAGTTGTTGCTTCAGCAGTCAAGCAATTACAAGGATCAGTACGTGATGCACTAAAAGGACACTTCGAAGGAAACTTCCCTGGTGGACAAACTCTAGTGTATGACATTGCTAAAGATTCAGTTGGTTTAGCTACTGACTTCACTAGATTCAAAAACTTTGACAAAGCTCAATACGATGCAATCTATGCAGACTTAAAAGCTGATAAAGACGGAATCGCTTCAGAAATTCCAACTAGTCATGAGGGTGAAAATCCATCATTTGATTTATCAAATGTAACTATTGTAGCTAACTAAAAATAACTACAATAAAACAGCTAGGACCTTTTCATAAAAATGATGAGGTCCTATTTTATTATTAAAGGAGATGAATATGGTAAATGTTATAGAAATGAATCATATTACTAAAACCTTTCCAGGAATCATTGCAAATGATGACTGTACATTGAAATTAAAAAAGGGTGAAATTCATGCACTACTAGGAGAAAATGGTGCAGGAAAATCTACTCTAATGTCAATTTTGTTCGGAATGTATCAGGCGGATAGTGGTGAAATTTTAGTAAATGGAGTTGCTGTAAATATTAAGAATCCTAATGATGCTGCGCTTCATAAAATCGGGATGGTTCACCAACACTTTAAACTTGTTGGTAACTTTACAGTTACAGAAAACATTATTCTAGGTATTGAGCAAAGTTCAAAAGGTGTTATTGATATTGAAAATGCTGCTAAGGAGATTAAGCAACTTTCAGAAAAATACAATCTTAAAGTTGATCCTTATGCGAAAATTGATGATATTTCCGTAGGACAACAGCAACGAGTTGAGATTTTAAAACTACTTTATCGCGGATCAGATGTAATGATTTTTGATGAACCAACGGCAGTTTTAACACCTCAGCAAATTGATGAACTTATGGAAATCATGTTAGGACTTCAAAAAGAAGGAAAATCAATTATTTTTATCACCCATAAATTGGATGAAATCAAGCGTGTTGCTGATCGTGTATCAGTATTACGTAAAGGAAAATATATTGGTACTGAAGAAGTTGAAGGCCTTTCAACTGAAGTCATGAGTGAAATGATGGTTGGTCATAAGATTGACCTGAACATTCTTAAAAAAGATTTACCTCAAGGTGATGTAGTATTAGAACTTAAAAACATTACGGTTTCATCAAAAGAACATGAATATGATGCACTTAAAAATGTATCATTCAACCTACACCGTAATGAAATCGTGAGTATCGCTGGTATCGAAGGTAATGGTCAGCATGAACTTGCCTATGTTATAGCGGGACTACAAAACAATGAGAATGGGAACATCTTCCTCAACGGTAAAGATATTACTAACTATAAAGTACGTAAAAGAAACCTAGCTGGAATAGCGCATATTCCAGAAGATCGCCATCGAGATGGCCTTATTTTAGATTTCAACTTATTTTATAATATGTCTCTCAAAAAATATTTTACAAAAGAATTTAATCAAAATGGCTTCCTAAAGTTTGATAAAATGAAAAAATATGCTGTGGACTTGATTGATCGTTTTGATATTCGATCATCCAATGGTGCAGAAACAATTGTTCGTTCTATGTCAGGTGGTAACCAACAAAAGGTCATTTTAGCTCGAGAAATCGATACTAATTCAGATCTTCTAATGGCGGTACAACCAACACGTGGACTGGATGTAGGTGCTATTGATTATATTCATAAGCAACTCGTAGCACAGCGTGATGCAGGTAAATCAGTCCTACTGATTTCATATGAACTATCAGAGATAATGAATATTTCAGATCGCATCTTAGTTATGCATCATGGTGAAATTGTTGGAGAATTCTCCCCTGATGAAATCACACAACAAGAATTAGGGTTATATATGGCAGGAGCGAAGCGAGGGAAACAAAATGAATAAATTTAAGAAGTTCCTTGCTCAAGAGGATACACATAAACTACTGGCTTCACTATTTGCTATTCTATTTGGACTTGTATTTGGTTTGGTAGTTCTATTTATTGTGACACCAACCAACGCATTAAGAGCCTTCAATTACATTATTAAAGGTGGGTTCCAACACAATATGCGTGGACTTGGAAACGTTATGTTTGAGGCTGCGCCTTTGATCTTAACGGGTCTATCTGTTGGGTTTGCATTTAAGACGGGTCTATTCAATATTGGTGCTTCAGGACAGTTTACTGTAGGAGCCTTTACAGCAATCTATGTTGGAGTTAACTTTACTTGGTTACCATCAGGATTGGGATGGATCGTTGCATCATTATTGGGGATGTTAGCGGGTATGCTTTGGGGTGTTATTGTTGGATTCTTAAAAGCCCAATATAACGTTAACGAAGTTATCGGATCTATCATGATGAACTATATTGGAATGTATCTAGTCAACTTCCTTATTCGTGCAACACCTTACGATACTACATTCTCTAGAACTCTAAAGCCTGTTCATGCTTATCTGCCCAAGTTTGGATTGGATAAGTTATTTAGAGGCTCATCAATTAACATAGCTATCATTCTTGCTATAATCGTTGGGATCATTATGCATATCATTTTAAATAAAACTAAAGTTGGATTTGAAATGAAAGCTGTTGGTTTCAACCGTCATGGTGCAGGATATGCAGGTGTTAGTGAGAAACGTAATATTATTGCTTCAATGGCTATTGCTGGAGCACTTTCAGGACTGGGTGGGGCGCTAATGTACTTATCAGATGCTGGGGTTTATATCTCAACCATCAACGTCTTATTACCACAAGGATTTAGTGGAATCGCGATTGCCTTACTTGCACAAAGTAATCCAATTGCCACTATATTCTCAGCATTGTTTATTTCTCATATAACTTACGGTGGTTCAGGACTACAGACATTAGGTCTTCAACCAGAGATTATTGAAGTTATCACTTCAGCAATCATCTATGTATCAGCCCTGTCAATACTTGTAAAAGGGTTCTTAGCACACCGTACTAAAAAATGGAGGGATGCAGATTATGACAATTGATAACTTTTATTTCGTCTTTCAACAGACACTCTACATTGCTATTCCTCTACTCATGATTTCAATTGGTGGATTATTCTCTGAACGAAGTGGTGTAATTAATATCGGTTTGGAAGGAATTATGGTTTTTGGTTCTTTCTTTGGTATTGGTACAATGTTCTTATTAGGAGATGTTATTACAGGACAAACTCTTTATGTCATCGCTGGATTGGCTGCTGCTTTATCAGGGATTATTCTTTCTTCGATACATGCCTTTGCATCTATAAATATGAATGCGGATCAGACCATATCGGGTACTGCGATTAATATTTTCGCTCCTGCATTCACAGTATTCTTAGCTCGTACCATGTACCACGTTAAGGAAATTCCGGTTAAAGGATCATTCCTTATTCGTAAAGTACCAATTCTTGGAGACATCCCTGTAATTGGTCAGATGTTCTTTCAAAAGGTTTACCTTTCAACTCTTATTGGGATCATCATTCTAGCTGTAACGGTCTTTGTAATTTACAAGACAAAATTTGGATTGCGTTTACGCGCTGCTGGGGAAAACCCTCAAGCACTTGATGCGGCTGGAATCTCAGTTAAGAAAATTCGTTGGATTGGAGTTCTTGTTTCAGGGGCACTTGCGGGTATAGGTGGATTGTACATTACAATTCCAGTAACTACAGCATTCTCCGGAACAGCAAATGGATTTGGTTATCTTGCGATTGCCATTCTTATATTTGGGCAATGGAAACCAATTAATGTTTTCTTCTCAGCTCTATTCTTTGGATTTACACTAACCATTTCAAACGTTTATACTTCTATTCCATTCTTATTCAATGCTGGAATACCAGGACAAATATTTAATATGGTTCCTTATCTTGCGACACTGATTGTATTGATCTTTACTTCAAAACGATCAGCGGCACCTAAATCATTGGGTGAACCTTACGATCAAGGAAAACGATAAGAATAAAAAACATCCCCAGTAGCTCAATTGAGTTACTGGGGATGTTTTATTTTTCGTTTGAATGTATTAATTCAAGTTTTAGATCATATAGTTTTGAGATAGGTGAACATAGTATGTATGAGGGTAGTGAAGATGTTTCACTTCATCCCAAATAGATTCTAGTTCTGTTTTAGAGTACTGACGAACATCTTCAAGTGAAGGTAATTCGTATACACATTCACCATCAGCAAATATTGGAACTTGAAGTTCACGAACTGTATAGTTAGTTAAAGTCTTACGTCTCCTTGTTGCGTTTTGGTTAAAGATTTCAATTTCATCAGCTGGGATGACTACATCAGCCAGGGCAATATAATCAACAAGAGTTTTCTGGGAATTGTTATCATAGAAACATAGAGAAGACTGAGAATATTCTTAAGAAAAGTTAGTTCCAAGTCTAATTATGGATAAAGTGAATCATCTATAATGGGATCATCAATTTTATTTACGCATTTTATTTGCTCAT
>JBGXRX010000150.1:0-2843 GCA_041811795.1 Erysipelothrix sp. | reverse complement strand
TTATCGATTATGATGCATTATTTGATGTTGATACACCATCATTCTATCAATTTGATCTATATGTTGATGAACCAACAACAACATTTATTGATACTTCGAAATATGGTAAGGGTCTAATTTTTATCAATGGCTTCAACCTTGGTCGCTATTGGAATGAAGGTCCAACACAGTATTTATACCTACCATTTTCACTTCTGAAGAAAGGCAATAACGAAATTGTCATCTTTGAAACTGAAGGAGTAAAGGTAGAAAGTGTGGACTTTAGCGATGAGCCAATTTACGGATTCAAAAAAGATTTACCTTAAAGATTATGATAAAAATTCTCTCATTGTTACAATAAGAGAGTTTTATGAGCATGAGAGAGAAGGTGTTATTTCTCGGACTGATCTATTGATGGATGGATATTTTGTATTTCAAAATGAGTGGGAGATGGAACGTTCGCACGATCCAGTATACATGCCTTTGGATGAGATAAATTGGAATTACATTCCTACTGATGATATGTAATGAGCTTATATGTTACATAGACAGAATTACTTAATGGATCTCATATGAGCCCATATATATACAGATAAAATGACTTATATCGTAACACTAAATAGCTTATGGGAAAGCTATATTAACAACAATCACTACTCACTACAGAATGCACCTTTTTCTTGGCGTAGTTTGGACGTAGGTTTGAGGTTAATTGCTTGGGTACGAATGGTAGAGATATATGAGATTTTAGGATTTGAGATCAATTCTAGAATTTACGATACCATGGTTGAGTATAATAGTTATTTATTATCGAAATTAGATTACAAACGCACTCAATCAAATTGGACTGCAATTGAAGCTGCAGGAGTGATCGTATACAGTAGTAAGTTCAATTTTTCTGGTCAGGAATTAGATTTTGCTATAGAGACATTTGAGCATTGCCTAGACACACAAATTGGAGTAGATGGTTTACAGTGGGAACAATCTTTTATGTATCACCATGAGGTTCTAATCGCCTGTCTGCATGTTGTTCAATCACTAGGTAAAAATACATCTCAGTTTATTAAGGATAAGTTTATCGATATGGGTCATGCATCGAGAACCATTATGAGAACTGATTATAAGCAAGTAAATTTTGGTGATAGTGATTATGAAGATATGAGAACTATACTTTTGGCATTCGAGAAAATGTCTAATGAAGATATTTTTTATGAACCAACACGATCGGGTCTCTATGATTTTCTTTTTACAGGGAATTATAAGTCTAGTTTAGGTGCTCGACCATTTACTAAAACTGAATGTAGTTACTTAGACGAGGCAGGAATACATTAGTTAAAAATCATGAAAATAACTCGACATTCATGTTTGCTAATGGACCTTAAGGTGGAGGTCATGGTCATGATGATTTTTTACATATTGAGTGGTTTGTTAGAGAAAATGAGTTTTTAGTAGATTCTGGTCGTTACACTTACCACGAAGATCAAGGCAGTGGTTTAGCTTATAAAAGACCACATGCACATAATACAATTATCGTGGATGACAAAGATTACAATAAGCATATTGATTCATGGTCATCCAGCAAAGTTGGTGCAGGTATTAGCGGACGTATAAAGTTTGGTAAACATATGTCTTCATTGCAAAGTGGACATTTTGGTTATAGTGAGAACGATAATGTAACTTATGTAGAACGAAGAGCGATATTGACTCGTCACCATGTTCTATTTGTAATCGATTCGTTAAAATCTAATAGAAATTCTAAGTTAACAGCTAACTTTATTTTGAGAAAACCTTCAATTAGAAGATCAAATGGTAAACATAGATACCTTGATGATTCTTTTTCAATGTTATTTCATAACTTGAAAGATTCTAAAGAGAGTTTAAAGAAAGTATTTATTTCACCTCAATATAACTCAAGAGAAGAACAAAGGCCTTGCAATATAGTACCAGAGGTAAAGCAGTTATGAACATAACAGCTATTACACCTGGACACATTCTAGATTTTGAGTCTATTGATGTTTATGATGATTCAGATAATCTATACCCAAATGAAACTGTTGAATGCTATAAATATCAAGATGGAGAGAGATCTTATTATTTGCTGATTCAACATAAAGAGCCCAATGAGTTACGGCGCATTTATTGTGTTGAAGGGAAATTATTTTACGGTAGGTTAATTTACTTCGAGAAGGAGCATCATGAGATTTTCAATTACGAAAAACTATATTAGTCCCGATGTAGAGCAAATAAGACACTTCCTTGTTGATGTAATGTAGGTGGTGTTAGGTGAGATATTGTTAGATATAGCTTATGTTAAGAAGCAAGAAATGTTAGCTTCAGACAAATTAGCGGACAGATGACATGATAAGCCTGGTTTTATCCAAGTGTGGGGGCGATGGACTGTGACCTTGAACACTGACTCTTCGTTGATTCATTTTTCAATTTACCACCTTTGTATCGGGCCAGTAAGCTACAAGAATTTAAAAGTATGCTGAGTTAGCAATATGCAATTACAGTAGTCGTGTATCACATCTTATCAGAGAAGAAAAGTTTGCTTATCGAACGTTCTTTATGGATCTCGAGACACGTATACCAAAACATGATATACCTGATCAAGGATACGTTGATGACTCATCATGAGTGCGTATGTAGAACTTGAAAAAGGAGAGTCAAGGTCATTTCCGTTTTTAACTCAAATTGAAATCTTTGGGAATTATCTTTAAAGTTCAATTAAATCCGGTTCTTTGTAATCTGGTGTTGGTGACGACATTTATAAATTAGAAGAGCTATATAGCCATCATTGAAAAATGATGGTTTTTTTATAAATCCAATTCTAACATAGTGTTAGAAATTAGCAATATTCTGGA
>JBGXRX010000149.1:0-8276 GCA_041811795.1 Erysipelothrix sp. | reverse complement strand
ATGAGCAACAATTTTTGGACCATAGTTATTACGAGAGAAGTTTTCTACCATAACTTTTAGATTATTGACGTCTTTTTTTAGTTCAAATGAAAGGTTGTCACCTATCTCATTATTAAATTGGGTTGCAATATGTTCTTCATTTACATAAATCTGAGCTCTATCGGAAGCTTCCACGATTTTGAATTTTTCTATTTTACGCTTATCTAACATATTTGTTTCATAGACAACGTAACCGAAGTTTTGATCGAGTGATTCCATATCTAAGGTGTAATCATTAACCTGTTTCTTAAATTTATCTAAATTTGAAAACAGAGATGATTTTCTGGATACTTCATTAATGGATTCATAGCTTCCAATAATTGGAATGAGTGGCTCCATTATTTTAACATCAGGACATGTTTTACTTATTACTCTTTGTAATGCGTAGTATTTTTCCGTCGGTGCGCCCCATTCTGTTAGTGGTGCATCATAGTCATATGAGGTAATCTGAGCCACGCTGTGTGAGCCAAAATCACTTGAACCCGAATAAAAACCAAAGTTTGTTCCACCTTGAAACATATAGAAGTTGATTGAACCTAATTTCAATACTGCCTCAACCTCTTTAGCAGTTTCTTCCGGATCTCGTCTTACAATTTCTTTGTTCCAGTTATTAAACCAACCATTCCAAAACTCCATACACATTAGTGGATAATCCATTCCATGCTTCTTGTGATAAGCATCGAGATGTTTAAAATTTTCTTGAGCATCAGAACCAAAGTTCGCGGTCGCTAAGATACCATCTTGTGCTAAAGCACCTGAATTCAAGACTTCTGGCCAACCTCCATCCGAAGTAAAGAGTGGAACCTCAACACCATGCTTGCGCATAATGTCTCTAGTCATACGCAAATAATCATGGTCTTCAGAGAATGATCCGTACTCGTTTTCAATTTGCATCATCAAGATGTTACCACCTTGAGTAAACTGAAACCGATTAATTCTTGGTAAAAACACTGAATAGTAATCATCAACATGTTGCATAAATTTTGGATCTCGTGATCTTACCCTTAGGTTTTTATCTTTAATAAGCCAACCGGGTAACCCACCGAAATCCCACTCAGCACAAATAAATGCAGACGGTCTTAGAATAATATAAAGGCCCATAGATTGAGCAAGTTCTAAATAACTCTCTATATCTGCTAAACCTTCAAAATTGAATTGACCCTGATAAGGCTCATGCATGTTCCATGGGACATAGGTTTCAACCGTATTACACCCCATTGCCTTAAGGTTATACAAAGAGTGTTCCCACATTTCTGGCATTATTCTAAAGTAGTGTAAAGCTCCGGATATAAGTTTTGTCTTTATTCCATCGATGATAAAATTATCTTTAATTTCGAAATCCATAAGGTCCTCCTAAATATTAAATCTAATCCCATAAAAAGTATAGATAAATTCGTTTTCTTTTGCCCAAATTTCCGTTTGAGCATGACTACATCCCCCTTTATGTGAAAAATGTGTCATAACGAATTCAGTGCTATTATTTGCATAACTTGCTTCAATCATGCGTTCTTTCATTTCTATATTGTCATAAAATCTCAAATGGTTGCGTTCCATCCGTTCTCACAGATGAAAGCAATACAAATATCACTAATTTGTAAAGGGAGTTAACTTTGCCCCTATGATTCCAAACTGAGTCAGGAAAGCGTCCATCCAATTTACAATCCTACATAAACACTATTATTAATTTTTTGTTTAGTTCTTAAGCCTGGTTTCGATGACATAAATAGTTCAGACTTCTATTTATAAAATTACTAACAGGATCTTTGGAATCCAAATGTTCAGTTTTTATAGTTACGTTATTCGTGGTTAAAAGCTGTCGTTCTAAATCTTCTTTTGAGTCAAAAGATATTCTAGAATGCATATGGTGATCTAATAATCGCATGTCTTCCTCCGTATATATTTGATGTGAATAAATTATATCATGATGTTAAAATTCGTAAATTGTAATAGGATTAAAAAGCAATATTACAACATATTAGTCAAGTATTTATAAGAAAAACCGGTTACCCGGTTTAAGCTTTCTTGGATAGTACTTTGGTTATAACTGAGAATGAGAAAATTCCTATAATATTAACAACGATAAAATTCATAGCTACGACCATAGATGTCTTATCTGCGACAATTCCAATAATCTGAGGTGTTAACATTCCACCGATTGCAGCACTTATAAGAATCAAAGCCATTGTTTTTTGGTTTCCAACAACGTATTCGGAAACGTTCGAAATACTTGTAGGATAGATACCTGCAAGGAAGAATCCTAAAGCCAACATAACCCCAAATACAACCCATTGATTATTTGCGAATAGTAGGGCAATAGTCATCAGTGATACGCCGACTACATAAGTAAAGACTATGTCATTTCCATTGAATCGCTTACCAATTGAAGCAGTGAATACACGTCCTATCATGATCATAAGCCAAGTGACAGAGACAATCACACCAGCAAGTGATTCACTTATAACATCCATATTTTTAAGATATGTCATTAGCCAACCATTAATAGTATTCTCTAATCCTAAATAAAAGAACAGTAATATTGCAACTGAGAAAAAATACATATCAAGTGGCTTAGACTTAACTTTTGTTGTTGAATCTTTTGAATGCGATTCAACATGATAATCATAATTGATCATAGAATATAGTCCTGTCATAAGAAGGGTCATACCTGTAATCACTATTAGAACGCCATCGAAACTTAATCCAATTTTCTGTAAAATTAATATTATAAATGATGATAAAAATGCACCTAATGCCCAAATGGTGTGTAGAAGATTGATTCCTTTAGTTTTGTTTTCACTCAAATCGTTAATAACGATATTAGAGACGATACTTAAGGATCCCCTACCTATACCCATGATTAGAAAGATTGTAGTAATAATTCCATGCAATGATGATCCAAAAATTACAATTGATATTAATCCTAATGGAATTGTCATTAAAGATCCTACAACTGCATTTTTTCTACCTACCTTATCAGAGAGTAGAGGAAAAGAGATATTGGACAATAGATTCCCTAGCGCAAACATGGACAGAATAGCTCCTGCCTCAGTAAAACTCAAGCCCAAAGTACTTATCAAATCTGGCATGATTACGCCAACTGCAAGTACAAAGAAACCAGAAATAAAAAAACCTGAATAAACTAATTTTATTGATTTTAAACGACTCTCCATAATTCCTCCATAACAATTTAAAAATATAATACACCTAATTAATAATTACTTAGGTTGTCTACCGATTGAAGCCAAAATTCCTCCATCAACATATAATGAATGCCCATTAACAAAATTAGATGCATCTGAAGCTAAGAAAATTACAGGTCCCATTAGATCATCAGTTCTCCCCCAACGGTTTTGGGGTGTTTTATCTAAAATAAAGTTGTTAAAAGGGTGTCCATCAACTCTCAATGGAGCTGTTTGAGGTGTTTCAATATATCCAGGACCAATTGCGTTACATTGAATGTTGAACTCACCAAACTCGGCAGCGATATTTTTTGTTAACATCTTTAATCCACCTTTAGCAGAAGCGTAAGCAGAAACAGTTTCTCTACCTAGTTCACTCATCATACTCGTTATGTTGATAATTTTACCATGTCCTTTTTTAATCATTGATGGCAATACAGCCTGTGCCATGATAAATGGTCCAGTAAGATCTACATCAATCACCTCGTTCCATTCATCTACTTCCATTTCTAGCATTCCAATACGCTTAATGATTCCAGCATTATTTACGAGGATATCAATAGTGCCAACCTCTTTTTCAATAATCTGGATGGCTTCCAAAACCTGAGCTTTCTTTGTAACATCGAATGCATACCCTTTTGCAGGAACGTTTTCCTCAGCATATGCAGTTTCAGCTTTTGCAACTGATTCTAAACTACGAGCATTAAATACTACCTTGGCACCCGCTAAGTGCAAAGCCTTTACCATAGCAAAACCGATTCCATGAACAGCACCAGTTACTAAAGCAACTTTTCCATCCAGTCTAAAATTATTCATCATAATAAATCTCCCTTCAATATATAATTTGATTTTTTACTTCTACCCAACTGTTTTATACAATTATTACTCATGATTATTTTCACAAAAAAAAAATAAGTTAGGATATTATTTTACGTCTAATAAAATTGGTATAAATAAAAGTGAGCATTCAACCCTAAGGTGACTCTCACTTATTTATTATATACTAAACCGGTTTGCTAATCTAGTCTATTGCGTCCTGAACCCTATTTTATAACTGGTTTTAGAGGAATAGGGATTGTTTTTATCATATTTACTATAACTACCTAAATTGGGTTCATTGTTGAATGATTGAGGTTCAATCGCCAAACTAGAATAATTTTTTGCTAGGCTACCATCCTCAACTTCAAAGTTCTCATCAAAGTAATTTGACGAATATAATTGAAACCCTTTTTGGTCCGTACTAATATCTAAATACTTATCGTTTGCTTCTAAGTGTAACTTATTACCGTAGAAAAAATGGTCTAAGCTACGTGTATAGTTGAATTGCTCATGATAGCTTTCTATACAGTCTTTCAACATCGTAGGATTTCTAAAATCAAATGGCGTACCATCGACGCTCAACTTCTCACCTAGGTTCCAACTAAACTCATTTACTAAACTAATGGAATCGGCATTACTAGTCAAATAGTGTTCTAAGATACTGTCACTGCCAAGTAGATTAAAGTAAGAATGATTGGTCATATTAATATATTGTGCGTTCTCAGGAATTGCTTCTTGTTTAAGTATTAACTCATCACCTATCAATTCATATGTGATTCTATAATTAACATATCCAGGATACCCATCAGATGAGTGGTCCACACTAGCAGTAAATACAACTTTGCTATCCGTTTGACTACCATCAAATATAACGGTATGTAATCCTCTATTTCCACCATGTAAATGAGAATTATTTGCTTCATTAGATAATAGTTGAATCGCATCGAGTTTAGAGTTTGCCATTCTTCCTGCACAAGGACCGATAGTAGTACCTAAATAAGCTCCATCATTCGTTAAGTAATTATTTAGATCTTTAAAACGAACTACTATGTTTATGTGATCTTTGGTTGATTCAAAACCAATCAAACTTGCACCAATATTTAGAAGTTCTACCTTTAGAGAATCATTGGACAATGTATAAACTTTTATCGATTTCATTCAGTCATCTCGTGAGCACCCTGTCCAACTGATGCAACATAGAATGAACCTTCATAACCAATATTATCTTCATATTGTTTTGACACATTTTCAATAAACGAATCTACTTTGTCACTTTCAACAATAGCCAATGCACAACCACCAAATCCTGCACCTGTTACTCTTGCTCCCAATACACCGTCTTGATTCCAAGCAAGTGAAACAACAGTATCTAATTCAATACCAGTTACTTCATAGTCATCTCTAAGTGAAACATGGCTTTGATTCATCAACTTACCAAATGCCACTAAGTCATTCTCTTTTAGTACCTGAGAAGCCTTTTTAGTTCTCGCGTTTTCAGAGATCGCATGACGCGCTCTTGCGTAGACCAATGGATCTTTAAACAGATCCTTACTATCCTCTAAATCTTCCATGGAGTAGTCACATAGGTAAGGCAGTGATTTTACTTTCTGAAGAATGGCTAAAGCATCTTCACATTGCTGACGTCGTTCATTATATGCTGAATCAACTAAACCTCTTCGTTTATTAGTATTCATAATGACAATAGAATGGTTTCCTAAATTTACAGGTACATACTCATAGTCAAGAGTATCCGTATTCAATAAAATCGCGCTATTTTCCTTACCCATACCTACAGCAAATTGATCCATGATACCACAGTTAACACCTACAAATTGATTTTCAGCCTTTTGAGATAATTTGACGATTTCGACCATATCCATATCAAGCTCGTTTAGTTTTGAAACAATCAGTCCCATTAATACCTCTAGAGAAGCAGAACTAGAAAGACCTGCCCCGTTAGGTATATTTCCGTAGAATAAAATATCTAATCCCTGAGTAACTTCATATCCAGCATCTTGAATCATCTTAACTACTCCTTTAGGATAGTTGGCCCAGTCATCTTTTTCATCATAGACAATATTGTCTAGGCTCACTTCAATAATTCCTAAAGCCTCAAAGTTCTCAGAATACAATCTTAGTTTATTATCGTTTCGCGGTGACACCCACGCGTAAGTCCCAAATGTGATAGCACATGGAAAAACATAGCCTCCACTATAATCGATATGCTCACCTATTAGGTTGATACGACCTGGTGTAAAGAATTTACGAGTAGATACACTACCAAAAACCTCTTTAAATTTATTAGAATAATCCATATTTATGTCTCCTCTACTATCCTACTATAGTTTCTTTTAATATCTAGTTATTGGCTTATTATGAGTGTTTCATGAAAGCACTTTTAATAAGCCTTATTTCAATTGCACCTTCATAATAATGGGCACTCTAAACATTGTCAAGCGCTTACAGATTTAAGAACAAGATTGAATACTAAGATAGCAAATTAAGCAAAAAAACCTAAATTTAAGCAAGATAACGAATTATACAAACAAAGAAACAGGTTGCTTTCGCAACCTGTTTTAGAGTGGATAATTAGTCTTTGATATCTTCAATAGTATCTTTAACTGAATCACCAATATTTTGGAATGTTTCTTTCACTTCACCTTTAGTAGAGTGATACATTCCTTTAGCTTGGAGGGCTGGATCATTACTTGCTTTACCGAACTCTCTCTCCATTTTACCTTGAACTTTATCAAGGACACCATAGCGTTTCAGTGTCTCGTATATTGCGATTGAAGCAATTGCAGTAACCATAATTCCGACTGTTTTCTTCATATTGAATCCTCCTTATACTACTATTATAGCAACAATTAAACTTCAAGTGTGGAATCTAATGCTATCAACACAAATTCACAAAATATCGACACAAAACTATGTTAAGTAGGGTTTTAAAAGAGTGAGTGTTTTAGGGCGAATGGACTTCATCATCCAACCACTAAGTACTAATGATAGGATACTTCCCAGGCCAACAATGCCCCCTAAAGCAAATCCAATCATAAGTAAGATTGCATCATATAACATGCGAACGACTTGGTAATCAAAGTTGACCTCATCGGATACAATTTCAGCAACTACATCTAATGCACCAACTCCAAGACCAGCTTGAATATAGATAACAGTACCTAAAGCCTGCAAGTAACATCCTACAATTGATAATACTAAATTGATTTGAAAAGTAGTGTTTATATCAAGGTAACCTAATACATACATTAAGAAATCGGCGGAATAGCCAATTAAGAATATGGCAAGAAATGATGAGATATGAATGTACTTCTTTTTATAGCAATAGATCAATAAGATAATAATGATGTTAATAAGTGCTGCACCTGTTCCATAAGGCATCTTTACTAAGAGAGAGAATCCCATCTGAAATACAGTCGCTGGGTTAGACCCTAGACCTGCATAAAGCATCAAACCAACGCCCAAACCACGTAGGAATAAACCTAAACACGAAATCATAATTTGCTTAATCATTTTCTGATTCATAAGGTTTCTTTCCCTTCTGTTCTATTGACGCTCATTTATCAATTATATAGAAATAGAGAGAGGATTATAATAAGCAATTGTAATAATAGCTAATCCATTATGATTGTGTTCTCACATACTTTGACATTCGAAGTATGTGAGAACACTCAGATATTAAAAACCAACTCCCTGTTTCAAGAAAGAGTTGGTTAAATATTCATTACGGTCTTACAGGACCTCTAACTGTAGCAGGTGTACCGTAAGCGGTTGACATTGCAAGGATGTCTTTAGTGACAACACTACCTGAACCTATGACACTACCACTACCAATTGTGACACCAGGATGAATGATTACGCCAGCTCCTATCCATACGTTATCTTCAATTGTGATGTCTTTTGAAAATTGGGCACCGGAGATTCTAGTTTCAACATCGATTGGATGGCCTGCCGTTGATAGTGTGCAATTAGGTGCAATCATGACATTGTCACCGATGATAATATGAGCATCATCGACCAATATCAGATTAAAATTGGAATAGAAATTCTTTCCAATAAAGACATGCTTACCTTATGAAAAATAAATCGGAGCTTCAATAGTACCACTCCCAAAACTACCAAACATACTTTCCTTTAGCATGTCTTTCTTTTTAATATCTAAGGGATGGCAATGATTATGCTCATAAGATAGGACTTAAGCAAAACAACTTCAACTCAGTT
>JBGXRX010000148.1:0-3389 GCA_041811795.1 Erysipelothrix sp. | reverse complement strand
TGGATTTCATAATAAATTTAAAAGTAAGTTTTGCTGATAATACAGCTAGTATTAAGAATGTTCCTAATAAAATATAAGCTTTAAAATCTGCTAAGAATACAGATACCATCAAGAACATCATTGAAATAATTTTAATACGTGGATCCAAGCGGTGAATCCATGAGTTTAGTGGTAGGTATTGTCCCAGTGCAAAGTTCTTCATTATTCAACACCTGCCTTTGCCATAAGAGCAATCTCATCTAATGAAACACTCTCACCTGTATCAATACCACGTTCTTTCAACATGGCTTTAAGTTGTAGTACTTTGGGAGCAACAAATCCTTGATCACTTAAATTCTTAGTTTCTAAGAAATAAGGTTTCATAGGACCTGAATAATGTACATTACCTTGATCCATAACGATTAAATCATCGGCATAGTTAAGTACATGATCCATATCATGAGTAACCATTACAATGGTTTTACCTAACTCTTTATTGAGTTTAACAAAGAGTGCCATCATTTCAGCAGCCCCTTGTGGATCTAAGCCCGCTGTAGGCTCATCAAGCACTAATACAGATGGGTTAGATGCAATGACACCAGCAATGGCAACACGACGCTTTTGCCCCCCTGATAGGTCTAGAGGTGACTTTCCCCACAGTGATGAATCAATCCCGACAAGCTCTAATGCATTTTCAACAGAAGCTTTTGTTTCTTCTTCAGAAAACCCAAAGTTCTTAGGTCCAAAAGCAACATCTGTAAAAACATCAACTTCAAAAAGTTGCATCTCAGGAAACTGAAATACCAAACCAACTTGAGCTCTTAGTGATTTCAACTTCTTAGTCTTCTCTTCTGGAAGAAGTACATGATCTAAAATATGAACACTACCAGCCGTAGGTCGATTGAGTCCATTAAGATGTTGAACAAGAGTTGATTTACCCGACCCCGTAGGTCCGATAATTGCAGTAATTTTACCCTCTTCAATACCTACATTAACATTTCTTAAAGCATCAAAAGCAAAAGGTGTTGATGCTGCATATTCGTATGATACGTCTTTAAATTGAATTAACAAGCTCATCAACCATCCCTTCTAAATTATAAGGCTCACTTAAAGTAATCCCCATTGCTTTCATGGCTTCATAAAACTTCACTGAGAAAGGAACATCCAGTGCCAGTGATATTAATTCTTGTGTTTTTAAAAGGATGTCATAAGGCGATCCTTGGAATGCAATTTCACCCTGATTCAATACAATAACAAAGTCTGACATAGTAACTTCTTCAATATCATGAGTAATGGATATAATCGTCATCTTATCTTCTTTATGTAAGTGATCAACCAACTCATTAACTTCTTTTCTACCCTTTGGATCCAGCATTGATGTTGCTTCATCAAGGATGATGAGATCGGGTTGCATAGCTAATGCTCCAGCTATTGCTACCCTTTGTTTTTGTCCACCAGATAACTTAGTAGGTTCATGATCAAGATAATCAGCCATACCAACAGCTTCAGAAAAACGGTTGATGATATCATCCATTGCTGAACTTTCAACAAGACGATTCTCTAAACCAAATGCGATATCATCACGCACTGTTGATCCAATAAACTGGTTATCAGGATTTTGAAATACAATGGCAACTTTCTCACGCATATCATAAACATTTTTTTCTGTTAATTCCTCATTATCAATTTTTATAGTCCCTGTATTAGGTGTTAATAATCCAATAAGCAATTTTGCTAATGTCGATTTACCTGAACCATTATGTCCAATAACGGTAACATAATCACCTTTCTCTACGTCAAAACTAAGGCCTTTAAGAGCCTTAGCGTCTTGATCATATGCAAAGGTTAAATCTTTAACTTCTAATTGTTTCATAATATCTCCTACTGCTGTGATAATAAATGCGCAATTGTAATGATAACTTCAGTTGCCTTGACCATCGTATCCACATTCACAAATTCATGGCGACCATGAAAGTTTTCCCCACCTGTAAAAAGGTTGGGTGTTGGTAATCCCATATAGGATAAACGTGATCCATCAGTACCACCACGTACTGCAGAAATTACTGGTGTAACATCACATGCTTTCATAGCATCTTGTGCTATTTCTACAATCGACATATCTTTCTCTATAATATTTTTCATATTATAATAAGTATCATTAACCTGAGTTTCAACAGCCATGTAGCCATATTTCTCATTCATGGATAATGTAATGTCTTTGATTAAATCTTTCTTAGCTTGGAAGAGGTCCATATCATGATCTCTAATAATCATCGAAATAGAGCCTTTTTCAATATTAGTTGTCATTTCTGTTACAAGGAAGAAACCTTGACGACCTTCAGTATTCTCAGGTCTTTGGTCAGCTGGTAATTGATTCAATACTTCCATAGCTAATATAGCAGTATTAATCATTTGGTCTTTAGCTGAACCTGGATGTACAGATACACCATGCAATGTCATGTCAACAGCTGCAGCATTAAAGGTTTCATATTCAAGTCCACCCAAACTACCCCCATCAACGGTATAAGCAAAGTCAGCATTAAATCCTTCCACATCAAAAGAATCAGAACCTGTTCCAATTTCTTCATCAATAGTAAATGCAATTCTTACATCACCATGTTCAATATCATCATTATCGATCAGATATTCCATAGCCGTCATAATCTCTGCAACACCTGCTTTGTTATCTGCTCCCAATAAAGTTGTTCCATCCGTAACAATAATGGTATCACCTTTAGAATTAAGTAGATTTGGGAAAACATCAACACTTGAAACGATCTTTAATTCTTCATTAAGTACAATATCTTTTCCATCGTAATTATCAATAACACGAGGTTGTACATTTTCTGAATTGTAATCAGCAGTATCAACATGAGCAATAAATCCTACTGTTGGAAGATCCTTATCCGAATTGGATGGTAAAAGTGCAGTTACAATACCATACTCATCAATCTTAACCTTATCCAATCCAATAGCTATACACTCATCATATAAAATGCGCGCTAAATCAAATTGAATTTTCGTTGATGGTACCGTGCTTGAGTTAGCATCTGACCTTGTATTAATCTGACAGTATCGTATTAATCGTTCTTCTAATATCTTTTTCATAAAAACCTCGTTTCTATCTTGTCTTATTTTATCACATATATGTCGCTAAAAGTATGCTTTTAACCTATCTGTCATGACACCTTTCTTAATCCATCTTCATTCTTAAAGCCGCTCTCAATGCTCTTTGATAAATTTTATCTTAAATGTCTAGAGAGTTTAATGAAGTAAATCATAATTTATCAAAAAAAAAAACAACAGTTTCCCGTTGTTAATCTTCAATCGTATAATCTTCGATTGATGCATCAGTAACTTTTTTTGCTAATTCATTGACTGAATCGGCAGCATCCTTACTGAGATCATCC
>JBGXRX010000147.1:0-22432 GCA_041811795.1 Erysipelothrix sp. | reverse complement strand
GCGAGTTTATCAGGTGGGCAAATGCAAAAACTGAAACTAGCTCAAGCACTCTATAAAGATGGTAGTGTACTTATACTCGATGAGCCTACTGCTGCTTTAGATCCTATTTCAGAGAGTGAGATTTATCAGAACTACTTTGAATTGGCGAAAGATAAAATTTCATTTTTTATTACGCATCGTTTAGCATCTACACAGTTTTGTGATCGTATTATTTATGTTGATCAAGGGACTATCATCGAAGATGGTACTCATGATGAATTACTGAAACAAGCAGGTAAGTACGCAACACTATTTGATAAGCAAGCATTCTACTACAAGGAGGAACTGGATAATGAAACAATCTAATGTTATCAGAGGTTTTAAAGATTCATTCAAAATTTCTCCTAAAATATTCTTGGTAGGTATTATTAAGGGCTTATTTGAGGGGATTAACCCTCTCATTATGGTTATTTTCTCTCAGTTCATTATTAATGATTTGGCTGCAAGAAAACCAATGGAAGAAATCATATCTACAGTCGTTTTAGCACTTGTTATAGGTTTCTTAGTTCTTGTTATCAGTGGATTCTTAGAGTTCTACTTTAGATACTTAAGATCTTACTATTCAAGCCAGTTAGAACTTATACGCAATAACAAGATGATAGATATGGATTACTCATATATAGAGGATTCAGAGATTATTGCTTTGAGACGACGTGTTACAGTACTTGGATTTTCAGGTGGTCAGTCAGCAATGGAAACTCTACCTTATGACGTTTCGATGATGAGCAAACACATTGTTGTAATAATCACTTCAATGGCACTACTGCTTCCAATCTTCACCTATGAGACTGGAACTAGTTTAGACTCAAGTCTATATTTAATATCTTTCATCCTATATCTTGGCTTCACGATTATGGTTCCAAGTCTTTATCAAAAGAAGATGGATGCAAAAAGAATTATCTTGGAAGAGAGAGGATTTGAAGACAACATGTTCTTAAACTACCTCATTAATACTTTAATGGATCATGAAACAGGTAAAGAAATACGTCTTTATAAGCAGCAAAATCTATTTAAAGGAATATTGATCAAGACCATAAAAGCAGGACAATCAGTTATGGATGCTTGGATCTTTAAACTCTTGGTTGATTCCATTATTTCTACTTTATTAGTGCAGATAGGTTCTTTATTCCTAATTGTATTTGTAGTTGCTAAGATTGTAACTGGAAACTTAGGAGTGGGATATGTATTATCATCCGTTTCAGCACTATCAATGCTACTTTCTGCTCTACCAGCATTACTAATCTTAATAGTCAGCCTAAGTAAGAGTGATGTTGCTTTTGATGCACACTATGAGTATATGGATCTTCCGAATCAATCACAGTCAGGTTCATTACCGATTGAGAAGCGTTTAGACAATGACTATGATTTAGAAGTAAAGGACTTAAATTTCAATTTTCCAGGATCAGATAAGACCATTCTTGAAGATTTTAACTTGAAGTTAGATCAGGGTAAGTCTTATGCCATTGTTGGTGAAAATGGATCTGGGAAAACTACTTTTATTAAGCTGTTAGTAGGTCTCTACACTCCTACCTCAGGAGAAATACTGCTCAATGACATTAACATTGATAAGTATGATGCATCACAATACTACTCCCTATTTAATGTTGTCTTCCAAGATTTCTCGCTATTCTCCTTTGCTTTAGGAGAAACGGTAGCTACTTCAAAGACCTACGATAATAGTAAGGTGAAAGAAGTTCTTGATTATATTGGATTTAAGGAATTACCTTTGGATTCAATCATTACCAAAGCATATGACGCTGGAGGGACTGGATTATCAGGTGGAGAGAAGCAAAAAATTGCACTGGCTCGAGCAATCTATAAGGATGGTCCTGTCTATATTCTGGATGAACCTACATCTGCTCTGGACCCTATTAGTGAATTTGAAGTTTATGAGCAATTTAATGAGATTACCAAAGATAAAACATCAATCTTTATTTCCCATCGATTATCTTCATGTCGATTCTGTGATGAAATATTAGTATTTGATGAAGGTAAGATTGTAGAGCGTGGATCTCATAGTGATTTGGTATCTTCAAATGGAAAGTATCAAGAATTATGGCATGCACAAGCACAGTATTATCAATAAGATAGAAGAAATTAAATTACAATATGGGAAATGCCTCCATTAGTAGTAAAGTCTTGCAATCTTTAACGATTGTGATATTCTAATTATAGAATAACCTTTAACTTAGTCCAGAGAGACAAAGAAGGACGGCCTGATGGGCCACATGATTAGACTCATGACCTCTTTTTCTTTGCGGAAAAGAGGTTTTTATTTTAAGGAGGATACAGGATGCCTAAAGTTATTATGAATGAAATGGAAATGATGAGAGCTTTAACACGTTTATCATATGAAATTATTGAGCGAAACCAAGGTATTGAAAATGTCGTACTTGTTGGTATTGAGACTAGAGGAATTCATTTAGCTAGAAGAATTGCTGAAAGAATTGCTCAAATCGAAGGGGATATTGAAGTATTAAGCTTAAATATCAAACCTTACCGTGATGATGTAGAAATGCCTGAAGAATCATATGACAATAAAATGGACTTGTCTGGTAAGAAAGTAGTCTTGGTAGATGATGTTCTATTTACTGGTCGTTCAGTTAGAGCGGCAATGGATGCATGTATTGATCACGGACGTCCTGCAGAGATTTCACTGGCAGTATTAGTTGATCGAGGACATAGAGAATTACCAATTCGTCCAGATTATATCGGTAAAAACATTCCTACATCTAAGAGTGAACGTGTATCAGTACATGTTACCGAAGTTGATGGGGAAGATTCAATAATAATAGTTTAAATAATGATTTCACTTTAAATGGATCCAGAGAGACCATAAGCGAAACCATCTTTGTGTGGTGCGGCTGATCTCTTTGAGGTCAGCCGTTTTTGCATAAAGGAGCACTTATGAGAAATTTCGAAACAGTAGAGCAATTTTCAAATGAAGAAGTAATGGACTTTGTAAACAGAGCATTATTATATAAAGAAGGTAAGCATACCTATAAGAGCAGTAAATCAATAGTGAATATGTTCTTTGAAAACAGTACAAGAACAAAACATAGTTTTGAAATGGCACAGAAACATTTAGGTATGCACGTCATGAACTTTGATGTAGGGTCATCTTCCGTATCAAAAGGGGAAACACTCTATGACTCTGTACTAACCATGCAAGCATTAGGAATTGAGGTTGCAGTTATTAGACATCAGGATAATAACTATATTGATCAATTGGTTAACCTTGATATTCAAATTGTTAATGCAGGGAGTGGAAATGGGCAGCATCCATCTCAATCATTACTGGATATTATGACAATCTATGAAGAGTTTAGAACATTCAGAGGTTTGAAGGTAGCTATTATAGGAGATATTGTCCATTCAAGAGTAGCGATGAGTAACATGCTTCTACTGAATCAATTGGGAGCAGATGTTATCTTTGCAGGACCTAATGATTACTACAACTCAACTTATGAAAAATACGGAACTTTTATGGATATCGATGAAGCCATTAAGGAAGCCAACGTTGTTATGATGCTTAGAGTTCAACTTGAAAGACATGATGAATCAGAACAACACTTTACAAAAGAAGAATATCATCAAACCTATGGTTTAACGATTGCTCGAGCGGCTGCGCTAAAAGAATCCAGCATCATCATGCATCCAGCTCCTGTTAATCGAGATGTTGAGTTAGCAGATGAACTTGTAGAGTGTGCACAAAGTAGAATTGTTCAGCAAATGAGTAATGGTGTTTATATGAGAATGGCTATATTGGAATGGATCTTGGAGGGAACTTTAAAATGAGATTGCATTTAATTAATGGTAAACGAATTGTTAAGGATAATATCCTAGAAGATATCGAAATGGTTATTCATAATGGGATTATAGAAGTTATTGGAAATGATTTGAAGGGTGATAAAGTAATTGACCTCAAGGGAAATCTTATTACTCCTGGACTGGTTGATGTGCATGTACACTTCAGAGAACCTGGCTTTACTGATAAAGAAACAATCAAAACTGGCTCTATGGCAGCTGCAAGAGGTGGTTTCACAACTGTATGTGCTATGCCAAATACCAATCCAATTCCTGATACTCCTGAAAAGTATGCAGATATTGAAAAAATTATTGAAGAGGATGCTGTGATTGAAGTTAAACACTATGCACCCATTACTCATGGATTAAGATCTGAAGAATTGGTAGACATGGAAGGCATTAATGCATTTGCTTACACCAATGATGGTGTGGGAGTACAAACAGCAGGGACCATGTATTTAGCAATGAAGGAAGCTGTAAGGTTAAACAAAGCGATTGTAGCTCATACAGAAGATGAATCATTACTCTTCGAAGGAGTTATGCATAAGGGTCTTAAGAGTGAAGAACTAAACCTACCAGGCATTATGGGAATTGTAGAGAGTTCTCAAGTTGCTCGAGATGTATTACTAGCGAAAGAAACTGGAGTTCATTATCATGTATGTCATGTTTCATCAAAAGAAACTGTATCAGCACTACGTTGGGGTCAATCCATGGGAGCTAATGTAACGGGGGAAGTTGCTCCACATCACCTAATCTTAAATGAAAACGACATTCCTGAAGATAGTTCAATCTGGAAAATGAATCCACCATTAAGAAGTAAAGAAGATCAAAAAGCACTCTTAGAGGGACTTCTTGATGGAACACTAGCTATGATTGCTACAGACCACGCTCCACATACATCTAAGGAAAAAGATGGTGGCTTTGTTGGGACACCATTTGGAATTGTAGGAATCGAAACATCATTTGCTCTCATGTATACACATTTTGTTAAAGCAGGAATTATGACCTTAGAATTCCTAATTGATAAAATGGCGACTCAACCTGCTAAAACATTCGGTTTTGAGGTTAATAGATTAGAAGTAGGAGCAAATGCTAACATTGCAGTATTTGATATTGAACATGAAGAAACGATAAATCCTGAAGAGTATTTATCAAAATCATCAAATACACCTTTTAATGGTCACAAAGTCTATGGTTTATGCCAGTTAACATTATTCCAAGGAAAGGAAGTTTATAAAAACTTATGATAGAAACAACAAGTATAGTGGAAGATATGAAAATCATATCCAATAGAGAAATTGCTAAAGATATCTACGAAATGATTCTGGAAGGGAAAATAACTTCCTTCATTAATGGAAGTGGACAATTTCTACATCTAAAAATGCCTTCTGAACATCTATTACTAAGACGTCCAATTTCAATAGCAGCCTACAATGATACACAATCTACATTACTCTACCGTGTTGTAGGACAGGGTACCCTTGAAATGAGTCAGTTAAAAGAGGGTGAAACCATCAACGCTCTAGGACCATTGGGTCAAGGGTTTAAAATTAATCAATTATCTGAGCAGACAGAGGTTCTTCTGGTTGGTGGTGGAATTGGAGTTGCGCCATTATATCAATTAGCACTTGATCTACATGAAGCAGGACATAAAGTAACAAGTTTATTAGGATTTGCTGATAAAGATGATATCTACTATGCTGATAAGTTTGCAAAAGTAGGTAAAGTCATCATCACTACGGATGATGGATCACACGGTATTAAGGGTCATGTAGGAATGGGTACTGAAGGTATCAATCCTCAGGCAGTATATGCATGTGGACCGACTCCTCTATTAAAATTTGTTCAAAATGAATATGCCGATCTTGACCATGTTTATATTTCAATGGAAGAAAGAATGGCATGTGGTGTTGGTGCATGTCATGCATGTGATACTAAAAAGAAAAATAAACGTATATGTAAAGATGGACCTGTGTTCCATAGAGATGAGGTTGAATTATGAATCGATTGAAAGTGTCTTTGCCAGGGATTGATTTAAGAAACCCTATTATGCCAGCTTCTGGATGTTTCGGATTTGGTGAGGAATTCTCACAGTATTATGACTATAAAGTACTTGGAGCGATTATGGCTAAAAGTGCAACACTTCATGAACGTGTTGGAAATGATATGCCACGTGTTGCTGAAACCGCGTCAGGTATGATGAATGCTATTGGACTTAAGAATCCAGGTCTTGAAGTAATTATGAATGAGAAATACCCATACCTTGCTCAATTTGATGTTCCTATCATTGCAAATGTTGCTGGATCTACATTTGAAGAGTATGTTGAAGTTTGTTCTCGTATATCACAAGCACCTAATGTTAAAGCAATTGAACTTAATATCTCTTGCCCCAACGTTAAAGAAGGTGGAGTAGCACTTGGTACTGATCCTGAAGTAGCTGCTGAATTAACTCGTTTATGTAAGGGTGCAACAGATCTTCCAATCTATGTTAAGTTAAGTCCTAACGTAACTGATATTGTAGCTATTGCTAAGGCTGTTGAAGCAGCAGGAGCAGACGCTATAACTATGGTTAATACATTTACAGCAATGAAGATTGATGTTAAAACACGTCGCCCACTATTAGGTAATAAAACGGGAGGATTATCAGGTCCTTCAATTAAACCAATCGCAATACGAATGGTGTATGAAGTATCACGAGCTGTAAATATCCCTATTATTGGTATGGGTGGTGTTTCAACTGCTGAAGATGCAATTGAAATGATTTTAGCAGGAGCAACTGCAGTAGCGGTTGGTACAGCTAACTTAGTAGACCCATTTGCCTGTCCTAAGATTATTGATGGTTTAATTCCACTTATGGATAAATTAGGAATTGAATCTATTGAAAGTTTAATAGAAGAGGTAAAAACATATGAATAGCAAAGTTATTATTGCACTTGATTTCTCATCATTTAAAGAAGTCGAAGATTTTCTAAACCTATTTGGTGAAGAAAAATTATTTGTTAAAGTAGGTATGGAACTATACTATCTAGAAGGTCCACGTATTGTTGAATATATTAAGTCATTAGGACACGACATATTCCTAGATTTAAAACTACATGACATCCCAAACACAGTAGAAAAAGCAATGCGAGGCTTAGCACGTCTTGGTGTTAACATGACCAATGTTCACGCAGCTGGCGGTATCGAAATGATGCAAGCGGCTAAACGTGGACTAGGAGAAGGTCCATCTCTTATTGCTGTAACACAACTCACATCCACATCTGAAGAACAGATGCATCACGATCAATTAATCAATGTTAGTTTAGAAGAATCAGTACTACATTATGCAAAATGTGCTCAAGAAGCTGGTCTTGATGGGGTTGTTTGCTCACCACTAGAAGCGGCGATCATTCGAGATAATATAAGTTTAGATTTTGAAAGAGTAACACCAGGTGTTCGTCCAGCAACTGCTGAAGTTGGAGATCAAAAACGTGTTATGACTCCAAAGAGAGCATTTGACAATGGATCTTCATACATCGTTGTTGGAAGACCAATCACTCAAGCAGAGAATCCAGTAGCAGCTTACCAAGCTATTTTAGAGGAGATTTAATTATGTTAAGTAAAGATATTGCCAAAGCACTATTAGATATTAAAGCAGTCACACTATCCCCACTTGAGCCATACACTTGGGCAAGTGGTTTAAAGTCACCAATTTATTGCGATAACCGCATCACGATGTCATATCCTAAAATCAGACGCATGATTGCTCAAGGATTTGTTGATCTTATCAAGGAGCAATTTGCAGATGTTGACTATATTGTTGGTACCGCAACAGCTGGTATTCCACAAGCTTGCTTTGTAGCAGAGTTGTTGGAGTTACCAATGGCTTATGTTAGACCTGAACCTAAAGGACATGGTCGTTCAAAGCAAATTGAAGGATATATTCCTCAAGGGGCTAAAGTAGTTGTTATCGAAGACTTAATCTCTACAGGTGGATCTTCTATTAAAGCAATTAAGGCTTTAGAGGAAGAAGGCATTGAAGTATTAGGATTATTAGCAATCTTCACTTACGAGTTAGAAAAGGCTAATGTAAACATCCAAGACGCTGACATTAATCTAAAAAACACTTTCTAATTATTCAAGTCTAATTGAAGTAGCTAAAGAGAATAATACAATTAATGAAGACGAAATGGCTTTACTTCAATCATGGCGTAAAGACCCTGAATCATTCGGAATCTAATAAAAAACAAAAGCCACTACAGTGGCTTTTGTACTATATAAAACTTTGCTTGTGTTTCGCTACTTTTCTTGCAAAATTAGTGTAAAATACATAGGTAAGAATAAAGATGTGAGGAAGATTATGACGAAACGTATAAACATGCTTGAAGGTAATATTAATAAGGTATTAATAGGGTTAGCACTACCTATTATTGCTTCAAACTTTGTCCAAACTGCTTATGGTCTGATCGATATGATCTGGATTGGTAGAGTTGGACCAGATGCAATTTCTGCAATTGGAACGGCTAACTTCTATGTTAACCTAGCAGCAGGTATTGTTAGTATTATAGTAATTGGGTCAGGGATTCGAATTGCTCAAATGTTAGGTGCTGACAAACATGAAGATGCATCAACATATACTAAAAACGCTATGGTTTTCACAACAATCTTAGCTGTAATAGTAGCTGCAATACTATTTATGACTTCTAAAAATCTAATCAACTTTTTCAATATGAATAACCCAGCGGTTGAAGGTATGTCAGTTTCTTATCTTAGACATGCACTTGTTGGTATTCCATTTATGTTCTTATCTACATTGATAACAACGATTTTAACATCTTATGGAAATACGAAATTAACTTTTAAGGCTAATACTATCGGATTGTTATTAAATATTGTACTGGATCCTATTATGATTTTTGGTTTTGCAGGTTTTCCAGCATTTGGTGTTGTAGGAGCTGCTTGGGCTACAACAATCTCAAGAATTGTTGCTGTCACAATATTAATTTATTTCTCTAACCATGAGATTATTGCATCATTCAAAGCTAAAATTAACTTGGCTAAATTAAAAGATGTTGTACACATTTCATTGCCAGCTACAGCTCAGACACTAATCTTCACTGCTATTTCAATGGTAATTGGTAGATTAGTAATCGAGTTTGGTACAGATGCTATTGCTACTCAAAAAATTGGGATCCAAATTGAATCCATAACTTGGGTTACCATTGGAGGTCTACAAGGTGCTATATCTGCATTTGTTGGTCAGAACTTTGGTGCTAACAAGTATGATCGAATCGATAAAGGTTACCATTCAGCATTAAGAATTGTTACAGTATTTGGTTTAGTAATTACTGGAATATTCTTATTATTCCCTAAACCTATATTCTCTATTTTTGTTTCAGATTCTCATGTTATTGATATGGGTGTAGGGTATATGACTGCTATTGCATTCTCACAGGTATTCATGTGTTTTGAAATGCTATCAGTCGGTGCGTTTAATGGTATGGGTAAAACATACGCTCCACCATTAGTTTCTATTGTATTTACTTCTCTACGTATTCCAATTGCTATTTTCCTAAAACCTTACCTTGGTTTATCAGGAATTTGGTGGGCAATCAGTATAACATCCGTATTCAAAGGAGTTATCTTACTTGTTTGGTATGAGATATTACTAAAAGGACTAAGAGAGAATCCTACAGAATTGCAAAATAAAACTGCTTAAATTAAGCAGTTTTTTTGTATTCAGAATTAGTCGTTAGTAATGAGCCTTACTTTGATCATATGATCGATCTTAGATAATGATTCAATAACGTCTTGTTTATTGTTTTCTGGAATCGATTGAATATCGACTAAAGTATAAGCGTAATCTCCTCTACTTTTGTTGATCATGTTTTCTATGTTGAGCTTATGATTAGCAGCAACAGTAGATATCTGACCTAACATGTTAGGGATGTTTTTATGGATGAATGTAAAACGCATAGGAGAGCGTAATGTCATTTCGACTCTTGGGAAATTAACTGAGTTGATAATTTCACCAGTCTCTATGTATCGAGATAGAGTATTAGCTGCAGAGATAGCACAATTGATTTCTGCCTCTTCGGTAGATGCACCTAAGTGAGGTAATACGATGCAATCATCACGTTGTATTAAACGAGCATCTGCAAAGTCACAAACATAGGATTTGATTTGATTGTTATTGAGTGCTTCAATCATGGCATCAGTATCAACAAGTTCTTTACGAGCAAAGTTGAGTACAACAGCAGTTTCTTTCATTGATGCTAACTGCTTTTTAGAGATTAGGTTACGAGTAGAATCTAAAAGTGGTACATGGATGGTAATGAAATCACAGTTATCAAAGATTTCTTGTATATCATCAGCACGTTTTACACGGCGTGAGATATTCCATGCTGTTTCAACAGAAACATAAGGGTCATAACCAATAACGTTCATACCTAAACGGTACGCATCATTAGCGACCATTGATCCGATTGCACCAAGTCCAACAACACCTAAAGTTTTACCTTCAAGTTCCACACCAGCAAATTGTGATTTAAATTTTTCTGCGTCCCCTTCTGGGTCGTCACTCTTTAAATCTTTGATCCAGTCTCTAGCTTTAAGAACGGGTCTTACACTTAGTAATAAAGTGGCAAGGATAAGTTCTTTTACTGCATTAGCATTGGCTCCAGGTGTATTGAAGACGACAATCCCTTCATCAGTACAACGTTGCACTGGAATGTTATTCGTTCCAGCACCAGCGCGTGCGATAGCAAGAAGAGAAGTAGGAAAGACATGGTCTTGCAATTTTTCACTTCGTAATAGGATTCCTTTAAAGTCCTCAGAATCTTCAAGTTGGTAATTTCTTTTTCTTAAAATATCTAAACCTTCATCAGCAATCTTATTGTAGACCTTAATCGTTGTCATTGGTTCTCCTTTTTAAATGATTCCATGTATTCAATCAGTGCATCGATACCTTCAGCAGGAAAGGCGTTATATAGACTGGCTCTCATGCCCCCAATAAGTCTATGGCCTTTTATATTAATGAGATTTCTTTCATCAGCACCTTTAATGAAAGCTGCATCAAGCTCTTCAGAACTTGTTTTGAAAGGGATGTTGTTGATTGATCGATCCAAACCAGAAACTGGGCAAGAATAAAAATCACTCTGGTCAATGTAGTCATAAAGCTTCTTGGCTTTATCTTTGTTCTTCTTTATCATTGTTTCAACGGTGCCTTGTTCCTTAATCCATTCAAAGACTAGGTTAGCCATGTAGATACCATAGGTCGGTGGAGTGTTAAACATAGAGTCATTTGCTATTTGAGTAGCATAGGACAACATGTTTGGAAGATTTTCCACATCAGATTTGAAATCATTCTTAATGATTACAAGAGTAAGACCGGCAGGGCCAATGTTTTTTTGTGCACCTGCATAAATAAGAGCAAATTTTGAAACGTCGAGATCACAAGACAATATGTTTGAAGAAGCATCAAGTACTAAAGGCACCGAAGTGTCTGGATAGTCATAGAAAGCAGTTCCTTCTAAAGTATTGTTTGAAGTTAGATGAAGATAAGCAAGGTCACTTGGAATATCTTCAATTTTAGGAATATAAGAATAATTCTTATCAGCAGATGATGCTAAGACTTGAACATCAGCTCCGGGAATCTTTTTGGCCTCGCCAATAGCACGTAAGGACCATGTCCCTGTATCGACAAAACCAACTTTCTTTCCTTGTGCAAAGTTTAATGGAACCATATGGAACTGTAAACTTGCCCCTCCTTGTAAAAAAAGAATTGAGTAATCATCTGGTATACGCATCAATTCTTTCAAATTTTGTTTTGCACTCTGTAGAATTTCTTCATATTGAGCAGAACGGTGACTCATTTCCATAACTGAAATACCACTATCTTTGTAGTCGAGTAACTCCGATTGGGCTTTTAATAGCACTGGTTTCGGTAATACTGCTGGTCCTGCAGAGAAGTTAAAAACACGTTTCATAAAATACACTCCCTTTCTTAAAGGTTAATTATAAGGTAATCAAGAATCAAAGTCATGACAAGTGTTCTAAATTAAAGGTATTCCTTTGATAAGCTTCTAACGAGTTTTGTAAAGGGGTTGCTTGTATTGATTGAAAAGATAGTGTAATATGTAATCATTAGGCGTGCCTAACTTCACGCCAAGGAGGACCATATGTTAACAGGTTCAAGAGAAGATTATATAAAAGCAGTATATCTATCCAATGAAGGTTTAGTTAAAATATCAAATAAAGATTTAGCAGAAAGATTTAATATTTCAGCAGCATCAGTTTCAGAGATGATGAAAAAGTTAATAGGATTAGGTCATCTTAAGAAAGATACACAACTGGGGTATATTTTAAGTGATACTACAGAGGAAGAAGCAAAGTCAATTATTAAGAAGCACAGATTATGGGAAGTATTTTTCGTTGAAAAATTAGGTCTTAATTGGGCTGATGTCCATCAAGATGCAGAAATTTTAGAACACTCTACTTCTGATATCCTGGCTGAAAGACTTAATGAATTTTTAGAATACCCTAAGTACTGTCCTCATGGATCTGTAATTTACGGAAATGGTGGATCTAAAGATCTTCAGGCTCTAGTCAATTTAGAGGTCGGAATGACAGGAAAACTAATTAAGGTAAAGGATTCTAAGGAACTATTGGAATATTTAGATTCTGTAGGATTAGATCGTTCTGAAACATTAAAGGTAATTAAAATTGAACCTTATAAAGGTAATATTCACATAGAAACTAAAGATGGCAATATTGGAATCTCATATAAGGCGGCTCAAGATCTCTATATCGGTGATGTAAAATGAAAAAGTTAATCTTATTGGTATTAACTATAGTTTTATTGAGTGCATGTTCTTATGAGAGAGATGACAATAAAATCAATATCACTGCGACCACTACCATGATTATCGATCTAATAAATCAAGTAGGAAAAGATCGTGTTCAAGTTTACGGAATGATGAGAGAAGGAGTTGATCCGCACTCTTATAAAGCCAGACCTAGTGATGTGATGGCAATTGATAATGCAGATATCATTGCATTCAATGGTATTAATTTAGAAGCTAAACTAGCAGATGTATTTGATTCTTTAGCAGAGTCTGGTCAGTTTTTAATAAAATTGGAAGATGGTATTAATCCAGAAGACCTATTGGTGGTAGATGACTCAAAAGTTTATGATCCACATATTTGGTTTAATGTAGGAATATGGAAAGACAGTGCATTATATGTAGCACAACAATTAATTCAATATGAACCAGAGAGTAAAGACTATTTCGAAGCTAATTTAAAGGACTATCTAAGTGAGTTAAACGCTTTAGAAGCATATATTATTAATGAAATAGACCAAATATCACCAAATCAACGAGTATTGGTAACTGCCCATGATGCTTTTACTTATTTTGGTGAAGCTTACGATGTTGAAGTTCTGGCAGTTCAAGGAATTAATTCGCAATCAGAAGCTGGTATTAAAGATATTAACAATTTATCCAAAAGAATCATAGATAGTAATATTCGATCAGTATATTCAGAAAGTTCAGTTCCAATAAAAACGATCGAGGCACTAGTATCATCAGTTCGAAGTCAGGGACATGAATTAAACATTGGTGGGGAATTGTATTCTGATTCGTTAAAAGAGAATACAAGTTATATAGAAACATTTAAAGAGAATATAGACACAATAGTAGAAGGGTTAAAATAGGTTGATTAATGGAAACAATAATAATTGAAGACTTAACTGTAGCATATGATATTAAACCTGTAATATGGGATATCGATCTTAAATTAAGAGCGGGTTTATTAACTGCAGTTGTAGGTCCAAATGGTGCTGGTAAATCAACTCTAATCAAAGCCATTATGGGTTTAGTAAAACCTATATCTGGTAAAGTATCACTACCATTTAGTAAGAACGTAGCTTATGTACCTCAAACTGGATCTGTTGATTGGGATTTCCCTGCAACGGTCGAAGATATCGTTTTGATGGGTCGCTACGGTCATGTGGGCTGGTTTAAAAGACCAAGTCATAAAGATAAGAAAATAGCATTAGAAATGATAGATAAAGTTGGTATGAGTGATTTTAAGGATCGACAAATTGCTCAATTATCAGGAGGCCAGCAACAAAGAGTTTTCTTAGCTCGAGCATTAGCACAAAAGGCTGATATTTACATACTTGATGAACCTTTAAAAGGTGTCGATGTAAAAACTGAAAAGATTTTAATGCAGTTATTAAGAGAATTGGCTAATCAAAATAAAACAGTGATTGTGGTTCATCATGATCTTACTTCAATACAGGAATATTTCGATGAGTTGGTACTACTGAACGTCAAGTTAATTGGGTCAGGACCAGTAGCAACTACATTTACAGCAGATAAACTAAAGGAAGCTTACCACACCGATGTTTCTGCAGGGATTAAAGGCTTATGAGTTTAGATTATACATTTCTCATCGTAGCTCTAGGTACTGTTGGACTTGGAATTTTGACTGGGATTACTGGGGTATTTGCTGTGCTAAGAAAGCAAAGTTTATTAGGTGATTCAGTGTCTCACTCTGCTTTGGCGGGGATTGTACTAGCATATATAATTACTGGTTCTAACAGAACTGAAGTATTATTGTTAGGAGCATTATTAGTAGGTTTATTAGCCACATTATTAATTAATATTATCTCTAGAAATTCTAGAGTTAATTTTGAATCAGCTATGGCACTCATAATGTCAACATTTTTTGGACTAGGATTTATACTACTATCTCAAATTCAAAAAAATCCTGACTCTCAAGCTTCAGGATTAGAGCGTTTCATTTTTGGACAAGCGGCAACCATATCTCAAAGTGATGTTATTTTGGTCATTATAGTTCTACTTGTTGTATCAGTAATTATGGCCCTAACCTGGAAAGAAATTAAACTCTATGTCTTTGATTCTGTCTATACACATACCTTGGGACTCAATACGAATCTATTGGATGTTATTATTTCAGGATTTATCGTTGCAGGTATTATTATGGGGATTCAAATGGTGGGTGTTGTATTGATGTCAGCACTAATAATTACACCAGCAGTAGCTGCAAGACAGTGGACCAAATCTCTAGGTGCTATGTTATTTTTATCAGCACTTATTGGAGCACTATCCGGACTTAGTGGAACTGTATTATCAACGGTTATTGATCGTTTCCCGCCAGGACCTGCTATAGTGGTAAGTGCGAGTGTCATTGTATTCATATCCATCCTAATGGCTCCCCAACGAGGTCTAATCGCTCGAAAAATTAGAAGTTATAGAGTTAAAGAAAACTATGAAGCGGATATGGCGCTGATTAATTTATTAGATCATCATCTGACCAATCGTGAAACGAGTTTTTCTAAGAATCAACTTAAAGAAGCTTGTATTATAGAAGGTCATCAAAGTGATCGAAGCTTTAATCACCTATTTCATAATCTGAGAAGAAGAAAAATAATCGAGTATGCTCAAGATGATAAATATCAATTAAGTCAACTTGGACATCACGAATATTTAACACAAAAGGGGAACCAAACATGAGCCTGCAAATCGAAATTTTAATCATCGGGATGATGTCTGCTGTGGCATGTTCTCTATTAGGTGTATTCTTAGTACTTAAAAAGATGTCCATGATGAGTGATGCGATTACTCATACAATCTTATTAGGTATTGTATTGGTCTTCTTTATTACAAAAGATTTAAATTCTCCTTGGCTCATAGCTGGTGCTTCTTTGATGGGAGTACTTAGTGTATATCTGATTGAGAGTTTACAAAGAACGAAACTATTATCTGAAGAGGCGTCCATCGGAGTAGTATTTCCCTTCATTTTCTCAATCGCAATATTACTAATAACATATTATGCAGGATCTGTTCATTTGGATACAGATTCAGTCCTTCTTGGAGAATTGTCATTTGCACCGTTTGATAGAGCAAGCTATTTCGGTATCTCATTGCCTCGTAGTTTAGTATCCATGGCAATAATTCTGAGTATCAATGTTGTCTTTATAAAAGTGTTTTTCAAAGAATTGAAGTTGTCTTCATTCGACCCACTACTATCAGCTATCTTAGGATTTTTACCGGTATTGATTCACTACGGTTTAATGGCTTTGATATCAATAACAGCTGTTGGAGCATTTAATGTTGTAGGTTCTATTCTAGTCATTTCTTTTATGATTGGACCGCCCATTACAGCATCATTACTGACACATGATCTAAAGAAGTTAATTGCCTATAGTTCAACTATTGCAATGTTTAATGCTTTCTTCGGATTCTTATTAGCGTTTGGATTGGATGTATCTATATCTGGGTCTATGGCTGTAATTACAGGACTTACTTTCATGTTGGTATTCCTATTTGCTCCAAAAGAGGGATATATCTCACTGATAAACCTTAGACAGAAGCAAAAGATAGAATTTGAGAAGATAATGATTCTATTTCACTTATTCAATCATGAAAACGATAAGGATTATGATGAGGAATGCGGTGTAAATACCCTCTATCAGCATTTAAACTGGAAAAAAGAGGTGGTAAGTAAGCACGTTCAATCCCTTGAAGAAAATAATTTAATCGCCATAAATGGTGAAATCATTCATCTAACTGAGAAGGGAAGACAAGAAAGTTCTAATTACTATCAATCAATTTTCGAAAAGTAAGTTTTTCATAATTTATTTTGGTACAATAGTTCAAAGGTTGGTACTTTATATGGATATGACAATACTGAATTTTCTACAGCAATTTACTCACCCAATATTGGATGCATTTTTTGTATTCTTCACTCGGATTGGAGACTATGGAGAACTTTGGATTTTTATATGTCTTCTATTTATGTTGAAGAAAAATACAAGAAGAGCTGGGTTCTTAGGGATTGTAGCTCTAATTATTGAAGCTATATTAGTTATGGTGGTTCTTAAACCCATGTTTGATCGACCACGACCTTACATAGTTAATGATTTCCCAATTGTGATATCGACACCATCAGGTTCAAGTTTCCCATCAGGTCATACAGCTGCTTCCTTTGCTGTTGCATTCGTGCTCTATTTTAATAAAGTACCCTATCGAAAAACGATTATGGTCTTAGCTGGGTTAATGGCTTATTCTAGATTGTATCTATATGTTCATTACCCATCTGACATTCTATTTGGAATCTTTGTAGCATTACTAATTGCAATATTACTAAAAATCTATCAGGATAACATTATTCGATTTACTAAGAATTTCTATTACAAAATTAAAAGAACAAACTAAACTTGCTTATGGCAAGTTTTTTTATTATATGAATAGTATTCCTTGACGGTGTGTATATAACTGTAAATACTGAATATACACAGTAGGAGGTCGTAGCATGAGTATTAGAGTTCAAACAAGTAATTCGAAACCTATATATGAGCAGATATATGATCAACTTAAGAAACTAATAATTAAGGGAGATTATGCTCCACAACAGCAACTTCCCTCAATCAGAAGTATGGCTAAAGAAGTTGAGGTTAGTGTCATCACAATCAAAAAGGCATATGAAGACCTAGAACGAGATGGCTATATATTCAATACCCAGTAAAGTCTATTACGTACTTCAACAAGATAAGGGAGCTTTGAAAGAATATTACTTAAAGCAGATTGATGACCATCTTTATGCAATTAAATCTTTAGCCGAGAATTTTGATTTTGATAATAAGCAACTTTTAGACTACATCGATAAGAAATTACAATAGGAGGACATATGAAAAACGATAAATTCTTTAGAGGTAAAAAAACTTATATAGAAATTATTCTGACAGTTCTGGTTTTCGTAGCTTTATCAGTCATAACAGCGATTTTGCTGCACGATTCAAGAAAAGGAATAATTCAAATACTATTATTTGCATTCATTCATTATGTTTTCAATTTTAATTCGATGATATTTATGTCACCATTAATTCATACCTTTCCACTTAATATCAAGAGGTATACCAAAGAACTAGGCAAGTTTATGCTTAGCAAGATGTTAGTTGTAATCATTATTTCAACAGTAATTATGGTGGCTATTAAAGGAATTTTCGCGCTCGATAATCTAGTCTTTACAATTCATCTGATTTTGCTATCTGCAGTAGTAACATGCTCCTTGTACTTGAACTCAATTATGGTATTTGCTCAGAAAAAATCACTGGTAAATAGTCATATATTATTTTATGGTATTTATTATAATTACCTAGTTCTTGAACCTTTTACGATAATTATTGAAAGGAATTACAGCGTTTTTAGCCTACTCTTATTTTTAGTAATAGCCTTTTCGGGAATTGAATTCGTGACTTACATTTCTGCTAAACCTATAATTTCGAAAATTGATGATACAGGAGGAAACTATGATGTTGAAACTCAATAAGATTCATGGATCTCTATCGACAATTACGCCTGATGTCCAAAATATTACACTAAAATCTGGTGAAATCGTGGGTCTTATTTGGGGCTAACGGAAGCGGTAAGTCTAGTCTAATCAAGGCTTTGACCAAAGAATCCCAGTTAGAAGAATTTGATGTATCATGGAATGGAAAGACTGCATATCAAGATGAACTCTCATACATTCCAGATAGTTTGAGAATAAAAAAGGGGAAGGTTGAAGAAATTAATCTCCTCTATAACACACTAGATTTTAGATGGGACAGTAATTATTTTAAAGAGCAATGTGAATTACTAAATATAAACCAAGATGATAAACTATCTAATCTGAGTTTGGAAGAGAGTCAAAAATTAATGATTGCAATCGCGAAGACTACTAATGGTAACCTTCTCGTGATGGATGAACCCACTGATGGTTTGGATCCCTTAGCACTAAGACATTTTATAAATGGTCTCGTTGCATCGCAAGAAGATAGTAAATTAACACTCATAGCAACTCATCAAATAAAGCAATATGAAAATGTATTGGATAGGGTTTTATTTTTAGAAAGAGGAAAAATCTTGCTAAATTATACTACCGTTGAAATTATAGAAAAAGGTGTTGAATTACTTACACAACATAAAGCCAAGACTGTTGATATAGATAATTTTGAAAATAGCAAAAGCCTAGATAATTTCATTTGAGCTATAGAAAGAAGGAACTTCTATATTGGATAAACTGGTTTGTTCAAATATTTCACTGAGTCTTAAGAAACTAACACTATCGATCGACTTTCTCGAACTGGATAAAGGATTTATATATTCTATTATTGGTCCAAACGGCACGGGTAAATCCACATTGCTAAATATTCTCTTGGGAAACAGATCGCATAAGTGCTGGGAGCTAAATGGGTTTGAAAATACGGCCTATGTTCCAAGTGATGTAGAGTGTTTAGATAACTTCAATAGGAAAGAAATTACTAGATTATTTCAAAGAAGTAATAAGAAATTTGATAAGGCTCTTTTTATAAATTACTTATTTACTTTTAAGTTAAGTGGATTTGATGATTACGAAGATCTTTCCAAAGGTGAAAAAAAGTGTGTGCTTTTATCACTAGCTTTAGCTTCACAACCTAAAGTACTTGTATTGGATGAGTTATCAAATGGCGTTGATATTCACAGTAGGTCTTTAATTTATATCTGCATAATGGATTATATTGGAACTTCTGATAACACAGTTATTTATGCAAGTAACCAGGTAGAGGATGTTTTACCAATTACAGATTACTTTCTGTTTATGGAATTAGGTAAGGTTAGTAGTCCTATCAGTGTTGTGGATATTATTGAAAAATATAAAGTGGTTAATCTAAGTCTTGATGAGTTTCAATCTTATACTGGGAAGATCTACTCCTATGATCAAAATCTTAGAACCGTAAAAGCAATTGTTGATAGAAAAGTTGGTGACGATAAGTCCGATTCAGCTGAACTAATAACGATACTAGGAGGTGGAATTAGTGTATAAAAAATTTCGAAATCTTATGTTTATCGAGAAATTTGTGATCGTTTCTTTCATCCTTGGAATAGTTAAAAAAACCTTACTCTATGTCGTTCCTTTTGTACCACAATATTTTCTTGAGGAGACCGATCTATTTTTCTTTCCGGTTTTTTACTTCATGGTTTCCAACAAGTTAAAGTATAATCCCACATTAAAATTGTATTTGAATGGGAACAAGATTAATCCTCTAGTTGCAAACAGATTTAAAGTAATAACAACGAGTTTAATATTTCTACTTCTAGCGATGTTGAGTAAAGTAGGCTTAGACCTTCATGTAATGTCTTGGATACTGATTTATATATGTATTATAGTCTTTACTTCAAGTTTCTATACGACAAATATATCTAGTTATATATTAGCGTTGAGTGGATTTCTACCATTTCTAATTAATAATGATACCTATTCTAAAGTAGCAATAATCCTACTATTTTCAGTTATTGCATACTTAGTAGCCTCGACACTAGAAAATAGAATACGGGAAAAGTAAAACAAGGTTGTCAATAACCTTGTTTTACTTATGTTTGATCAACTCTAGTTGCTATTTTCTAGCTTCTTGTATAAGTTTATCCACAACGATTACGATGGATAAGCATAATGCGACATCCTCTGGATTCGCTATTTCGAGCTCATAGGAATCTCCCCATGTAAACCAATGTTTCCTGATGGACATGAGAGGGTGGTTACCGTTAACAACTTGATAGTTTCGGTTCCATAGGTCCCCTATTAGCATCCAATTTGATCCTACAATGGATATATTTTGACCAAATATGGAAAAATGATTACGGACTGTAAGTGTTATATTATCTGTCTTAATATCAAAATGGCTGAACATTCTAAGAACCTGTTTTTCAATGTGACTTACTCGGCGACCGTTCATATCATAAATATTAAATTCTTTTGGATATCTGAAGAATGAACCCTCTACCTTGTAAACATCTTCACCATATTCATTTTTTACAGTAAAGGATTCTGCTAATGTAAATACACTTTGCTTAATGTAATATTTCATGACCCCTCCTTAACTTGACGATAAATTATATCAAGTATCTTCATTTAATTATATCTCATTATTGAAAAAGTAGTAACTTAAATTTTAAAAGGGAGACTGTTAGGGAGACTGTTTCAAAAAAGACATAAGAAAACCCACTATATAGTGGGTTTATTGTCATTTGGTGGAGATGGCGAGAGTCGAACTCGCGTCCAAAATATGTTCCACATTCAGAAATCTACAGTTTAGTTTGTTTATGTATAATCATGGGTCGATAAACAGACAAAGCTTGCCATGATGTGCTTTAAGATTTTAGTACCATACTCTAAGCGAGAGCATGATCTTATCCTTTGTTGGTTAGTCGATGCTCTTTAACCAAAGGCTAAATTAAGAGAGCTATCGCACTGCAGCTATAAAAAGCTAATTAAGCAGCGAATTGTAAACTGTTGTTTCCAGTTAATTGTTTTTTGACCTTTAGGTAGTCACACCACTGCATTCTGAATCAAACGGTATTCTGTCGAAACCATGACATCCCCGTTACACTATTATAGCAAATATGGTCAACTATAACCATCACTATAATATGTATTATATTAGGAATTATTAATTAAGTATTAAAGTTAAGGGTATGAATTTAAATAAGATGTTGATTAAAGATTGTATAAGGTGCGGTGCTAATGAGATTCAATATTTTTATAAGGGAAGATGTAGAAGATGCATCGGATTAAAAGTTGGGAAAGAACCGGAAAGCTCCTATGTTCAAGTTGATAGTGTTAAGTTAGAGTTTGAATTAACGGATGAGCAAATTGTCATATCTAAGGATTTAGTTAGATTAGTACAGTCCGGGAAGAATGTCTATGTGGAGGCTGTGTGTGGTGCTGGAAAAACAGAAATGTGTATAGAGCTAATAAAAGAAAGTCTCAACGCCGGATTGAAAATTGGTTGGGCAATTCCTAGAAGAGAAGTTGTTTTAGAACTGCACAATAGATTGGAGTCAGTATTTCCAAAACTCAAATTAGTCAAAGTTTGTCAGGATTATACGGATGATGTTTATGGCGATCTTATTATCTGTACTACTCACCAACTTTTTCGTTACCATCAGTATTTCGATATATTGATAATCGATGAGCCAGATGCATTTCCTTACCACAACAACACTATGTTACAGCATATGGCACATGTGGCAGCTCGAGAGAATATTGTTTACCTAAGTGCAACATATGAGTGTGGTGATGATTTCGAAGTTTTAAGTTTATCATCGAGGCCTTCAAAGCGACCATTACCACTCCCCAAAATAGTAAACATATTCAAAGTGATGGAACTATTGAGGAAATGGAAGGACGAAGCAGTCTTGATATTTGTGCCAACCAAAAAAATTGCTATGACAGTGTCGAAAATACTCATGTGCCCTTTTATCACTTCATCAAGTTTGAATAAGAAGGAAATACTAGAAAAGTTTAGAAAAGAAAATGGATTTTTGGTGTGTACAACTATTTTAGAAAGAGGCGTTACATTTAAAGATTGCTTTGTTATTGTACTTTACGCTGATCATAAAGTATTTAATAAGGCGAGTTTAGTACAGATTGCGGGGAGAGTTGAAAGAGGTTTAAATCCTAAGAAAGGAGAAGTTATATTTTGGGGAAATGGTATAGAAGTACAAAAGGCGATGGACTATATCAACCATCATCGAAATATTGTCTTGTCTGCTTC
>JBGXRX010000146.1:0-9194 GCA_041811795.1 Erysipelothrix sp. | reverse complement strand
CCCTTATAACCAAGCAGGGTAAAATGAAGGTCACGTTGTAAGCCATTAATGCTACTGACTTGAGAACTAACATAACCAGAATATGATTTGTTAGCCAAATCCATTTTTAGTTTGCCATCTTCAAAAGTCCAATTTCCTTTAAGCTGTCCTGTTATGGTGCCATCTTTTTCAAGACTGATACCTAATGAGTTTTTGCTTAACTTGGAGTTATCTTGCTCCTGTCTTACGACAAGATAGCTTCCACTGATATCCCCAGTGTTAACCACTTCATCTTCATTATGATAGCGTTGAGTTGCTATCATAGGCCATCCTTCTTCATTAAAGAACATTTCATGAACTCTTACTTGGTGGCCCTCACCCTTGTCTTTAAAGCGAGTGTGAGTTATTAGGAAGTCTTTACCGTTATCATCATATAAAACAGAATTATGTCCAGGAACACGGTAGCCATAGAAGCTTGCATTAGGATTCACGCTTTGTTCTGCTAAGAATTCAAAACTTCCTAAGAGTCGATTACCAGTCTTTGCATTATCTCGATGGGATGTAAAGATAGCAGACTTACCATTGATATCTTCATAGGGTCCATCGATATTTTTTGAACGATAGAACCTTACATTATAAGTGTCATTTTGCAATAAACCTCCGTAAGTTATATAGAGGTGGTAATAGCCTGAATCTTCATGATATCGAATGTATGGCCCTTCTCCACTTGTCCAGAAACCACCAGATACCTGTTTACCAAAGTATGGATCAACATTACTTATCTTTGAATCAAAGTCATAGTTATCAGGACGTAGTGGCATACCAGTTCCAGGATCCAATTCAATAATCCAGGCACCCGCATTCCAAGAACCATAAACCATGTATAACTTACCATCATGACTCTTTACGATGGTTGGATCGATGGCATTGGGATATCGATCAAAGTCATAAGAACCTTTTTCTTTAAAGTACTGATTGCGTGGAGTTGCTCCTGGAAAAACTTCATTGAAATCAGTGTTTTTATAAGAACTTAAACCTTCTTCATTTTTAAACCCAGTATAAATGACAGTATCAACGTAGTCGTAGGGTCCTTCAATATTTTGTGAAGCAGCAATACCTATCAAAGAACGATAGTGTTCATTGACACCATCATCTTGTCCAGTCGATATTGAGAAGTACATTAAATAGGCCCCCATACTGCCATCTGGATTAATATAATCTTCATTATAATAAACATCAGGTGCCCAGATACCCATACCTCCTACATCTTTGGCTTTAGGATTACCACTCCAATCAAATACCTCTTTTAGATTATCTGGTATATTACCAAGTAGTGTATGATTTCCGATTTGATCATTTACGAAATATTCCCAATCCATCAAATCAGATGACTTCGCTGCACCACCATGAGTACCAAATACATAATACATATCGCCATCTTTAATGATGGAAGGATCATGAACACTCACCTCTTTATAGAGATGGGGTAATTTATCAGCACTTACATTCTTTACTGGACTGCCAAGTCCTAAAACCAAAATTAGACAAAAAGATACAATAACTAATTTTCTCATCGTTCCATTCCTTTCAGTAGAAAAAAGGGGCACAACAGTGCCCTTGATTTTATTTTTTATCAATTCTAATTACACTCACAGATAGTTTTGGACAGACTAAGTCTAAAATACCATCATTTAAGAATACCAGTGAATCCTTAGGTTGAATTGGTTCTTGTTCCTTAGCGTTAACATTGGATTGATCCAAGAGACTCTCTTCCCCTGTTAAGACCGTTAGTTTAGCTTCAGGATGGAGATTCCATGCTGTAACATCCAACTCAACACGTTTGGAGACATTATCAATATTGACCAGTTTAATATAAAGAGCTTGATCATCTTCACTTACCGTGTTGAATAGTTCTTTCTTATAAACTTCGTTTCGAACTTGGATAGCACCGAATGTAGAACCTGATGTTTCATAGTGTGCTTTAAGTGTTTCTAAACCAAAGTTAATTGATACTTTAACTGCAGTGTTATTTTCAATGGCATTGATGTGTGATCGTCTCATATTACCTGCTAGAACGCTGGTTGAGAAATCTCCCATTCGATACCCTTCAACACCATCTTTAAAGACTCTAAGACCACTTGTATGACCTACATAATCAATTGCATACTCAATGGCACTCTTAGCATCTAAAGATGTAACACCAACTCCAACGAGTAGTGCATTATCACCACTGATTCGTTGTGTGACTAATTCCAATTGATAGTTTTCAAAACTACCATCAATAACAATACCATTAACTCCCGCTTCTTGTTTTGAGACCAACAAGCCATCTGGAGTTTGAGTAAAGCCATCACCATGAGGGAGCACTTTGATGAAAGGACTGAGCGCTTGAGTAAAGTCCTGTTCAAAGATAAGATCACCATTAAGATTGGATACCACTTTTAATGATTGAATCAGTATTTCTGATTGGATTGCAGATATAGTAATGGCACCTTTTGGAGTGTCACTTTCTAATTGACCATTCACATAGGATGAGTAATCAGTTTTTAAAACCTGAGTTCCGATGTTGTTAGCGAACATTTTTTGGTTGTAATAGTTGGGTGTAAACCAAACATCTTCATTATCAAACCAAATTAAATCAGGAGTCCAGCGGTAGGTTGCATCCGTTAGGACTTTATTGAATAATGGCGCATATGAAGCCATAACAACAACATCCGCATTATTCTCAAATCCTGTCATTAGTGCTGCTTCAGAAATAGCACCGTGTAAGGTATTCTTATCGGTTGATGCATACTCACCTACGAATACTTTAGAAGATTGATTTTGATCAACACTACCATCTTCATTATAAACACGTTTATAGTAGTTATAACGGTCTGCATTATTCTTTAAATAATCATTAGTACGGTAGTAATGTTCATCAGCAATGGTGTTCATATAATGATCAGCATGTTCATACCATTTAATATCTTCATTAAATAATTGATGTCCATCGGTAAACTCTAAAGTATCAACCCCCTTATGATCACCGTGTAAGAATTTCCATCCATCCTGGAAGGCATCATCATCCGCTTGTGCACCTACAGTTGAAATGATATGAAGCTCATGGTCTGGGTGATACTGAGCCATATGTTTTTCAATTTCATGATTGAATACTTCAAAGTTAGCAAAGAATTCATCACCCCAGTTTTCATTACCGACACCTAAGTATTTTAAATCGAATGGTGTTTCATGACCTAAGTCACGACGCATTTTTGCCCATTGGTTATTTTCAAAATCCATGGATATAGCAAAATCAATAAGGTCTGTAAAGTTACTGATATAGTAATCTCTTAAACTACCTCCAGCAGGAGCAGCATAGTCAGATCGTGCCTGGCACAGAACGCCACATGCCATAACGGGTACTGGGAAGGCATCTAAGTCTTCAGCTAATTGGAAATACTCAAAGTATCCCAATCCCATGGTCATAGAGTATCCCCATAGGTTGAAGTTTTCTTTACGAACTTCAATAGGTCCCATGGTTTGCTTCCAATCAAATACGTTATCCCAAACAAATGCCCCTTCAGAAATACATCCTCCTGGGAATCGCAAGAATTTAGGTTTTAAATCTTGCAGTGCATGAACTAAATCAGCTCGCATTCGATAATTCTTATTGATTGCATAGTTACTTGCAGCGGTATCTGAAGTATTAGTTTCTTCATTACCCCAAACATTAATTGGCATCAGCGAGAAGTTATCCAAGTAGAGTTTTCCTTCTACTTGAATTGAAATCTGACCCAATCCACTCTTAAGAGCTTGAATTGAATGTTCTTCTTCATGTGTCCATTCTTCTGAACTTAATTCAAGAACTAAGGCTTCAGAAATAACCTGTCCTTCATCATCCAGTAGATTTAATGTAAGTTTCCCCTCACCCTTAAACCAGAGTGAGAAATCATAGGATGAACCTTTTCTAAATAGCATGGCACTATCATGATTGGTATCGTTATAACCCTTATTGATGATGGTTGCATCTTCAATCTCGATATAGTTCCCATTGACCCCTGCATCCAAGTATAAATGATCTCTTAGACCACCCTTAGTATGAATTACAACCTTATCAGTATCCCCATACCATGCTTGTAGATGGTCATGACTTCGACCTGATTCACAACCACAGACATTATCATTAGGCATAAAATCATCAAAAGTAAATGACTCGAATGATCGATTTCGGATTAATTCAGCATAGATTCCCCCATCAGCAGCATTATTGATATCTTCATAGAATAAGCCATACATAATATCACTAACTGAAGATAAGACTTCTGGCTTAACTTTAATCTTGTAACCTGGAATCTCTTTTGGTAATACAGTAAAATCAAATGTTTCAACTAAATTTATAGCCCCACGTTTTAAAGCTACACTCAAGCTTACATGCTCAGGTGATACTACTTCCATAATACGTCCATCATGTCCTAAAACATCAGGATTTGATGATGTGTATTCAACTTCTACCAAGCCACCAAAAAGACTGGATTTTAGATCTAAATCATCACTAATAACATGCAAGCCTAAATCTAAATCACGATTCTTAGCAATGTTGATGATATCTTCATCACCTAAAGTCTGTGCCATTAATGATAAGATATCTCTTTCATCAAGGTTAGTATTATAAAGACTCACATCAGATAGAATCCCGTTAAAATCAGCATCAGCATCATATTGTGAATGGCCTAGATAGTTGTGAGTATAGTGTCCCTCTTCTTCAAAGAGTGCCGTCCATAACTTCAACTTACCAAACAAACCACTTGTCGTTTGGTTAATCAGTCCATCACCAACTAACTCTCCATCAATATAAACACGTCCTCCCGCTGAGGAATTACGTGCCTTATCGGTAGGTGTATAAACATAAGTTAAGTGAACCCATTGGTTTTCAGTATAACGTTTAGAACCATCTGCCACTAAATCTCCGAACCCTGATAATGTTGCTCTAAAGTTACGAGTAAAGAATACTGATGGTTTCCCCTCACCTGAACCAAAGTCAAAGATACGCTCCCATGCACTTGTACCCTCTTTGATGTATACCCAAGCTGAGAAGGTAAAACCAGTCTCATCATTAACAGTCTTTAAAAGATCATTTGCTAATTGCAAATACCCATTACCATTAAAACTTAATCCTTGACGTCCTTGAACTGAGGCAAATTGAACATCCTCGCTTCCAACCCATTTCGTTTCTGTTCCTAAATTATCTTGAATTTTACCATCTAATGGTAAGTTTAAAATTAAATTCTTATCTAACATTGTTTTACTTAAGCTCCTTCACAGATTCTTTAATGTCTAAATTAACCGGATAGACAATGCCATTAAAGCGATAATTCTTATCTTCAACCATTTTAATAATTTCTCTAGCTGCATCACTTCCCAGTATTGTTTGGGGATGTGATATGGATGTAATTTTAGTTGATGTCAACATACTTAATATTGAGTTATCAAAACTCACAATAGATACATCTTGTGGTATTCTAATGCCTTTAGCAGTACAAATATTAAGTACTTCAAGGGCAATAATATCGTTATAACATACAATTCCCGTGACTTCTTTTCGATCAATTAAATCACTGACTTCACTCAGAAGTCTTTGATCTCGATCTTCAGTTGCATACATCACAATATTTTCATTACGATAAGGTAGACCATGCTCAGACAGTGCTGTAACAAATCCTTTAAGGCGCTCTTTACCTTGCTTATCATCTGACTTAAAGATTGCACCAATTTCAAGATGGTTATTTTCAATCAAATAAGATGTATTCACATAGGCCGCCTCCACATCATTAATACCGATGAATGGTAGATCTAAGTCTTCCATCTTGGCGTTAATTGAAATCAGATGAATACCCTTTTTTCTAATATTTAAATACATATCGATATTAGGATTGTAATAAGCACTCTTTGTTGGCTCAATAATAATTCCTTCAACATTGTTATCAAGCATCATTTGTAAGGCTTTACGCTCTGTAATTGAATTATTGTTAGTATTTACCAATAGCATTGAATAACCTTGTTCTGTTAATTCTCTTTCGATTCCTCGAATGATTTCTGGGAAAATATAATCTGACATATAGGTCGTAATAACTCCAATGGTTTTATTACGATCTTTATTCATCAGCTTAACAAAAGAACCAATACCGTGTTCTTTCTCAATAACGCCTTCATTTTCTAACTGCTCAAGAGCAACACGCACTGTATGTCGTGATACATTGTGATCTTTTTGCAGTTCAATTTCTGATGGCAGTTTATCTCCCTGTTTCAGTATTCCTTTTTGAATATCTTGAATAATGATATCTTTAAGTATTTGATACTTTGGCTTATTGTCCATAGATTGCCACCTCCTTACCATCGACCAATAATACTACATCATGAGATTGTACTTCTAGTGAATCCAGATTAAAATCTTTATTGCTTACCTTTATTAAATTATCACTGATATTAAATACAGCCGTATAGTGATGAGTTACTGATTGACCTTCCCAAATAATGTAGTCTTGGGTTCTTAGTTTCTCTGATCGTGTATGCGTATTAGCATGCATTTCAGTAAGAATTGGATCTTTGATAATACCCCAAGTAAAATCATCATTGTAGCGTAGGTCCCCACCAAACATAAGTGGTGAGCCAAAGATTGACCAAAGCGTCATCATGGTTCGTTGTTCTGCTTGAGTAAATCGCGACATACGATCACTAGCACCACCATCTATTGATCGTATACCAATTCGACCCATAGGTAACATGTCACAATCAGGATAAGAATCCGATGCAACATAGGGTGCCCATACTTTACAACGTTCAAACATTCCTAGTAGCAATTCCCAGATATCCCAATAGTCATCGGTCATGCGCCACACATTAGCATGTTTTTGATAATACCCAGCCTGTGATACATCAGCAGGCCCTGGAGATAAACTCAATACCATATCACGACCTGAATTGATAATAGCTTTATTAATCATTGCAATTTCTTCTAAATGAGGTCCATATAACTTCGAATCAGCAATATCATCAACCTTAATATAATCAACTCCCCAACTGGCATACAATTCAAATATTGAATCATAGTATGCTTGTGCGCCAGGATGTTCAGGATCCAATCCATACATATCCGTATTCCATGGTGCAATCGAATTGGCTGATGTAATATCTCTTGCTGTATAGTTTGAATTAAGAAGTGCAGTATTGTTATGTACCGCCTGTCGAGGGATCCCTCTCATAATATGTATTCCGAACTTTAAACCTAAATCATGAATGGCATCACCCAGTGGTTTAAACCCTAGCCCATCTACCGCACTGGGAAAGCGATTGGTAGCAGGTATGAGACGTGAGTATTCATCCATATTTAGTTCTGTAAATTTATGATATGCAGATGAGTTAGCTTTGGGTTCATACCATTGAATATCAACCACACAAGTGTCCCATCCCAAATCAAGAAGTTCTTCACTCATAACCTTGGCATTAGCGAGTACTTCCTCTTCAGTAACTGAAGCCCCATAACAATCCCAGCTGTTCCAACCCTTAGGTGCATGTTTCATAGTCATATTTAGTTCCTTCCCTTACTTGCATAAATCGTTTCATTATTATCTCCGACAAATGATAATACAACTTTACCGGTAGTTTTATTAACTTGTTGTGTTGTAATGATACCCTCATAAGTAACATCGCCCAGAACCATTTGAACCTGACCTTTATCGTTGATGGTGTAAGTTCCATTAACATCACCGCTGACACTTCCATCAGCTCCAAAAACCAGTTCTTGATTAACGCCCATATTACTACTTGTATTGGTTTTATGGTTAATCATTTCATAAGTTCCAATATGCTCATTACTCTTTAAAGCCTGTGCTTCAGGTATTGCACTATTGAACTCATAAGGTAATGTTAGCATCCATCCATTAGCACTCATCACCATGGGATGAACCTTAAGTTCGAAGTTTTCACCATGGTTTTCAAATCGTGTATGGAAGATGTTGTATGACTTACCCTCTTCGAGAAGAATCGAATTATGACCTGAGGCTTTATAGCCTTTACCCATACCATCCAAACGATAGTTACCCATCACCTTAACACCGTAGTTATCATTATTATCTGCTTGAGTGAACAAGGGACGGTTTCCCTTAGCCTCAACATATGGTCCTGCAACATCCTTGGATTTAAAGACCCTCATGTTATAACCACCATCAGCAGCTAAACCACCATAAGTTAAATAAAGGTAATAGGAATCACTCTCTTCAGAGTAAGTAATATAAGACCCTTCACCTGACTTGTGGAAGCCACCTGCTAACTTAGTACCAAAGTAGCGATCAATGACTCTACCATCTTCAGTCTTACCATCTTTACCTGGATAGATTGGAGTTCCTGTAGCTTCATCCAGATCCAATAAGTAAATACCACCAGACCATGAACCATAAACTAATTGAAGTTTACCCTCTTTAGTTCTGAATACAGTTGGATCCAATGCATTGGGTGCATAATCTGTATTGTACTCTTTACCTGCTTTACGAACCCACTTCTCATTAAATCCTTCAATTGTATTATCATTAATTAACTCATCAATATGGGTATTTACATAATTGATATTACGATCACTACCATCTGTTGAATCTACCTTAGAAAATCCTGAGTAAAGTATGGTATCAACATAAGTATATGGACCTTCAACATCAGTTGAAGCCATAAGTCCTATTGCAGATCTTCGCCATGTAGATGAAGCACTGTAGTAATAAAGATAAGCTTCTGTAGTTCCATCTGCCCATTTGAAATTCTCATTATAAATGACATCAGGTGCCCATAAGTTGTATCCATTTGCGGAGTCAGCATCATTAAATCCAGCCCACTGAAAGGTTTCCTCTAAGTTTTTTTGAGTATCTCCATAGATGACATTATCGGCCATATTAACATAGCCATTACTACGTTTTGGAATGCTCCAAGAACTTAAATCATCACTTTTAGCTTGAGATATATGGGTTCCAAAAACATAATAGGTTTTATCGCCATCCTTATCATCAACAAAAATAGATGGATCATGAATACCAACATTCTTCGATAATGATGTATCCCATGCTTTCGTCTCAGGTTTACTAATCCCTTGTTTCTCTTTCGCACATCCACTTAAGAGTAATAAACTACTTGCTAGTATTATTTTTGTATAAAGTTTCATAAACTCTCCTTTAGATAAGCCATGAAGACAT
>JBGXRX010000145.1:0-4891 GCA_041811795.1 Erysipelothrix sp. | reverse complement strand
CCACTTAACCATTCTAGTTCTTCTTCATTTACTTTAATAATGTCAGATACGACAATAGTACTTAAAACTCTATCTTTGGCAAATTCTAGATTTTCCCATAGGCGTTCTCTAAGATTCACATCAAAACTTACAATACCATTATTATCTCTACATTTAGATATTGCATAAAGATGTGCTTCATAGGTTGATTCATGTGGAACAAGTCCTAATGAGCAAAGGTGAAGGATATCCTTTTCTTTAAATTTAACGTTCTCAATATCTTCAATACTTAAGTGAAGATCAGCGGTATCAGTACGATAGAATTGAAAGCTTCGATCACCATCTACGTGTGAAACTAGAGCAAGAGCGGTCGCTTTGTCAGAATGTTCAAGGTCTAGGTATACATCGTTATCGATTAAATTAGATTTAAGGAATTTCCCCATTGAATCATTACTTAATTTACCGATAAATTTACTGTCAGATCCTGCCTTACGAGCATGTATTGCAACATTCGCGGGAGCACCACCTGGATAAGGGATAAATGTGTTACCTTCTTGCATAAAATCAATGAGCATTTCTCCAATACTATAGATCATTATTAGTCTCCTTTAATGTATATAATTCAATTTTTAGTGAATCGTTCGATTCAATCTCAATATTACCTTTAATGACTTCAGGGAAAAATCTTGAAGTCATTGTATATAAGCCGTTGTTGATAAATATTTCTACTGTAGAAGTATCTCTTAGAATCCATAAATCAGTTAGTTTTACGTTGAGAACTCGAGTTGTACCTCGATTAGTACCAAATTGATGAGTTAGGTTACTTCGATCGAGAGTTAATTGCTCACTTTCATGATTATAATGAAGTCTAAATCGCTCAGTTTCAGATTTATAAATATCTAGTGTCAATGAGCTAGTAATATCAGCAATCTTTAGCTCATAAGTTTCATGATTATTGTAATCATCAGTAAGAGTATTGCGTAATTCGGATAATTTAGGATGTGGTAATTGGTGGAGATGTCCATTTATGACTTTAAGTTGTCTTGGAATGGATAGGACATGCGCCCAGTTGTTTTTATCAGTAGGGTATTCCATCTCAGGAAGGCCGATCCAAGCAATAAGGGTAGTATCTTTGTTTTCATCTAAGAATGTTTGAGTTGCATAGAAATCAAAGCCATAATCCAAGAGGCTAAAATCATCATCAGATATAAATTCACCATCAAGATCATTAAATCTTCCTACTGAGTAAACAACTGGATAAATATTAGTTAGCATTTCAGGTGTGTTAAATGACCCTTGTGGGCAGAAAATTAATACATCTTTATCATTAACCTCAGCAATATCAGGACATTCCCACATATAGGCCTCTTTATCGAAAGAAGTTTTAAGTTCATACTCGAAATCCCATTTATGTGCATCAATAGAGGTGTATACAACTGCTGCTCCTGTTAGATTACTTCTTTGAGCACCTAATATCATATAGAATTTATTATTTTTGAACAGAATTTTAGGATCGCGATAATGGTCTGTATAACCATCTTGGGGTCCATTAATTAATGGTAACTTATCACCAATTTTATCGGTAAGTAATTCAGCTCTTACCTGGTAAGGTATTCTATTATGATTTTCATCGCGATGATTTCCAGTATAGAAGAGCTCAATTTTGCCATCTATAACAAAGGCTGATCCTGAGTAGGCTCCATGATTATCATAAAGGGAGTCAGGTTCAACAATTCTATAATCACTTTCCCAAGTAACTAAGTCACTAGAAGTAATATGGTACCAGTACTTCAAACCATGAACTGCTTCATTTGGATGCCATTGGTAGAAGACATGATATTTGCCATCATGGTAGATTAAACCGTTAGGATCATTAAGAAGTCCGGTTGGTGGTTGGATATGGAAATGATTACGCCAAGGATCTTTCACTACGATATCTCTAATATTTTCATTGATTATTGCCATTCATCATACCTCACAGTGGGAACGGTTCCCGTTATAAAGTGATTATACCATGTGTCTTACAAATAATAAAGATGAAAGGGCTTGCTTTTATTCTTTCATGATGTTATCGTAGTGCTATAAGTGGTAACGATACCACACAAGGAGAGAAATATGAATTATACAGAAGTAGCAACTAAGATCTTGGATGCTGTGGGTGGCCGAGAGAACATACGTAACTACGAACACTGCGCAACTCGTATTAGAGTGATTCTCGTTGATGACTCAAAACTAGATAAAGCTAAATTAGAAGGACTCAAGGAGGATATTGGAGGATATTTCTTCCAATCAGGACAACACCAGTTCATAGTAGGAACTGGGAAAGTAAACAAAGTTTATGAAAGCATGAATCAATTGGATACTCAGCAAAGCGAATCAGTTGATACAGACTTTAAGAAAAGTGCTTATGCGAATATGAAACCTCATCAGAAACTAATGAGAATCTTAGCGGATATTCTACTACCATTAATACCGGCTTTAGTAACAACAGGATTATTAATGGGTCTTAGAGGACTTCTTCTAAACTTAGGAATAGAGATGTCACCTGGATTCTTAGCATTATTCGAGATGGTTACTGATGTGGCATTCGCATTCTTACCAGTGTTGATTACTTATTCTGCAACCAAGAGATTTGGTGGGAATCCTATTTTGGGTATTGTAGTTGGGTTAATGATGGTTGCACCACAATTACCTAACGCATGGGCTGTAGCAGCGGGAGATGCTAGTCCATTAAATATCGGAATATTCGGTTTAACAATTAAAGTAATCGGTTATCAAGGATCTGTTCTACCTGGAATCTTTGCAGGTTGGTTAATATCACTCGTAGAAGAAAAAGCTCGTAAGATTGTTCCAGCAATGATGGATCTAATTATTACACCTTTCGTTTCAATTTTAATCCCAATTACTGTCGTTCTATTAGTAGTTGGACCTATTCTTCATAATATTGAGTTATTTGCAACGAGTGGTGTTCTTGTATTGATGGGATTACCATTCGGAATTGGTCAAATTATATATGCAGCACTTCAACAAGTAATTGTAATTACTGGGATGCACCATGCTTTAAGTGTTCTGGAAATTCAATTAATTGCTGAAACAGGAGTAAATATACTTCAACCTCTTACTACAGCTTCAATGGCTGGTCAGTTTGGAGCAGCTATTGCCATTGCAATGATGCTAAAAGATGGTAAGAAGAAAGCAAACGCACTTTCTGCATCAGCATCAACTCTATTTGGTATCACTGAACCACTATTATTTGGAATTACTTTACCTCGACCTAAAGCATTTATAATGGGTATGATTGGTGGAGCAGTTGGTGGTCTTGTAACATACTTATTTAATGTAGCACCTGCTGGAATGGGGATCACTTTCATCCCAGGACTGTTATTGTATACAGAATCAATCTGGTCAATGGCAACTTATCTACTTGTTATAGTGAGTTCATTTGCAGTAGCATTCGTTCTAACTAAAACATTTGTAGTTGTTGAATAATTAAATTAATCAATCTAATGAAAACAGTGTAGCCCATTTGGACTACACTGTTTTTATAATGTTGTTTCACGAATGACCATATTGTAATCAATCGTTTCTAAATCTGATATTGAATCTTCAGAAACATTCAAGAGATTTAGCATGGTATGAGCTGCATTCTTACCGAATGCGAAATAATCGATATGTAATGTTGTTAGTGCTGGGGAAATCATAGAGTTAAGATCGTAATCACCAATTCCGATCACTTTAACTTCATCAGGAATAATAACATTTCGCTCTTTTAGGTAACGTATTGCTCCAATTGCTATATTATCAGTTGCACCAATTACGATATCAAATTTAATCGTATCTGATTCATCTCTCATGATGCGATAAGCATCTTCATGTCGGAAACCAGAGATAAGAGTTCTAACCGGAGATTTAACATTTTCGATAAGACCCTGTTTACGATTAACACCGACTGCTACATCACTTTCGGATACTGATAAATACAGAACATTCTTTGGTTTTAATGTATTAACATACTCAGCAACTGATTTTCCAATAGCATAATCATCTAATGCATAGCAATTGGCATCATCATGAGTTTGTCCTGTAAACAAGATAGGGATAGGTGAAGATTTAACAAGTTGAATGTGTTCATCTGTAATAGCATGAGCTACAACAATAACGCCATCAAATCCTTGGGCAGACAATTTCTTAATATAAGTAAGCTCATCTTCTTCAATTGTGTTTTTTGGAACAACTACCATTTGATATCCAAATTTAGAGAATACTGTATTGATTCCCTCAAGTGTTTGAACAGCAGTGAAAGAGTCTAGACGTGGTAATACAACAGCAATAAGGTGGCTCTTATTAGTTTTAAGACCTCTAGCAAAGAGATTGCTTCGATATCCCGTTTTATCAATAGCTTCTTTTATTTTTTCTCGATTTTCTTTACTAACATAACCGTCGTTTAAGTACCTACTAACAGTACTTTTAGAAACGCCAGCAGCTTTAGCTACGTCATTGATTGTCATGGTTAAAAACTCCTTTTATCTACTACCATTATACGGTGTATTTATTTATATTACAAAGACGAATGAAACCTTTTTAAAGTCGAAATAATATCATTACTTACATTAAATATTGCGATAAAAAATTAAGGTCAGCACATACCATTAATGGCTATATTAATGATGTATTTTCAGTAGATGCTTGTTATAATAGTCTAAACACAAGGAGGTTTTTATATGGATCAAAAGTATATGAAAGAAGCACTTGTGCTTGCTAAGAAAGCTTATGATGAAAGAGAAATTCCGATAGGAGCAGTCGTAGTTTATGATGGTAAAATTATCGGAAAAGGTCACAATAAACGGCAAGCAAACCATAACCCACTTGATCATGCAGAAATCCTAGCAATTAAGGAAGCTGCAACTTATTT
>JBGXRX010000144.1:0-17306 GCA_041811795.1 Erysipelothrix sp. | reverse complement strand
CTTAGTATACGAAAATACCCTATGCATGGCCACTTTTGCTTTAGTGTCCACTGCATATGGTATAGTTTATTTTAAGATATGGTTATTTTAAATATTAATCTACAAATGAATCCCAGTTTTGGATATTCAATTTGATAAAGTCATCATCGCACAAATCAGGGTAATTCTCTCTAACACGAGTGATTTCTTCAGCCTGTTTGGACTTAATACTTCTTTGTCCTCAAGGCACCAATTTCCTTTTAGTAGTCCCTGGCGTGCAAGTACATCGTTGATACCAGCAATTGATCCTTTGAAACTTTGAGCAACATCGAAGTAAGCCGAGTTTGCATCAGTTACCTGGGCATTTAGAATGGTTAGTTCTTCAAGACTTAACTTACCAGATTTAATACGCTTCAAAATTTGAACTGATTTAAAAGTATCCACAGCCCAGTGACCTAACAGTCCGCCTTCAAATTTAATCTTTACTTCTTCACCATCTACATCAAAGGTATAAGTACTTGCTAAATCCAAAACGATATTATCATCATTACCTGTATAAAGTGTAATCTCATTTCGTCTGCTTGAATGTGCAACTGCACGCATGACATCATGAGTAAAATATCGATTGAATGGAGCAGCAATTATTGGTAGACGCTAAGTGTTCAGTATTTGGGCATTCCTTAAGAAATACATACCAGGATTTGAAAACACAGTTCTTGAAGAGACACCAACTCAAGTTGGTGTAAGAGAAACTCGTAGAATTGTTGGGCATTACGTACTAACAGAAGATGACATCGTCTCAGGGCGACAATTTGATGATGCTGTTGCTTTATGTGCATGGCCTATCGACATTCACTCTCCTGATGGTACAGGATTAGATGTAGTTGAGTTGGAGAATAATTCATATTACTCAATTCCCTACAGAGCTATGATTCCTGTAGGTTCTAAAAACCTTATAGTCACCGGAAAAGGAATATCCACTACACATGAAGCCTTCGCTAGTGCGCGTGTATCTCCAACAGCAATGGCTTTAGGTCAAGCATCTGGTATCGCCGCTTCAATGGCATTCAAAGCTTCAATAGAGCCTATTCAAGTAGATACTGATGAACTTCGTAGAAAACTGATTGCTACAAACCAAATTTTATAATGGAATCTTAAATTTCCTCCATTTATTGAAATGACATATTACTGTGATTGATTTAAAAGTTTTTAATATCCTTATGTTTATAAATCAATATATAAATTTTTCAAGTAGGTAATGTGCTCTAAAAAATATAAAAAACGTAACTTTGATATGTATCTCTGCTAAATGGCATGGCCAACGAACAGGGTTAAAATCAAGGTTACGTTATTTTTAATTAAAAAATGTATATTAACTATTTTAAATCGTCCATAGCAATATGATCCATGTCATCGTAAGTGATATTCTCACCACACATTGCCCAAATAAATGAATATGCAGATGTTGCGACACCCGAATGAATTGACCAGCTAGGTGAAATACATGCTTGCTCATTACCTAAAGCAAGATGTTTAGTTTCATCTGGAGTTCCCATGAAGTGGAATATCCTGTTGTCTGCTGGAAGATCAAAATACAAGTAAGTTTCCATACGGCGCTCATGAGTATGGGATGGCATTGTATTCCATGCATTACCCTCGTCAAGTATTGTGTATCCCATTTGCAATTGACAAGATTCACAAATATTTGGATGAATGTATTGGAAAATTGAACGCTTATTCATGGATTTATCTTCTCCAATTTTACGCGGTGTAATATCGTCAATTGAAATCTTAACATTTGGATACTTATGATGTGCAGGTACTGAAACAACATAGAATTTTGCTGGATCTGTAGCATCATCGGACTCAAAATAGATATTCTTAGTTTCTTTTCCAACATAAAAACCATCTTGTTTTTTCATTGAATGTTTTTCACCTTCAATTGTTACAGAACCTTTACCACCAATATTAATAATACCTAACTCACGACGCTCCAAAAAGTAATCAACACCGAGTTCCTTTGAAAGTACAATTTCCAACTTATCACTTGTTGGTGTAACTCCACCAAAGATCATACGGTCATTATGCGTATAGGTTAGCAAAATTTCTCCAGGAACGAAGATAGACTCAACTAAAAATTCTCTTCTTAGTTCCTCAGTAGAGTAATGTTTAATGTCCAAAGGACTGTGTGTATAACGCGTTTCCATTTTCATTGTATAGACCCTCCTACAGGTTCTTTCCGTAAACTTCTAGTTGTGTTAATGCTGGGAAATCAACATCATCACCTTTTATTAAATTCTTAAATTTGAGCCATGAAATAATTCTCGGCTCAACTGTAAACTTTTGCAATTGATCAGTTTTCTCTAAATCTAGAGTCACTTCACTACCATCAGAAAACTCAAATGTGACTTGCTTCCACCATGAATCATGAGGAAAATCGGCTCTTAGAACTATTCCTAATGAATCAATCTCCACTTCTCTTCCAAATTCAAGTGTTAATTCAGCATTAGGATCCTTGTTAATACCCCAAGATTGATATGGGTAATTACCATGGTCATCATTAGCTAATACACCATCTATTGCATTACTTGCAAAGAAAGTTGAGTCATTTCTAGTCTCAACATTTGCACTAGCATGAGGATAGGATCCATTAAATGCATTTTGATCATGTGTATTTAATGCTAGATTCTGGTATCTGGAAATTTCTTCCTCAGTTGCATATCTTACAGTAAATAAGTGTTGTTCTCCCTTAAATGCACCATCTCTATATGCCAATAGTGCCTTCGCTTCCGTTGGTATAGGGTAAGTCATAATCTTGTCCTTGATATACACTAATGATGGTAAAAGAGTTTCATCAAATCTTACAACGACATAAGTTCCTGAGCTTTCAGTTTCTATCTGAATTGAGTCACCTTCTTGAAGTTCAAAAAATCGACTTCCAAGATATGCACTACCATGTCCCGTGTGTTGAAACGTTTTATTAATAGGGACTCCACCTCGACTAAATTCCTGAAACCTCGGCTTCTTTTCCTTGTCTAATACTGCAATACTAATTTTTTTCATATTATCCTCCGCGTTATGATAAGTATACCAAACCGGTTTACTAATTACAAGTGAGAGCTAATGATAAAGAAAACGGAGCTTAAATCTCCGTTTTCGTTTTGATTAATCTTTCTTCTTTATTAGAACCAAAGCATACCCTAACATAACTGCAAGACTACCCATTACTAGTGTACTCTTAGTTGCAAGACCAGTTGAAGGTAATACTTGTTCCCCTTCTGGTTTCGTCGGCTTAGTTGGATCATTCTGATCCTCTGGATCCACTGGCACAACAGGTTTAGAGGGATCTACGGGATCTGTTGGATCTTCGGGATCTACGGGATCTGTTGGATCTACCGGTCCGGTTGAATCGTGTTTCTTAGTTAACATGTATTCCGAGAATGAGTTGGTATCGAAAACCACCTGACCATTTTCATAAGAACTATTAATTAAAGTATATTTTGCATCAAAGTGGAATATATATAAATCATCACTTGCAGAATTATTATAAGTTAATTTGACAGTCACGTAACCGTTAGGCTGAACCTTAGCCCCTTCATGGGTAAACGTAATATCATAATTTAATAACGCCATATAACCCTCAGGTGCTTTATTAGTTAGTTTATTTACAGTTACAGTAGTTCCAGCTGGAAACACCCCTTTATCGAAAGCGAATTCCAAACCACTAACTTGATCTACTATTACTTCTTTTTCATTTTCAACAACTTGCTTTTCTTTTAAAATAACTTCTTGCGAAACACCGTTCTTATTTTTGGTATTAACAATTATAGACGTTTTCCCATTAATGTATGTTGCAACAGCATCTCCTTCAGAAATATCGTAGCTACCGTCGATTGTAAACGTAACATTTTCTTGAGTATGTAGTGGGTCTTGAACTGATAACACTAGATCATTCTGCATTAAGATCATTTCATTTTCAGTTGAGACACCATTTACTTCCTGAGAACCACCAAAGAAAACATAAGAATTGATACCCAACGCCTTATGAGTAACGGCATGTACTCCGCTTGTATTCTTCATAATTTCTATATTATCATTCTCAAGATAAGTAGCTAAACTTTTAGAGTCTTTATTCGGAACTATAGAATAAGCATATGAATCAATTGCCGATCCATCATGTTCATACGTCATGGTTACATATTTCTTAGTAATTTCCTTATCTGCGCTACCAGTAGTCTTATTACGTACATCAGAATATTTACCTGTACGATCATTAAGATTTATCTTAATTTTTTTATTGTCATGAAAAACGTAAGATACATCTTTAGATGAATTATCTAGTTCTACCGATAACCACTCAAGATTTTCATAATCACCTTCTGATAAAATACCATTATTTGAAATAAGACCAACAGTTTCATTAACTTCAAACATTTTATTATCGATTGTAGAAGTCATTTGACGTCCGTTGATATCATGGATATTGGATCCTAAAACAACAATTTCTTCATCAAACATAAACCATGATTTGTTGGCTTCAGCATTCTTATAAATCAAAAAATTTTCTGGTAATTTATCTCGGTCTGCATAGGATTGTTCATCTCCTAGTTGCATAGAGGAGACACCATAAGTTCCCAATTTTGCACCACCTGAGAAATCATTTGTGCCAAGCGGGAAATAGACATACTTATTTTGAGATATAGATCCAGAAGTAAAACCATTTTCTGCATCATCGAAGAAGTCCTTTCCAAAAGCCTGTGGTAATGTTTGCCTTACCTCGTTAACAGTGGTTGTACCAGGTAATTTATAGCGATCCACTGTTGAGAAGAAATCAATACCATAACTTTGGTTTTGATCTACTCCTGATTGATAAAGATAAAATGCACCATCTCCTTGAAACCATGACTCTAAGTTCTCACCCGACATATATTCATATTTAGAGACACGGCTTGAACTCTTCCCTATTGAGAAGCCAAATTGGTCTCTTAAGTGTACTGTTTTATCCATTAAGTTGAATGCATAATGATCATTTTGAACTATTGGATTTTTAGCTGGTACTGAGTCATCTTTCATCAATGAATTGAATGAAGCAATGTTACTGATTGAAACGAATGAACCATCTGTTTTTCTAGATTTTATTTGAGGAATGTTAGCTAGATACTTTACATACGATTGTAATGTGAATTGATCTTCTTCAACCATACCTAATGCTAGTTGTAAAAGTGGTTCAATTACACCCGCAGCATCAGCATAACCAGAAGCTGTTCGGGAAGCTGCTCTCCCTTTAACAATTTCCATCATGTACCCTTCGTACATAATCGGTGCAAAGCCTCTATATACCCATTCTTGGACCGTTTCCATTAATGTATCATCCTGCCAACGTGTATTGTCTAAAGCCATTACCAACTGAGCAATACGTGTGAGCAGCACTTTACCATATGATCCGGTATATGCAACACTTGAATGTTGAATGAATGATCCATCTTCATAGAATCCATCTGTAACACCGTGTTCTAGATTATTCGGGTCTATTGTTTTAAACACAGTCATCGAATCAGAGACTGCCTTATCAATACGATCCTCATCTCCAAGCAACAATCCTTGAATAATTCTATTAAAGGTAATATCTGTCAAGTTTGCACCAGTATGTTGCCTTGCGTCAAGATTAATATCTCCAATCAAATCAGAACCTAATTCTTCATCTCCTCGAATATAAGCATCCATCATTATAATTGATTCTTTAATAAAGGCATCTTCGAAATGGTCTTCTAATAAGAAAAGTATTTTGCTCAAGTTCATTGGTACACCAATCTCCCATGAATACCAGTTTCCATAGTAACCATTATCCGTGTCTTTTAAATACTTATCATGAACCCAAGCCATGCTTTCAATTAACTTATCTCTAGCATCCTTATTATTATAAAGTGAGTTACCATCTGACTCCGTAGTCAAAGCCAAGGCAAGTGCATAAAAGTTTTTGTAAGTAGTTTCCAGATTTGCTGATAATTTTGCAGGCAAAAAGTCAGATCCATCTGTATTATCTAATTGAACCCCTTCATATACATAATTTGAATTCTGGTCTAAATCTGGGATGTTATTTAATCCCGCTTTATTGATGTTAGCAATTTTCGATTTCGCCCAATCCGAATTGTTCATCTCACTATTTCCAATCAGATAAACTCTTAAATTATTAGAGATAATTTCTAAATCATTTTTATCTTCCGCCTTTATAGGCATTGTTGTAACTAAGGTCACACTTAAAAACAAAGCTAGTATTAAAGCTGTAATTTATTTCAATGTTTTGCTCCTTCTTATGTTGTGTAAGTAACTAATCTAGAAGCACCTTAATTTTATGATAGCGCTATCTTAAGTACAATACCTTTTGTAAGATTGCATAATTAATGCAAACAACTTTACCAAATGTATCAGCAGTTTATGTAAACCAAAAAGAAAACCTGACTTTAGTCAAAGTCAGGTTTCATTGATATATTAATTATTTGTAGTAGATTCCATCCAGTTCATTGTACATTTTAGTATTTGCTGCGGTGCTTCAATATTTGTTGATTCAATTTTATCAATTAGAATCTTACAAGCTTGTTGTCCCTCTTCAAATGATGGTTGAACTATAGTTGTAACAGATGGAGCAGAAAAATTAGACCACTCAGTATTATCAAAGCCTAATAAACCAATTGTAGAAGGAATTAGTTTCCTTAAGTCTTTTAGACCTAAATAAACAATTGGTAACAACCAACAATTTACCGAGAAGATAAGAGTTCGCGAATTTAATTTCAAATTCGAGTGAAGAATATCAGATATTTCTTCAGACGTTACGTCATTCTCAACAACAAAAGTTTTAACTTTTTTACCTTTAAGTTCCAGTGCATCAATAAATCCCTGCGAACGCTCTTGTCGAGTAGACAGAATACTAGGATCAGCTGTAAGCATAACAAAATCTTCGTAACCAAACTCTATCATTTCATCAGTAGCATTTAATACAGCTTCATAATTATTAGTTTTAACCCAAGCGTTATTAGCTACATCAGTTTGAGAATCAATAAACACAATTTCTTTATTGAGAGATTTGATTTTATCAATTAAACTATGAAATCGAGTTGTTGGCTGGATAATAAAGCCATCAACACCCATAGCAATCATACGATCGACATATATTTCCTCTTTTTCGAAATCATAGTTACTGTTCCCAACAATTATTTGATAGTTGGCATTACTAGCAATATCATCAATGCCCTTTACAATTTGGTTTGCAAAGGTATTGGTAATATCCCCAATAATAACTCCAATAAGTTTCATACTCATGGAATTAAGCGAACGAGCAGCTGCGCTGGGTCTGTAATTTGTTTCTTTAATTACCTTTGCGATACGCTCTTTAGTATCTAGACTCATGCGATCAAATTTGCCATTCAAGAAAAAGGAAACAGTCGTCTTTGATGTTGAAGCAAGTTTTGCTATTTCATTTATTGTAATTTTAGATTTTTTTGACATTGTTTTCCTCCATTAAACACTGTAAAGTATACACTAGTTTTAAGCATACTACAATGCTAGGTACTAAGCACAACTAATTCATCATTATCGCCTCTATGATCAATTACTAGAGCCTTTGCGTGAAATGAGACACCCTGGCATGACATGATTTTTCCGCCCTTATAAATCTCTTGATTGATAACAATAAAAGTATAATCATTATTAATTTTAAAGGCTTTTCCAACTTCATCGTCCACAAGAGTATTACCATTTTGAATAATTTCTACCTGCTCGATTGTTGAATCAATTGGTAAAATCCACGTATATATTTGAGCCCGTTCTTCAAACTTAAACTTGGCTACAACCCTCTTGTTTTGACTGACTTGATTATAGAGAACGGATTGCGATGAATCTTTTATCTCAATGTTTACCTGGGGATCGACTACCAGTTTTACTTCATCGAGATTTACTTCACTACCTTTTAATTGAGGAACTATCTTGTCATCAAGATTAAAGTTTAATGTAGCACCGTGGTTTCCTTCTAAGAAAATATTATCAACAAGTAGTGTTAACCCTTCATTATTATGTAAAATTTTTCGGGTATGAATTAAGCCTCTTTCGTCATATGTTGTTCCTTGAATAAAATGAAACTCACCCTTGTGATTCGCATAGTTTTTTAATACATGATGAAAATTATCAAAGGTCCAAGACCCTGAAGGTTTGGCACTCTCATAATCGTCTACTATAAGCCCATTATGGTGCGATTGTGACTTTAGAGCCTTACGTAGTTCTAAGTCTTCACGATAGCTGTAACGTCCACCATCTACCAATACCGCCTTACCATTATGATATAAACTAAGATGCTGATTATCAGCATGGCCATGGCCACTCCCTAGTGAACCATTAGTGTAGAGTAGAAAATTACCATCCTTTTTCCAAGAAGAACGAATTGTATGCATTCCAGAATCAAATCCATCAAAGTATAATGCAGGGCTAAAGGTAGAAGTCATTGCTTCATACTTTTGTATATCCCATTTTGACATTTCATACAACCTTTCAGAATCCATAACAAGTTCATTATCAGGTTTAAGAGATGGATCACATAGAACAACGGATGCATATGAGAGAATATCTTGGATATGAGTACGATCCGAATCCCCGAATGCCTCGGTAATGAGCGCAGAAGTAGATAGATGTGCTAATCCCAAAGACATTTTTCTTATAACTTCTTTATCAAAAGCAGTAAGTACATCATTGGGCAACTTAATTAAGTTTTTAAGAAACTCAACATGGTACATAGTAGATTGCTCCCAAAACAACCCATCATCATATACCTGGATTTGGATCTGATGTCGAAACTCTTGTAAAGCCCACTGGTACAATTCTAAGTCTTCATAATTATCATAAAAAAGTGGTAAAGTTCTAATAATTACCATAGTCTGAATAGAACCCCAATTACTCAGTGTATATTTAGGTAGATAATTATCTTTTAAATATTGCATTTGTAGTAAAATACTATTTCCGACTTTTTCTAAAAAATCATTTGGAGTTGCTGATTCGTTGGAGATTATTTCTATAGCATGTATCCAAGCATCAATACGTATAGCAGTATCTAATGTACGAGTAGAAAGACCAGGCAGGATAACGGGGTGCTTTTCTATCCAATCCAAAATCAGGTTAATAACCCAATCTCTATATTCTTCTCTTCCTGTTTTTATGTATGTTAAAACTACAGACTGAAGATAATCAAAACGATTAAGCATAAAAGTCCATTCTTCATCCCCATTAGCAACTAAATTCCAATCTAATTTAGAATTATCGTAAGATATTCTACAAGATTCCATATCCCATGGCCTAATAAAGGAAAACTGGTAATTAAATAGCTCATCGGCGTGATCTCTTATCTGAACTAAATCCAATCTGGTTCTTATTAAATTATTATGCTTATAATCGCCAGTAAAATTACTAATAAATCGTTTCATATTTCTCCTCTCAGTGAAAAAAGACACGTATTCCTACGTGTCTTTATATCTTCTTAAGCAAGAATTCCTAAATAACTTAGTGCAACACCAATAATGATGGTTAGAATAACTAAGTAGTAAGTATTCCATGATTTCTTCTTAATTAGGTAGTACATTAAGAATGTATAAAGTATTGGTAGAAGTGCTGGAGCTACTTTATCAAGTAGAGCCTGAATGTTAACAGTTGATTGTCCACCTGTCTCTGCAAGTTCACCAGCAGCAAATGAAATATTAACTTTCATTTTAACAAATGTCGCTGCTAATCCTGAGATTACTGTAACCCCAATAATATTTGCAGCACTTGAAATCTTAGACATTTGATCACTTAGAGTAGAAATAATACTTGTACCCAATTTGTAACCATAGCTTCCCAATCCATAACGAATAGAGAATAATACAGCATTAATCGCTAGTAGGAATAGAACTGGAGCAATTGTAACTCCTTCTAATGCTAAAGAAGCAAAAATAGTTGAGAATAATGGTGCAAGCGCGAATTGTGACAATGAATCACCAATACCCGCCAATGGTCCCATTAAAGCCATCTTAATACCGTTAATCTCTTCAAATGGTAAACCGTTGTCAGCCATTACCAAGTGAATTGAAGTGATGAATGGTAATAATTGAGGGTTAGTGTTATAGAATGAAGTATTTTGCGCTAAGTTCTCAGCAAACTCTTTATCATCAGTATAGATTTTTCTTAGTGCTGGGTACATAACGTTTGCATATCCTAAACCTTGGTAGTTTGAATAGTTAAAACCGTTCTGTAGCATGTATGAACGCCTAATTGTTCTGTTAATATCTTTTTTAGTTAGTTTGTTAGATCCAGTCATCGTTGTCTGCCTCCCCAGCTGTTGCTAATTGTGGATTTGATGCTTCGTTATATTGCTTAATTGCAAAAATTGAAGCAACTAATGCGATACCAATTACAGGTAATTGCAAGTATGCTGCTAGAACATAACCTAAAATTACGAATGGTACGAATTCTTTTTTGATCATTACTGATAAAATCATTCCGAAACCGATTGCTGGTAGCATTCCCCCCGCTACGTTTAATCCTTTGATTAAATCTGTAGGTACAAGAGCTACTAATTTTTGTAAGAAGTCCATTGAGTATGCACCTAGGAATCCTAGTAGGAACCCAGTAATAGCAAATAACACAATAGTTACGTTAATCGAAATTTTAAACTTCTTAAAGTTTAACTCAGCTAACGCTTTTGTTGCTGATGCAGGAGCACCGGATTGAACAGTATAGATAAATGTTTGAATGAATTGGATTGCAATTGCGAATGGAATTGAAAGTGATAGTGCAACTTCAGGAGTTACCTCTGGCATTGTAATTGCCATCAATGTACCAATAATACCAGGACCAATCGGGTTTGGTGGCACTGTACCACCAGCTCCAACACCAAATCCCATGAAAGCTAACTCAGAGATAGCCCCCATTGCTAATGCTGTAGGGATGTCGTTTAATACAACCCCAACTCCAAATGCTAATACAAGTGATCTGTTTGAGAAGATTCCCCATAACATACCGCTGTAACAGAAAGCTGTCCATAAACCAATTAGGACCGCTTGAATAAGTGTAATTTCCATCATTTTTTCTCCTTTATGATTAACTACTTATTTACATTGCTTAAAGCCTATAGGTATTTACGAATATCAACTAGTGCTGCACCATCATCGCCTCGTGGTGTTGTCATAGTATTAAATTCGACATTGTACTGCTCAACACAAACTTTTAATGCTTCTTTGTCTTCAGGTCCAATAAAAATTGAACGTGAAACTTTTTCTTTTCCTTCAGCCATGTGTATATTTCCAATATTTACTTCTTTAATTGGAACTCCACCTTCTACAAGAGTCTGTAAATCTTTACATGAATCTACGATGATAAAGATTTTTTGCTCTGGTGCTGCTTTATGAATTACTGCGATTGTTTTTTCTAAAGTAAAGAATCGCATTCTTACATTTTTTGATACAACAGTAGACATTAATGTTTGAGCCATGACATCATTAGAAGCTTTATCATTTGCTACGATTACTGTATTTACTCCTAAATGTTGGATCCATAACTGACCTTGTCCATGAACTAGTCTTTCATCAATTCGAACTGCTACAATATTTGGTTGTGACATATTTTTCCTCTTCCTACCAATATAATTCCCAATCTTTATAAAGTCTCATTAGGGCTTCTAGGTAATAATAGTCTCCCCAAATATTCCCTTGGTCAACACCTTTCCCAGAGTGCCATGAATAAACACCATGCTCTAGTATGGCATCGCCAGGAGTTTGATCTTTCTTTGTATAATTCTTAATTAAAGATTTAAGAATTGCATGGGATGCTCCTTCGTAAACTTTAATATCCTGATCATCTTCATCAAGATACTTATTCATCTCTAACATACCGCATACTGCAATTGCTCCAGCAGAGGAATCTCGAGATTGATCATCGCCATCCGTGAAAATGAGATCCCAGAAAGGAACGTCATCCAGAGGCAGTCTGTTTAAGAAATAATTAGTCATTCCTTTATATAAAGGGATAACTTCTTTGTTGTGTGTATAATGAACGTTTAATGGAATACCATAAACTCCCCATGATTGCCCGCGAGCCCACGAAGAATCATCATTGAAACCTTGATGCGTTGCTCCACGAAGTGGTTCACCAGTTTCTTGATCCATATAGAATGTGTGATAAGCGCTTGCATCATCACGTACAACAAATTTGTTATTCGTTTCGAAGTGTTTCTCCGCCATTTCATGATACTTTTGATTACCTGTGACTTCACTTGCCCAATATAGTAATGGAATGTTTAACAAGCAATCTATGATGAAACGGTAATGTTCAGGATTGTTATATTCTCCCCAAGATTGGATGAATTGTCCTTTTTCCTGCCAACGTGTCATCAATTTATCAGCTGCTAATAAAGCTGTCTCTTTAGCAAACTCATCACCTGTAAGTTTATAAGCTGATACACATGATAAGGAATATAGAAATCCAAGATCATGGTGGTCAACTTCAATGTTGTTTACAATACGGTGATTAAATGATTTAACATTTTCCATTGCTAATGATTTATATTTGTCATCTTTGGTATATTCGTATGCTAACCATAGAAGACCGGTCCAGAACCCATCCGTCCACTCAATATTTTCAATGATAGGGTATTTATCATCTTTAGTAGCGGACCAAGGGAATTTGGTACCGAAATAATCCATATTAAGATCTACTTGTTTAATAGCAGACTCAATAGCTTCAATAACTTCTTGTTTACTTAATTTCTCTGTCTTTTCGAAGTATTCTCTCTTTAGAATATCTTCAATCGTAACTTTTTTGAATTCTAACAAAACTGCCTCCTTCATCAACTAAACTAGTTTACTTACAAATCGATTATATGCCAACATTTGGCACATGTCAATGCTTTTCAAGTCGAAAAGTAAGGGTTTTCATGTATTTTGTTGTACTTTTTAGTAATCTTTTTGCATTTAAATACTAATTCCAACGGAAAAAACCAGTCAATTCGTAACCTTTGGTAAACTGGTTGACAAAACCGGTTTACTAAAATATACTTAAGTTGCTTAATAAATTAGCAAGAGAAAGGTTCATATGGAAACTATATTAAAAAGAGTTGAGAATATTGGTATTGTTCCAGTTGTAAAGATTACCGATGAATCACAATCCATCCCATTAGCGCAAGCTTTATCAAAAGGTGGAATTGATATTATGGAAATCACATTCAGAAGTGAACATGCCATTTCAGCAATAAAAGCTATATCTAAATCCAATCCTGAAATTCTTTTAGGAGCTGGTACAGTATCCACTGCACAACAAGCGGCTGATGCCGTTGCAGCAGGAGCAAATTTTATCGTAACACCAGGATTCAACCATGAAGTAGTTCAATGGTGTGTAGACAATAAGGTGTTAGCATTGCCTGGAATACAGACTCCATCAGAAATTGAGACTGCATTATCATATGGAATTAAGAACGTAAAGTTCTTCCCTGCTGCTACAAGTGGTGGGCCACAATTCCTAAAAGATATATCTGGTCCTTATGCTCATGTACGTGTCATGCCATCAGGTGGAATTAACAAAAACAATATGCATGACTACTTAGGTCTTAAAAATGTTGTGGCAGTTGGCGGAAGCTTCATGTTGCCTCAAGATAAGATTGAAAATCATGAATGGCAAGTAATTGAAGATCTTTCAAAATCAGCAATTCAAGCATTACTAGATTTAAAACTAGTAGAAGCAACATTAAATAAATCCAACGATGATTCATTCCTTGAAGAATTAAATCATCTTGTTTCGTATGAATTTACAAGTTCAAATGAACAGACTTTAGTTTTTGAAACACCTTATATAGAAGCGGCTGCCTATCAGTTTGCTAAGAGTTATGATGTAAAGCATATCGATTCAACATCTTTCTCAATTAGTGATTCAAAAAATTCAGTAATTATTAAACAAAAATAGGAGGAAATTATGAAAGTACTTACTTTTGGTGAATTGATGTTACGTCTAGCACCACACGGTTACTTGAGATTCTCTCAAGCAAATGATTACCAAGCTACCTATGGTGGTGGAGAGGCTAACGTTGCAATCTCACTTGCGAACTTCGGTATGGATGCAGGATTTGTATCTAAACTACCTACCAATGAAATTGGACAAGCCGGTGTGAATGAACTAAGAAAATATGGAGTCAATATTGATCACGTAGCTCGAGGTGGAGAACGTGTTGGTATTTATTTCCTTGAAAAAGGTGCTTCACAACGAGCAAGTAAGGTAATTTATGACCGAGCTCACTCTTCAATTGCAACCGCAAGTCCTGAAGACTTTGATTGGGAAAATATTTTTAAGGGTGTCGACTGGTTCCACTTTACAGGTATTACCCCAGCTCTAGGTAAAGGTGTAGCGGATATAACACTTACAGCAATAAAAGAAGCAAAAAAACAAGGTGTTAAAGTATCTTGTGACCTCAACTATAGAAATAATCTTTGGACTAAGGCAGAAGCTAATGAAACCATGAGCGGTCTTGCTCCTTACATCGACTTAGTTGTAGCTAACGAAGAAGATTCTGCAGATGTTTTCCAAATTACTTCAAAAGGTACTGATGTTGCACAAGGTGAAATTAATCATGACGGATACATTAGTGTTGCAGAACAAATGGTTGAAAAATTTGGTTTTGAAACAGTAGCAATCACACTTCGTGAATCCATCACAGCAAACGACAATAAATGGTCAGCAATGCTCTATAAAGATGGTAAAGCACACTTCTCTAAGGTCTATGATGTTCATATTGTAGATCGTGTAGGTGGTGGTGATAGTTTCGGTGCTGGATTAATCTATTCATTGCTAAATGGATATAGCAATCAAGACGCAATCGAATTTGCAGTAGCAGCAAGTTGTTTAAAACACACAGTTGAAGGTGACTTTAACAGAGTTTCAGTAGCAGAAGTAACAGCATTGGCACAGGGTGATGGCTCTGGTCGAGTAAAACGATAGGACGAAGATATGAACTCATTTAAAATGGAAGATTTTCAATTAAACGGAAAAATTGCTCTAGTAACAGGAGCATCTTATGGAATTGGATTTGCACTAGCACAAGGCTTTGCTGAGGCTGGAGCAACAGTAGTATTTAATGATATCAACCAAGAACTAGTTGATAAAGGACTTGAAGCTTATAAAGAGATCGGTGTTAAAGCACACGGTTATGTATGTGATGTTACAGATGAAGATGCAGTTGTAACTTTTATCGCTCAAGTCGAAAAAGAAGTTGGTAAAGTAGATATTCTTGTTAACAACGCGGGAATTATTAAAAGAATTCCAATGCATGAAATGAGTGCAAAAGATTGGAGACAAGTTATTGATATTGACCTAACAGGACCATTCATTATGGCCAAAGCGGTACTTCCTTCAATGATGGAAAGAAATGAAGGTAAAATAATTAACATTTGTTCAATGATGAGTGAATTAGGACGCGAAACTGTATCAGCTTATGCTGCTGCTAAAGGTGGACTAAAAATGTTAACTCGTAACATTGCATCAGAATATGGTGAATACAACATCCAATGTAATGGTATCGGACCTGGATATATTGAGACACCTCAAACAGCTCCAATCCGTGTTGACGGCCACCCGTTCAACGACTTTATCATAGCTAAAACTCCAGCAGCACGTTGGGGAACACCTGAGGACCTTATGGGACCTACTGTTTTCCTAGCATCAAAAGCATCTGACTTCGTAAATGGTCATGTACTTTATGTAGATGGCGGAATCTTAGCATACATCGGTAAACAACCTAAATAGTAATAAATTAATCCCCATAACAAATAGATTTCTGTAAGCGCGATCTAAGAAAGAGGTAAAAAAAATGAAAATAGCATTAATTAACGAAAATTCACAGGCGGCAAAAAATTCAATTATATATAATTCATTGAATAATTCTGCACAAAAGAAAAATCATACTGTTGTAAATTATGGTATGTACAACGCAGAGCAAGAACACCAATTAACTTATGTTCAAGTTGGACTCCTTGCTTCTATTCTACTAACCACAAAAGCAGTTGACTTTGTGGTTACAGGATGCGGTACTGGACAAGGTGCCATGATTGCAGCTAACGCATTTCCAAATGTGTTCTGCGGACATGTTACAGATCCACTAGATGCATTCTTATTCGGGCAAGTAAACGCAGGTAACTGTATATCAATGCCTTTTGCTCAAAACTTCGGTTGGGGCGCAGAACTTAACTTAGACTATGTGTTCGACACATTATTCTCAGAAGAACACGGTGCTGGATATCCTGAAGAACGTAAAGTTCCTATCCAACGTAACCGTAAGATCTTAACTGATCTTAAAGGTGTTATTCACCGCCCACTGATTGATGTCTTGAAAGATATCGATCAAGATTTCCTAAAATCTACTATTGATTACCCAGAATTTAAAAAGCTTTTCTTCGCTTCGTCTCAAGATGAAGAAATTTCTGAATTCTTAAAATCAATATTATAATAGATTTAAACGTACACTAATGGGTTAAATATTAACCACCAAGATCAATATCCTGTTTATCCAAACAGTATAACCTCCTTAAGTTATCAAGATCTTGGTAGGTGTACACATTAACCATAGTAATTCCTTTTAACCAAAATGACCCTCAACTCATTTTGGTTTTTTTATGTTTAACAAAATTAAAACCCAACTCAAGTTTGAGTTAGGCTTTAAGGTTCTACACATTCTGGTGTTGGTGAGAAATTACTAACGCCAGAATTTTATATTTTGGATAAAAAAAAACCTTCCAGTGTGTGCTCAATAACCTTAACTTTTGATAGCTTCAACAAGTCAGAATCAAACGCTTGGATATGACTGCTATCTTTTGACACATCCAAGGTAATACATTTTAAATCTTTCATTTCTATTCTCTCCTTTCATTGTGCATACGCTGCATTGAGGTCTCTTTCAACTCTTTCGTCCTATTTTCGTGTTTGATACAGGGATCATGAACACAAGTTCAATACCCTAATTAGTTTTAAACAAGTTTAGATCGAGTGAAGAAATTCGAACATTTTTTTTAGCGAGAATATTATCTCAAAAGACATCACGTCCATATTCCCCAGGCAGTCCGTCTATGCCTAGACGAGAAAAGCCGAGAGCAAATACTCCCGACTTAAGTAATCTGTAGGAATCACACCCATTCAAGTCATCGTAGCTTTACGCCACACTGATTGTGAAGTTCCTACTTATATTCTATATCAATATCGGATAATGATAAAGATAAGTCAGAAGTAATATACTCCTAACTTTATAATACGAAAGAGTCATCAATTTTCATGCAGAT
>JBGXRX010000143.1:0-2819 GCA_041811795.1 Erysipelothrix sp. | reverse complement strand
TTTCATAATAAAATCTCCTTCTATTGCTAATTATATAGTAGGATGACTCGAAATACACTAGGAATTGCTCTTTGGGGATGAAAGAATTGTGATATAATTCCTAAAGATATGGAGGTTGATAGAATGGTAGAAAATTTAACTATCTATAGTGAAGAACTTGAGTCAGGGAAGGTGTATAAAGACTGTATTATTGTTGCAGGTGATGAACCTTTTCGCTTTCATGATATGCAATTTCACTCATGTCAGTTCCAAGCAGATTACTGCAATCGATCAGAAATGATCAATACCACATTTCATAATTGTGATTTTTCAAATATAGAGTTTGATGATTCCTATTTTGTTAATGTAGAGTTTAATCAATCCAAGTTTCTGAATACCTCTTTATATAGAACTATGATTAAAGATGTTCGCTTTCAAGGCTGCATGATGAGAATGGTAAATCTATCATCATCCAAGCAAGAACATGTGTCTTACAATTCAAGTATGTTACAAGATGCTACCTTCCTAGAAGTGAAGCATAAAAGAGTTTCTTTTAATGAATGTTCAATAGAAGGGATCTCATTTCAAGATACCATCATGAAAGGTATTGATTTATCTTCTTGTCAGTTTACAAACATTACCTACTCACCCAACCTTATTAAAGGATTGAAACTATCGGCACACCAAGCATTGAATTTAATTGAATCAATGGGGATTATCATAGACTAAGATTTATGATGAATTTGTGATTTGGTAGAATTGATTGCCTAAGCTTTGCAATCATGTTAAAATATATTCATATGCAGTGCGAAAGATTATTATATAGGAAAAGCAATGAAGAGAGCTGATGGTTGGTGTGAATCAGTATGTATACCTATAGAACTCACTTTCAAGCATAAGTCCTGAATGATTAGGGATTTACGTCTTTCTTACGTTACAGAGAATAAAGTTATAAAAGAGGTGGTACCGCGAAAATTCTTTCGCCCTTGATGGTACTTTTTTTTATGGAAAAGGAGTGATTTTATGTATAATCACATGAAAATTGAGAAGAAATGGCAAGCTTATTGGGACGAAAATAAGACTTTTAAGACCGATACACATGACTTCTCTAAACCAAAGTACTACGTTTTAGATATGTTCCCTTACCCATCAGGTGATGGGCTTCATGTAGGGCATCCACGTGGCTATACAGCGACTGATGTTATTGCACGTTATAAACGTAGCCAGGGCTTTAATGTACTTCACCCAATTGGTTGGGATGCATTTGGTTTACCTGCAGAGCAATTTGCACTGAAAACAGGAAACCATCCTGATGAATTTACAAAGTTAAATATTAAAAACTTTACACGTCAAATTAAGTCACTAGGATTATCTTATGACTGGGACCGTGAGCTTTCAACAACGGATCCTTCATACTATAAATGGACACAGTGGATCTTCACTAAATTGTATGATCAAGGACTTGCTTATATCGATGAGAAGCCAGTTAACTTCTGTCCAGAACTTGGAACTGTTTTAGCTAATGAAGAGGTTATTAACGGTAAGAGTGAAGTGGGTGGTTTTGATGTTATTCGTGTACCAATGAGACAGTGGGTCTTAAAGATTACAGAATATGCAGAACGTCTATTAGAAGATCTAGAATTGGTAGATTGGCCAGCATCAACAAAAGAAATGCAAATCAACTGGATAGGTAAATCAATTGGATCTAACGTTGTCTTTAAGATTGAAGAGCACGATCTAGAATTCACAGTATTTACCACTCGTGCAGATACTTTATTTGGAGCAACCTATTCAGTATTAGCACCAGAACATCCATTTGTAAGCCAAATTGTTACAGATGATAAAAAAGAAGAAGTTGAAAACTACTTAACTGCTATTGCTTCTAAGTCAGATCTTGAAAGAACAGAACTCAACAAAGAGAAAACAGGAGTATTTACAGGAGCTTATGCTATTAACCCAGTTAATGGTAAATCAATTCCTATTTATATTGCTGATTATGTTCTAGCTTCATATGGAACTGGGGCTATTATGGCTGTTCCTGCACATGATGAGCGTGACTTTGAATTTGCAGAGAAATATAATTTAGAGATTATACCAGTTGTTGAGGGTGGCGATAGCTTACCTTATACAGGTGAAGGAAAACACATCAACTCGGATTTCCTAGATGGATTAGGTAAAGAAGAAGCCATCAAAGTAATGAACGATTGGCTTGTTGAAAAAGGTATTGGGGAATATAAAGTGACTTATAAATTACGAGACTGGTTATTCTCAAGACAACGTTATTGGGGAGAACCAATTCCAGTTGTTCATATGGAAGATGGTTCTATGCGTACTATCGATATCGATGAGTTACCATTAGAATTACCAGAAGTAGAAAACTATAAACCAGCAGCTGATGGTAAATCACCACTGTCACATGCAGGGGATTGGTTGAATGTTACTTTTGCTGATGGGCAAACAGGAGTTAGAGAAACTAACACGATGCCTCAGTGGGCTGGGTCCTGCTGGTACTATCTACGTTATCTAGATCCACACAATGATGATGCATTAGCAGATATGGACCTGATGAATCACTGGTTACCAGTTGATCTTTATGTGGGTGGGGCAGAACATGCTGTACTTCACTTACTCTATGCTCGATTCTGGCATAAAGTGCTTTATGATATTGGAGCAGTTCCAACAAAAGAGCCATTCTCTAAATTATTCCACCAAGGAATGATTCTTGGTGAGAACAACGAGAAGATGAGTAAATCTCGTGGAAACGTTGTTAACCCAGATGATATCGTGCTCAGTCATGGTGCTGACTCACTACGTGTGTATGAAATGTTTATTGGACCACT
>JBGXRX010000142.1:0-6206 GCA_041811795.1 Erysipelothrix sp. | reverse complement strand
TTCCAAAATATTTACCCATTACAAAACCCCTTCCTAAGTCACTACTGTTTAATAATATTAAATAAGACAGATTCATCGTCTGTTTTAATTCTGTATAAATAACTCTTCGGGTCAACATAATCTACAAATAATGTAAACTTCTGAGCATCCCCTACTTCTGCATTTCTAAGATCAATATAAACTAATGCACGATCTAATAAGAACTTATCATCTGCTAAGTTCTCTTCTGTTCCAAATACCTCAATGGTAGTAAACGGTTCTTCTTTATCTGTTAGTGCAACAGATAAATGATTTACGTTGTATAGATAATTAATTGGCACTTTGAAAGACTTAGATGTCCCTTGATCCAGTTTAATATCTACAGAAACTTTAGATACAGTACCATGTCTAACTCCTGATGGAAGCACGATATTTTGTACAAATGAGATATCATCTGCAACTTCTGAAGCTTTGATTGGGAATACAATTTCATCAATCTTATCCAAGACACTTTGCGGACCATAAATCGTCATGGCTTCGTGGTTCATAGACAATGTTGAAACTGCTTGATTATCTGGTAGCACACCCTCAAATACCGGTTTTATAGGTACTGTCTTATTGGGTGATGAGATTTCTACTTCAACATCTACCGTTGATGGAATAATATCAACATTGTTGAGCATTTCACCTATAGCATTATATGCAACAACTGATGCTTCACTTGTAAATGATTCTGTCTTACCAGCAACATCAATTAAAGCACGTACGAAGGCAACTTCTTCAAGCCCTTGTTTAGAAGCTCGAATCGTAACATCTCTTTGACTTAGTTTAGGATCACCCAGTACATACTGAGAACCCAATTTATCTAGATTAATGAAATCATGGCTTAACTGTACAACTTTCGCTTCTTTGGTTGCGATTGTTACGGTAGCAGTACCAGGATTAATATGAGCACGTAAACGATTGGATATACTGTTAACTTTATATTTAACTTGATGTGTACCCCGACCATAACCTCTTAAATCCAATTCAACAGTAAAATCACCTTGCGGGTTCACCATAGAAATATCGGAGTAATCACCAACTAAGGTCAGTGATACAAATTCATCATAACCAGAAACTTCAAATATTTCTGAGTTGTAATTTACATTAACTTTAACTTTATCAATCTCATGAGATCGAGCGTTGGTGACTGATGCACCACCTTGGTTAAAGGCAAGGAATACTAAGAGTGTAATTGCAAATGATACAAACAGTCCGTGTTTAGGATCAAACAAGACACGATCAAATATTGCACTTAACCATTTAAAGAATCTTTCGATATGAGATCCAACAGCTTCATAGCGTTTGGATAATCTTTTGCTTTTATCAGCAATCAGTTGAGCTAATTCTACTTTGTCCTCAACTTCGTTATGATCTTTAGGCTTCTTCACTGTTATCACCTCCATCCACTACTTCACTGGAAAAGATGTCATCATCTAGGATGTCTTTTTCCTGTGAGACTTTAGATACTAAAGGTTTGTCTTCTTTAGTTTCTTTGCCTGGATCCACTTTTGGGGTCTTGTCTTTTCGATTGAAGATAGATTTAAATTTAGAATCTTTCTCTTCTTCTTTTTCAAATGGACTTTCTTCTAACTTCTCAATTTTGATTGGAGTTGAAGCAGATCCCAAGCGTGATAATGAAAGTCTACGTGTTTTACGTGTTCCAATGGCTTCTGAAACATGACTCTCAGTATTAGTAATTAATTGATTTAAGAATTCTCTTAATCCATTAACATCAACTTCTCGTAATTTACCAGCTTCTGCTATTGAAATACGGCCTGTTTCTTCTGATACAACAATGGTAATTGAATCTGATATTTCCGAGATCCCGATTGCTGCACGATGCCGCGCTCCATAAGATGAAGGCATATCAAAACTGGTTGGCGGAAAGTATGCTGATGCACATGCAATGCGATCCCCTTGAATAATTACTGCACCATCATGTAGCGGTGTTGAAGGAACAAATATTGAAGATAGAAGTTCCTCAGTAACGATTGAGTTGATCGGTGTACCCGTTTTAATATAATCAGATAAGGATGAACCTTGTTCTAATGATATAAGAGCACCTGTTTTTGTTTTCGCTAAGTGGTCAACTGCGCTCACAAGCTGATCCACTAAATTCTCTTTCTGATTCGCAGTGAGTGAATGTATCGGAGTAAAAACTGAGGTTTTCCCCAGTCGTTCCAGCATTCCTCGAATTTCTGGAGCAAAGATAATAATCAAGACCAAGAATGAGTTATTAACAACAAAGTCTAATAAAGCCTTCAGTGTCATAAAGCCCATGATTCGTGATAAATACCATACTGCAATAATCAGGATAATACCCTTGAAAATTTGAACAGTACGTGAGTTGTTTCTAACAATTTTTAATACATAATATACGGCCAACCATATAATAGAAAAATCAATAATGACTTTCAATGCACGAAGAATTGAATTAATTGTAAATAAAGGTTGTGGCATAGTGACCTCCTAATTCTTTAATAATTATATCATAAATATTCTTACTTCTACTCATATCTTAGTTTTCACTAAAGCCCCCATAATCTAGTATTGGGCTTTGTAAAGTTGCTCGTAAAAGCCTTTTTGAGCCATTAAAGTCTCATGATTTCCACTTTCAACCAATCTTCCTTCCTTCATGACCAGAATGACATCTGAATCAATAACGGTTTGTAGGCGATGTGCAACGAAGAAAGAAGTGTGAGTTTTCATGATTTGAGTTAGTGTTTGTTGAATGAGTTTCTCTGACACAATATCAATATTGGATGTCGCTTCATCAAGTAGTAGAATGGGCGCTTGTGTAATTAGGGCACGCACGATTGTAAGCATCTGCTTTTGTCCTTGGCTCATATTAACCTGACCAACAATAGCATTAAAGCCTTGATCTAGGTCTTCAATGTAATCTAAACACCCTACCTCAGCACAGATAAAACGTATATCTTCAAGACTCGCTTCCGGATTACCATACTTAAGATTGTCTAAAATTGATCCTTTAAACAACCACGGTTCTTGGAGAACAACCCCCATTAATTGTCGGATGGATGCTCTTGATATCTGTGACACATCATTTCCATCAATCTTCAACTCTCCCGAATTGATATCATAAAATCTAAGCAATAGATTAATGAGCGTACTCTTACCACTACCTGTAGGACCTACAATTGCAACCTTAGATAAAGGTTGAATATTTAAATTAAGTCCTTCAATAGCTGGAATTGAGTCATTATAGGAGAAATAAACATCTTTCATTGTGATGGTATTTCCTTCCATCACAAGGTCATTATCATTATCTTTTTGTAAAGGTATTGCTAACAACTTTAGAATTCGCTGATAAGCTACTCTACCTAATGTAATATCACCAAATACTGATGATAACTCATTGAGCGGCTTAGAGAACATGACCGAGTAAGAAATAAAACTCGTCAACACCCCTATTGATATACCTTTTCTTTGAATTACAAAACTACCTAACAATCCAATCAACATATAAGATATATTGTTGACAAGTCTTGTTGTTGGATTGATGAGAGCTCCCATAAATTGAGCTTTCTCAGCCATCTTGTTTAATGCATCATTATCTTGAGCAAATCGATCAAGTGCATAGTCTTCATAAGCATTGGTAAAGATAAGTTCTTCATTTTCTAACATCTGAGTAACAGTATCATTTAATTTAGCATTTAAATTCTGTTGCACTTGGAATAACTTCGAAGCTCTAATATTAACAAAATATGATGTCAGCATCATAATCGGTATTGATATAAAGACAATTAAAGTTAAGGATACATCAATCTGAAACATGAAGATTGCAGCAATAACTACCGTAAATATACCTTGGAAACCTTGCGTGATTAACTGTACTAAACCTTCTTGAAAAAGTTGAGAGTCGGTTGAGAAAACACTGATAATATAACCGTGAGATGTTGTATCAAGATATGCTATTGATACTTTCTCTAATCTAGCAAGTAAATCATTTCTTAACTTTTCAGTATAAACAATTCCAGCCTTCTGAGACGTGAAATGAGTCACCATCATCATGATCCCATTTAGTCCATAGAGTGCTAATCCAACGAGAAGTGTAGAAACAACTAACTTGAGATCAACCCCCATAAAATCAATTGCTCTACCTAGATAATAGGGTGTGGCAATTAAACAGATACTTGCAATTAAAGAAGACACTAAAGCAAGCACTATATAAATTTTAAATTTAGTCATAAACCACCTCATGATTACTTAGTGTATGAATCTTTCTGTAAAGGTCACTCATTTCAAGGAGCTCTTGATGGTTTCCTTGTGCTGAAATACGTCCATTATCCATGACTAATATATTATCCGCATTTAGAATAGTAGAAGTTCTCTGAGAAACAATCACTTTAGATAATTTACCATCAACCTCATCCAGAGCCATACGAAGCGATTTATCTGTAATTGTGTCTAGAGCAGAGAAAGAATCATCAAATAGAAGAATATTAGGTTTTTTGGCAAACTGTCTTGCAATGCTAATACGTTGGCGCTGTCCACCTGAAAAATTGTTGGCATTGCGTTCCACTTTAGCATCAAGTCCTTTGTTCAAGATATCTTCACCTTGAGCAATTTTTAGGTAGGCTTCATGATCTACTTCAGAATCAAGTGCGATCGCATCTTGCAAGTTACCAGATAAAAATTGAGGTTTCTGAGCTATGTAGCCAACTTTTGATTTTAAGTTTTGAATATCATAATCCTTAATGGAACGACCATTGACAGCAATAGAACCACTTTTAGCATCATACATTCTGATAATCAATTTCAACAATGTTGATTTCCCACTTCCAGTTAGTCCTACAATTCCTAGAGTCTGTCCACTTACCATCTTAAAGTTGATATCTCTAAGTACGCGTCGATTTTCTCCACTATAAGAAAAATTAACATCTATAAACTCTAGGTTAAAGTCATGATTATCGATAGTTTCATGTCCACTTTTATCCATGACGTTATCTGTCTCAAGGACTTCTTTAATCCTGCCCCAAGAACCATATCCTTTTGAAAAAATCATTACTAAGTTCATAAACACGATCAGTGTTAATACAATCTGAGTACAGTAATTGATCAATGCCAATATCTGACTGGAATTCATAATGCCTTCTTGAACCTTAATCGCACCAATATAGACTAAAGCAATCAATAGAACGTTCATCATAAAAGCAATGAGCGGACTTGAAATACTATTGATGAGTGACAAAGAACTTTGATTCTTACCAAGTTCTTTACTCATACTGGTCATTGCTTCTTTTTCTTGAGTACTCTTATTGAAGGCAAAGATGATTCGAGCCCCCGATAAAAACTCACGTATTTTAAAAGTAAATGCATCCCATTGAGTTTGAACACGCTTATGGTAACGAACCGATAAACTCATGAACAAAGCAATTACTAGAATAAAAACTGGTATTGATAATAGTAATATCATACTCAACTGTGGATTCAGTAAGTACATAGCAAAAACACTACCAATGATGATCATAGGAGCTCTAACAGCTAGACGTATTGTACGCGCAATCATATCTTGCACACGATCGACATCCGTTGTAGTTCTAATAACCATGGAAGAGTGATCAAATTGGTCGCGCACACCTTGGTCCATTTTTAATAAGTGTTGCATAATATCCAGACGAATACGCCCACCTACTCTTTGAGCAATAATGGATGCATAATACTGACAAGTGATTGATGCTAAGTATCCAAATACTGTTAACAAGACCATCACAATTGATATCTTAAATACATGATTTTGGTTCCCCAACAATATGCCATCATTAATTAAACTTACCATTAATAATGGTAAAAGTAATTCAAAGCAAGCTTCAACAAATTTTAGCAATACTGCAATTACTGTTTTTATTTTAAATCCTTCAAAGTACACTTTCATAACGTTACCGCCTTAAAAGTATTTTACCACAACTATTACCATTTCCCTACATTCTACAAGTACTTGCCAGTAAGCATTCTCTAATATAATTAACTCAATCAAACACGTAAATTAAACACCAATATAATAAAAAAGCAAGACTCTTATGTCTCGCTTAGAATTTCATTCTTAAATTTAAAAGTTATACTGATGATTTCGATATCAAATGGTAATTACCAACTACCACTTCCACCGCCACCAAAGCTACCACCACCAGATCCAGAGGATACAGGGATTGAAGTCAGTG
>JBGXRX010000141.1:0-21442 GCA_041811795.1 Erysipelothrix sp. | reverse complement strand
CTATAAATCTGCAAAGAATCTGTTCGATCAAGAACTTGCATTATTACAAATTAATTATAACTCGTTAAGTAGCCATTTCTAACGAATTTCCAACTTCAACTTGCAATTCAGCATGTTTTCTAAAGTAGAGAACATCTTTTCTAGTGGCTTCTTATTGATAGTCCCATTCGATTTGTTGATCGCTATTGATCATCGTATGTGAGCCTAAGTTTAGACCAAAGAAGTTGGTTAAGCTAACTCCTGTAGTGATTGCTATCATAACCGCACTTTGGTACATGATGGCTGTTAATGGTAAAGTACCTGAAATCATTTGACCGGTCATCATCCCTGGTAATGCAATGATGCCCATGTTTAACATGTTGTTTAAGGTCGGTAGGAGTGCTGTTGCTATCGACTGGTTGATGAAGGGTCTAAGGATGTCTTTAGGGGCAATACCGGCGTTTATAAGCGTTTCTATCTTGTTCTTTTCAAGGTTCATCGTTTCAGATAAGGTCTTGATTCCAAGGCTGAGTCCGTTCATAGCATTACCCATAATCATACCTCCAATAGGGATGACATATTGTGGGTTAAAGATGTCTGTTCGAACAACTACAAGGATAAAGAAGCTTAGTATTGACAAGCCAGAGCCTCCTAGTGAGAAGAAGATAATCTTCTTGAAGCGTGGGTTGAGGTGTTGGTTACGTTTCATAATACGAAGTGTAGAGAAAGTAACCATACTAGCCAGATAGATGGCTACAAAGATTGGATGTGGGTTCTCAAATATATAGGTTAATATCAGTCCTGCTAAGAAAAGTTGAACTGACATTTGAATACTTGCAGTGAAGAGTAATTTACTTTGGTCAATCTTAGCTTTTTTCATAATTGCTAATACAAGAATGAGCAGTAAGTAAATACTTGCGAATTGAATAATGCTTAATTCGATAATTGAACTATCCATGAGACACCTCCAGGCGAATATTTTCTAAGTGAATGATGCGATCTGCAAATTCTGTTGCTAAGGTATCATCATGACTGATGATAATGCAACCTAAATTGTTTTCTTGGCAGTAAGCTTTGATGTTTGACATGACTTTATGTCCTGTCTCTTTATCTAATGCTGATGTTGGTTCATCAAGTAGTAAAACCTCTTGTGCCATTGATAGAAAGATTGCGAGATAGATGCGTTGACGTTCGCCCCCAGACATAGAGTCAACTTTATCGTTAGGATTAAAGGTACTAGCCACAAGAGTTAGGAACCTTTGGACAGTCTCATTGCTTGGAGCATCCATGTTACGCAGTTCATAGAACTGATCAAAGTTACTATTGATGCTACCATTAAATAAAAATACATTTTGTCCACAAAGGAGATACTTTTGTCGTAGCTCAATTGGGTTGTATGTATTAATATCGATGCCATCAACAAATAATGAATTTTTTTCAACGGTGTTGCTGCGGTTAAGCATCTTTAGAAAAGCGCTTTTACCTACGCCACTTTTACCAGTTATAAAGTTCATCTGTTTGGTATCGATGGATAAATCAGGGTATTCTAATATATTCAGAAATCTTAATTTTTTAGTTGTAATCATGATAATCTCCCTTTTAACTTTATATATGATAACAGTTATCATTCTTATTACTAGGCTTATGCCCAACCTTCAAACTATTAATATCAGTAATGAAAAGAGGGGGATAAATTTAAAGTAAAAATATCATTAGATGCTAAAAAAAGAAGTTTCAATTAAGAAACTTCTTAAGCGATTAATGTTCGTTTGGATCATCAAGAGCATCTTGATGGGTTGGGTGAACGGTACCTTCTAAATGGTCAGGACCGGCATAAATTGTATATAGTTTTAAAGGAATATCGCCTGTATTGGTAACGTTATGCCATAAGTCTGCAGGAACAAAGATTGCAAAGTCATCTCCTACTTCTTTTTCGAAAGTTAGTGCATCTTCACTTTCTCCCATTTGGCATAGGCCTTTACCTTCTTCAATGCGAATGAATTGGTCGATGCCATGATGAACTTCAAGTCCAATATCATCTCCAGGTTGGATTGTCATAAGCGTTGCTTGTAACTTAGCCCCGGTCCAAATGGTAGTGCGGTAGTTCTCATTAGCAAGTGTCATTTCCTCGATGTTTTCAACTACTGGTTTCTTACCTCGATCTGAAAAATCAAACATATTGTGTAAATCCTCCTTTGGTTATAAATAAATGATAACAATTATCACTATTATTATCAAGTATAACACTAAAGAAAGATGAAGAGGCTTAAAAGCAAATAAAAAGCCATCCGAAGATGACTGTTATTTTTTAAATGGTGGAGCTTAGCGGGTTCGAACCGCTGACCTCCTGCGTGCAAGGCAGGCGCTCTCCCAACTGAGCTAAAACCCCATGTGCAGTATAATTTTTAAAGAAAATGGTGGGCCTGAATGGATTCGAACCAGCGACCTCACCCTTATCAGGGGTGCGCTCTAACCAACTGAGCTACAGGCCCATTTCCTTGACTGCCTAAATAATATACCATTTAGTTAAGTGAGTGTCAACAAATATTTTAAAAATCCTCAAATATATTTTTAAAGTGTTTTGGCTTAGTAAAATGCTATTTGGAGGTAAAGAGATACTTGTTTAAAAGGTCCTCATTTAAAAGGGAAAAAACTTAAAAGAAAGTGTTCTGTTGGCAATGTATTTAAAAAGAAATTTATTAGTAGAAGAGCCTGAAATTAACCCTTAAATTGAATTATGACGTGAATTGACTTACACTATGAACTTTTTTGGCTTGGCGTGGACTATAGTAGTGTAGGTCTATTCGACTTACCTTGCAGTCCCCTTAGCTGCATCCGTTTTCGATAAGTCGGTATCGAAAGGGTTTTTTATTGTACAAATAGAATGTTAATTTCATAATCGTGGTATAATTAAGTAAATTTATAAGCTTTGTTAGATTAAAAAAGGAGGGTGTCTTATGTTTTACATGGCAAACACGAATCCAGTGTTTTCTGAGATTGGGATCAGTGTCATATTAGGTGGCTTTGGTTTGTTTATGCTCGGTATTAAAATGTTGGGTGATGGCTTTAAAGAAGCTGCTGGTCCTAAGATCCGTGACTATATTGAAAAATATACTGGCAACTTAATATCGGCTATTTTAGTAGGGACTGTGATTACAGCGATTATGCAATCATCAACGGCCGCTACTGTTATTTCAATTTCTTTGGTTCGAGCTGGATTGATGTCACTTGAACAAGCAATTGGTATATCCATTGGGGCCAATGTGGGAACAACGGTCACTGCATTGATGATTGGATTAAACGTTGAAGAGTTAGGATATTACTTTATGTTTGTAGGGGCTATTACATTGGCTTTCTCAAATCGTAAGAAGTTTAGAAATATTGGTACTATCGTCTTTGCATTTGGGATAACTTTTGTGGGTCTTCAACTCATGGGGGATCGATTGGCCCTCTTGAAGGAGTTTGATTGGTTTGAAAACTTCATGTTAAGCATGTCTAATACTTCATGGTTAGCACTGATAGCAGGTACCATACTGACGGCCATCATAAACTCATCAACAGCGGTTATTGCTCTGGTGCAAAAGATTTATGAGAGTGGTGGTATGACCATGATTGCTGCTTCTGCCTTTGTCTTTGGATCTAACGTAGGGACAACTCTAACAGCGATCCTGGCTTCCTTTGGTGGGTCGGTATCGACTCGTAGGGCAGGTTGGTTCCATGCCATCTATAACATCTTAGGAGCCGTACTGATGATGTTCATTATTATTCCTTATTCACATTTCATTGAGAACTTAAACATTGCAATTGGGGGAACCTTATCATTTGGAGTAGGGCTAAACCACTTTGTATTTAATATCTTATCAACAGTATTGGTCATTCCATTTGTTCCACTATTTATTAAACTACTTAAAATCATTATTCCGGGTGAGGATAAGATTAAGGAAAGAGCTAAGTTACTAGAACTTGACTATAACTTAATTGATAACTTCCCTGAAGGGGCTATGCAGTTGGTACAACAATCAACATTACAAATGGCAGACTTAGTCGTAGAGTCTATTGAGACATCCCATCAATACTTATCATCACGTGATAGTGAAGATGCTGATGTGGTTGATCAATTGGAAGAGATGGTTAATGCACTGGATGTTAATATCACTCAATACTTACTGGCCATTGCTAAGTCCTCCTCAGCAGGGCACATTACAGAAACATACACCCAAAACTTAGAGGTTGTTAAAAATTTCGAACGCATGAGTGACTTAACTACAAACATTGTAGAGTTCTATGCCTTAGTCTTTGAAAACAGGGAAAAGTTTACTCCTGATGCTATTGAAGATCTAAATACCATGTATTCCTTATTACTGAATATCATCAAACGTTCCATGGCTATCTATGAAGGTGGTAGCATGAATGACTTTGAGAGTTTACTTAAGGATGAAGAGTACTTGGATCTTATTGAAAAGAAATATCGAGAGAAACATTTCCAACGTATGGCTGAAGGAGTTTGCGATGGTAAGGTTACATCATCTGTATATGTTGATATACTAGGTATCTTAGAGCGTATTGGTGATCATGCTATCAACGTAGCACGTTATGCCTTTATGCCAGTAAAAGATCATGATATGGATTAAAGGGGAAAAGATGAAAAAAATATATTTTGCAAGTCCATTATTTTCAAATATGGAATTACGTTACAATGCATGGGTAGTTGACATGATTCGTAAAGAGTTTACTGAACTTGATGTTTACTTACCTCAAGAGCAAGGTGATATTAATGACAAGAGCCAATATGCTTCTTCATTAATGATTGCTAAAGCTGATACTGATGCACTACTCGAATCAGATTTATTAGTAGCTGTTTTAGATGGTTTGGTGATCGATCCTGGTGTAGCATCTGAAATTGGAGTTGCTTATCAAGCAGGCATTCCAATATTAGGTCTTTATACTGATTCACGCCAACAAGGAGCAGAGGTTCCTGAAAAGATTGCTGCACTGAGTGACATAGCAGAATCTCAGTTCTCTTATGTTAATCTTTATACAACTGGATTAATCAAGCTTAATGGTGCCATTCTATCAAATGAATCTGAACTGATAGATGCCATGAAAGAATACTTCCAATAGATTTATTAATCTAAGTAATACAAGAACAAGCCCTTATAAGACTTGTTCTTTTTCATAGATAGACCTATAAGTGCTTGATATAATACTTGAAGAGAGAAGGTGTGAACATGAACATTACAAAATTCTTCAACTCAAACTATAATATAAGGAGGATTTTTTCGTGTATCACACTAAACTAGAAATAAAAACAGAAACAGGACGCCCTATTGTTGCTCCTGTATCTTTAAGTATTAACAATATTGATAAGATTGCCCTCATTGGTGATGAAGGGAATGGTAAAACTTCTTTTTTTATGCCTTGATGGGACATTATCCAGAAGGATTAAGGATAAGTAAAGAGGTATCCAATCCCAATACTTTTTTCGGTATGATTCATCAAAGTCTTTTGGTGGATGATTAAAAGATGAGTCTAAGTGACTATGTTCTTGATGGAGACTGGGATCATTATGGACTCTTCCAACAACATTTTAGTGAACTCTTACCTCGTTTAGATCTGGATGATGATAATCGACTGCTATCTTCATTTTCAAATGGAGAACAATTAAGAATTCAAATATTAAGGTTACTCATGAAAGAAGTAGATATTTTTCTTCTGGATGAGCCTACTAATGATTTAGATTTGGAAGCTCTATTATGGCTTGAAGGATGGCTTATCAATCAGGAGAAACCCATCTTAATGATCAGTCATGATTTAAGAATGATTGAAAACTTCGCCAACAAGATCGTTCATTTCGAACAAGTAAAACGTAAAACTGAATCAGTAGTCACAGTCTATGAAGGAGATTATGAATCCTATATAGTTTCAAGAAATCTTAATATTAGCCAGGCTAACCAAACCTATAAGACTTAATTAAAAGAGAAAAAAAACAAGAAGAGAAATGGAAAGAACTTTATTCTAAAGTATCTCAAACCTTGCAAGCAAGCAAAGGAAACAATCCTTGAAAGGTAAGACTCCTTAAGAAAAAGATGAATACTGTTAAATCCATGAAAGTTCGTATGGATAAAGAGGATATTGGAAATCTTCGTGAGATAGAAAAACCGATTGATATCAGAAGCTATGCTTTTGATAAGAGAATCCATCAAAAGAAAATCATGGATTATCATTGTGATCGTCACATGATTAAAGATCGTCTACTGGCTTCAGATATTCATCTTGAAGTTTACTCAACAGACAAGATTGTTATCTTAGGTCGTAATGGTGTTGGTAAATCTACAATGATTAAAGATTTAGCAAAGCAAAATAACCCATCTATCATGCATCAAGATTATCGTCTCAACCTAGATTACAGTAAGTCTGCTGTAGAGAACTTGTGGCAGGATGGTAAGAAAGAAACTTTAATCAATATAACCAGTCATTTAGGTGGTTTAAATTTTAGAGATTTTGAAATGGGGTTACCGGTTGAGCAATTATCGGGTGGTCAAAGAGCCAAACTTTCATTGCTCAAATGCATCCTTGAAAAGCCTGAGATACTGGTGCTGGATGAGCCTGCCCGTAACTTATCACCACTCTCAGTAGATGTTATCTATAAGTTGATTCAAGACTTTGAGGGGGCTGTATTGGCCATATCCCATGACCAAGCATTTATTGATTCCTGTTTTATGTGTATAATGGTCTTAGAAGAAACTGGACTTTATAAGCTGGAATCGTAGGAGGATTGAATATGATTGAACATGTTTTAAAATTGACTCCAGGTGAAGATTTATTAATTGCCATGGATCATTACTGTAAAAAGAATAATATTGAATCGGGTTATGTCGCTACATGTGTTGGTTCACTATCTCGTATCGCTTTTCGTAAGGGCTATGAAAGAACGGAATTGATACTTGAAGGTGGATTTGAAATTGTATCTCTATCAGGAACATTTTCTCAAGGGGGAATGCATATCCATATGGCTGTGTCTGATAAAGACTTTAATGTTAAAGGGGGACATGCAAAGGTGGGTTGTATTGTTCGTTCAACCGCTGAAATTGTCATCATCCAACTAGACCAGCATGAACTCAGACGTCATAAGGATAATGCTCATGGGCATAAAGAACTCCATATAGTAAGACGCAGTAACATTTGTTCAGACTAAAGAAAGGGCATCATCTCGATTATGAGATGATGCCTTATTTTTATTAGAATTCTAACTTACATATATGGAATGAAGTAATTGTTTTATAACCTTGTCTTTTGTAGATTTCATTGGCGGGTGAGTTTGCATCTGATACTAAGACAACCTCATCAATATCCTGGAATGCAAAAGCTTGTAATGCAGAACCGATTCCTTTTTTTTGGTATTCATCAAGTACAAAGAAATCATCAAGTTCATAGAACTCTTTATGTCTGTGCATAACAAGAGTTCCGATAATCTTATCATTATCCTTAGCAATATAGATATCATGACCTTTTTGCTTGAATGTTAATGTATAGAGGTCTCTTTTTTGCTTATGGAAAGGAATACTTGAATCTTCTGCTCCATCGAACATTAAGTCCATCCATGCTTCAAAGTCTTCCTCAGTTAGTAATGAGATGATGTAATCTCCATCCATTTCTGATGCTTTAAAATTTTTAGTTGAAAGGCTCATGATTTCACACTCTTCAATATTAAAGTTTAAAGTATCAAAGAGATCATAGTGATCAGAAGCGTGTGCTGGAAGAATGAAAGAAACAAAATCTTTCTTGTGATTGCGGTTGGATTCTTTCTCTTCATTAATAAGATGGAATAAATCAAAGTCATCAATCTCGTCATTGAGATATGTAAAGTTCATATCGTGATAAGCAGGGAAACGATGATTAAATACATCCTGACCACTGATGGTCGTCCCAATACCATGGTGTAAATCTAAATAGTTTAATTTCATAAAATACTCCTCGTAATTTCTTGTAACATTATAACATACTTGGTTAGAAGGGTAATTAAAGGGCTACCATTATTTATTTAATTTGATATAATATATTATGGAAGTTGAGGTATATACACATGGAAGGTAATGAACTACTAAGTTTTCAAATGATATCTTTTACAGGAAGTGCAAGATCATGTTTTGTAGAAGCAATTATGGCAGGTAAAGAAGGAGACTTCGAAAGAGCTGAGCAATTAATGACAGAAGGTGAAGAACAATTCATCGAAGGTCACAGAATTCACGCACAAATGATTCAAAAAGAAGCACAAGAGGGAGCTACTGAATTAAACTTACTATTAATTCACGCAGAAGACCAAATGATGAGTGCTGACGTTTTAAAGATTATCGCTAAAGAAATTATCGATATCCACAAACGTTTCTAATAAGAGCTTAATGCTCTTTTTTTATAAAAAGGGGAGATTAAATTATGAATCTATATTATATGATTTTAATAAGAACTTTAATTGTTGGGATTTATCTAGGAGGACTCATCAAGCTTGCTAACTTCAAGCAACACGACAAGTCAGTCAAGTTTCGCTTTGATCCAGTGTCTTTGATCGTTGTCGGACTAATCACACTGATGAATGTATCTCTGTTTGTAATACCTGCAGCTAAGATGCCCATTATTTATGGCTTTATTGTCGGTAATGCAATGATGGTTTTAACTTATTTCCATCTACGTCAAATGATGTTGTTTGGTGATAAGATCATGGTCTTCAAAGGTTCTGCCTTTATGATCAAGGATATTTCAAATTTTAAAAGTGAAAAGGGTTCTATTAGTCTTAGGATTAAAAACAACCCATTAACATTCAGAAGACCTTTAGGTGATCTAAAATTTGCTGAAGAGAAGTTCTCAGGACGTCGCCCTAAGAAGAGATAAATGATAATCTTATAAGATTTATAAAGTGGTCTAGACTACTTTGTTATCAATTGTTATAATATGCCTATACATAGGAGGGGAACAATCATGAAAAAAATCGTGTTATTATGTTCTGCAGGAATGTCAACAAGTTATCTTGTTCGTAAAATGGAAGAATCAGCCAAAGAACAAGGCTTCGATGTGACAATTTCAGCGCACTCAGTTTCTGAGGCAAAAAGTGTGGGAGCAGATGCAGATATCATCTTGCTAGGACCACAAATCAGATTTAACTTAGCAAATGTTCAACAACAACTACCAGGAATTCCAGTATCTGTTATTGATATGAAGATGTATGGAACAATGAATGGTGCAGCTGTTATTGAAGAAGTTAAGAAAATTCTTAATGTTTAATAAAATTAAAGGTTAGTGAAAACTAACTTTTTTTATGTTTGAGTGGATGCTTAATGTATAATAAGGTCAAGTGAGGTAGATGAATATGAAAACTGAAGTAGTATTTTGGACTGGGTCGGGAAATACCCAAATCATGGCAGATGCCATTTTTGAAGCATTGGAAGATGCTGGATGTGAAGCAAACATTAATTCTGTAAGTGATGTTACTGCAGAAGATGTTAAGGATGCAGATTTCTTATTTTTAGGATGTCCATCAATGTCAGGTGAAAATGTTGAAGAATATGAGTTTAGACCCTTCTTTGATGATTTGAAACCCTACTTGAAAGGGAAGCCAGTTGTTATGTTTGGATCTTATGATTGGGGCGATGGCGAATGGATGACAACCTGGATTGAAGAGATGGAAGAAATTGAAGCTGATGTTCGTAAGACCATTATCTTTCAGTGGGAACCAACCGATGAACAGCTGATTGAGGCTAATGAAATTGTTACAGAACTTGTAAAGTAAATGTAAATGTTTCAGAGATTGAAAAGAATTACAACAAAGTGTAAATAAGTGTTGACATGTTACAGAAAGGGAGTATACTATAGTTACAGATAGAGTTTCTATCTTGTATAATACTTGTCCCTTTGATAACCTATACACTCTTTTCCTCAACCAAGTCTCTAACATAGTATTTCCTCCAACTTGTTTGTATAGTTATCATTTTAAAAAACACATCTCTCCCGATGTGTTTTTTATTGTATAATAGACTTAAGTGAGGTGCTTTTATGAAAGTTATGTATCCAGGATCATTTGATCCGATTACCATTGGTCATGTTGACTTAATAGAAAGATCTGCAAAGATGTTTGATGAGGTTTTAGTTGCTATTATGGGCAATGATGATAAATCAGGAACCTTTAATTTTGAGGAGCGTCAAGCCATGATTGAAGCATCAGTTGCTCATCTTCCCAATGTAAAAGTATTAGCAGGTAGTGGTTTAACAGTAGATTTTGCACTAAAGAACGATTGTAAAGTTCTGATACGTGGGATTCGAGCGGTAATGGACTATGAATATGAGCTACAGCATGCAACATCCAATCGTGTTCTTAATGAAGAGATTGAGACTTTGTTCCTAGTAGCATCACCAAAGTACTCTTATATCTCATCCTCTGTGGCTCGTACAATCGCAGCATACGATGGTGATTTAAGATCTTTTGTGTCTCCAGAAGTAGCTAAAAAACTAAAGGAAAAACTGCTTCCTTAGTTTGTGTTAACTTGTGTTAAATTCTTGTATGAGCAAATAAGTTCATATATAATATATGTTATTGAAGACGCCTCTCATTGGGGCGTGTTTTCTTTAAGGAAATAGAATTGAGGTTTGAATGAAAAAAGTATTTAAAAGTTTTAAACCCTTTATAGGGGTTACCCTTGTGGCCATAGCCTTACTCTTTGTACAGGCATTTTCAGATCTAAAACTACCAAACTATATGTCATCAATAGTTAACGTAGGGATTCAACAATCAGGTATAGAACATGCTTCACCTGAAAGTTTTAATGAAGATGGTTACAGATTTATTGCATCATTATTACCTGATGCGCCAAAGAATGAGTTTCAAGATGCTTATCATTTAGACTCTGGTGTTTATAAAATAGACACAAGCCTCGATCGTATAGAGGTTGATTTATTGGTATCTGATGCCATTACTACTTTAATGTTACTGGACATTGAAGGACAAGGTGGTCAGGGATCCATTGAAGTAGATGTCAATATTAAAGATCTCTATGCTGCAACACCTTTATTCGAAATGATGGATAAAACTGAGGCTTACGAAAAGGCTCAAATGAAGGAAGAAACAGTTCGATTACAAACGGGAGTCATGGTTGCTAAATTACTCTATGAAGACCAAGGTATTTCGACAAGTTCAATGCAGACTAACTACATTATTAAAACAGGGGCAAGCATGCTTGCAATCACCCTATTAGGAGCACTTGCTGCCATATCAGTGTCTTATGTATCCGCTAAAATTGGTGCAGGTTTCTCACGTCGTTTACGTAATGAAATATTCTCTAAAGTTGAGAGTTTTTCAAGTGTTGAATTTAATGAGTTTTCATCGTCATCACTGGTTATTCGTACGACTAATGATGTTACTCAAGTTCAGCAAATGGTTGTTATGGGAATTCGTATGTTTTTCTATGCTCCAATCATGGCACTTGGTGGTATTTACTACATCAACCAAACTGAAACAAGCCTGACGTGGATTATTGTTGTTGCATGTTCCATCATTGCGGTTCTATTCTTATTTGTTGCTTTAGTAGCAGTACCTAAATTTAAGATTGTACAGAAATATGTAGACCGCTTAACTCTAGTATTTAGAGAGAACCTCAATGGGGTTATGGTTATTCGTGCATTTGGTAATAAGAAATTTGAAAATGAACGTTTCGATAAGTCTAATACTGATTCGGCTAACCTGTCTCGATTCATTAACAGAATCATGTCATCCATGATGCCACTCTTAATGTTCGTTATGAACTTAACTACAATTGCAATATTATGGTTTGGAGCAGAACAAGTATCAGCAGCTACAATGCAAGTTGGGGATATGATGGCTTTCATGCAATATACAATGCAAATTATCATGTCATTCTTAATGATTGCAATGATGTTTATCTTTGTACCACGTGCCATTGTTTCACTTAACCGTATTACAGAAATTCTAGATCGTGACAATGTCATCGTCGATCCAGAAAATCCACAAAACTTTAATCCAGAAGAAATTGGATTGGTTGAGTTTAACAATGTTTCATTTAAATATGATGGAGCGGATGAGTATATTCTAAAAGATATTAACTTTACTGCAAAACCATCACAAACCACTGCTATCATTGGATCTACAGGTTCAGGTAAATCAACACTAGTTAACCTTATCCCTCGATTCTATGATGTATCAGAAGGTTCTATTAAAGTTAATGGAGTGGATGTTAGAGAAGTGAAACAATTTGACTTAAGAGAGTCAATTGGATTTATTCCTCAAAAAGGAATCTTATTATCAGGGGATGTAGAATCCAACTTGAAGTATGGTCGTCCTGATGCTGATCAAGATGATATTAATACCGCACTATCCATCTCTCAATCAAACTTCATACTTAATACTGAAGAAGGTTTAGAATCATTTGTTGCTCAGGGAGGAACCAACTTCTCGGGTGGACAAAGACAACGTCTATCAATTGCTAGAGCACTTGTTAAAGAAGCACCAATCATTGTATTTGATGATTCTTTCTCAGCTTTAGACTTTAAAACAGATCAAAACTTAAGACATGCTATTAAAGAACAATTGTCACAAGCAACATTAATTATTGTTGCCCAGCGTGTTAATACAATTATCGATGCAGATCAAATCATTGTATTGGATCAAGGATTAGTTGTTGGACAGGGAACTCATAGAGAACTCTTGAAGACATGCCCAACCTACTATGATATTGCATCATCACAGTTATCACAAGAGGAGTTAGACTATGAAACAAAATAAGGTAAACAAAGTCAAAGACTCTAAAAAATCAATTCGTAATATGTTAGGGTTGCTAAAACCTTATAAGATTCGCTTTATCTTTGTAATGATTGTTGCTTTAGGTTCCACTGTATTTACAGTCATTGGACCTAAGATTATGGGACAAGCCACAACAGTACTGTTTGATGGTTTACTCTTGAAGATTCAAGGTTTGGGTGGTGTAGATTTTGATCGCATTGCTAAGATATTAATCTTCTTACTTATTATTTATCTACTATCATTAATCTTTGCCATTATCCAAGGATTTGTTATGGCGGGAATTTCTCGTAACTTAACCTATTCATTGAGAAAGAGAATGCACGCGAAGATTGATAAATTACCATTATCATATTTTGATAAGAGAACGACAGGTGATATTTTGTCACTAGTATCCAATGACATTGATGTCATTGATGCCAACCTGACACAATCACTAACTCAGCTCTTAACATCGGTTGCTACAGTTGTTGGTATTCTTTATATGATGTTCTCAATCAACTGGATTATGACATTAGCAGCATTGGTAATCTTACCGGTGTCATTCCTAGTTATGGTCTTTATTTTCTCTAAATCTCAAATACACTTTAAAGGCCAGCAAGATAACTTAGGTGTTATTAATGGTCATATTGAAGAGATGTATGGAGCTCATACAATTGTTAAAGCCTTTAATGGTGAAGAACAAAGTATTGAGAAATTTAATGAAGCTAACGATGATCTTTATGAATCGGCTTGGAAGTCTACATTCTTCTCTGGCTTAGCTCATCCTATGATCGTATTTATCTCTAACTTAGGTTATGTTATTATTTCCATTCTTGGTGGATACTTTGCATCAGGTGGAGTTATCTCAGTTGGTGAGATTCAATCATTCATCCAATACATGAGATCATTCATGAATCCCATTGCACAACTTGGCTCACTGTCTTCAACATTCCAACAATCACTAGCTGCTGTTGAGCGTGTATTTGATTATCTGGAAGCAGATGAAGAGGATGCTTCATTTACAGTTACTGTTGATGAGGAAGCAATCCAAGGTTCAGTTACATTCGATCAAGTATCATTTGGTTATGATCCAGAGAAAATCATTGTTAATGATTTCTCTACAGAAGTAAAACCAGGACAGAAAATCGCTATTGTTGGACCTACTGGTGCTGGTAAAACTACAATTGTTAAGCTCTTAATGAGATTCTATGATCTTAATGAAGGTTCTATTTCAATTGATGGCATCAATATAGCCGATATGTCTAAAGAGCAACTTCGTAATCTTATCGGAATGGTTCTTCAAGACACTTGGTTATATTCAGGTTCCATATTAGATAACATTCGTTATGGTAAACTGGATGCAAGTGATGAAGCAGTTTTTGAGTCAGCTAAAGCGGCCCAGGCAGACCACTTTATTAGAACCCTTTCAGAAGGTTATGATACAATTTTAAATGAACATTCATCCAATATATCGCAAGGACAAATGCAGTTATTAACAATTGCACGTGCCATGTTGGCAGATCCTAAGATCCTAATTCTGGATGAAGCGACATCTTCAGTCGATACACGTACTGAAGTATTGATTCAAACAGCTCTAGATAAACTCATGGAAGGTCGTACATCATTTATCATTGCTCACCGTTTATCCACAATCCGTAACGCTGATCTAATCTTAGTTATGGACAAAGGGGATATTGTTGAGAGTGGTAACCATGATGAATTACTTGCTAAAGAAGGATTCTATGCTGAACTCTACAATTCACAATTCAGTGAAGATTAAGAATTAAGGCCTCACTTAAGTGAAGCTTGGTTTCTCTTAGAAAGGACACTTGATGACACATCAAACATTACTCGATGAATTAAGCCAAGAGGCTAATCCATCAAGAAGAAAAACACTTATTAAGGAAGGTGCTGATGAAAATACATTAGGTATTCCTTTAGGTGTTTTACGAAAGAAAGCTAAAGAAATTGGAATCCATCATGAAGTAGGTATGGGGCTTTGGGATAGTGGTATCATTGATGCACAACTTCTAGCTGTCATGCTTATAGACCCATCACAAATCAGTCTTGATAAAGCATATAAAATGCTCGAAGAAGCACCTATCGAAACGCTTTTGGATGATTTGATTTTCAGATTACTCGTTAACATTAAGGACTATGATCAATTCAAAGCTAAATTAGAAAACTATACGAATGACTTTGAAGGTAAAGTATACTGGGCTTTGATTGTAAATGAGATTGCACAATCTAAGAAGATTGATCCAGAACTTGCTCACTATGTTTTAACTCAGTGTAAAGAGGGTTTAGCATCTGCTCCTGAAAAGACGCAGTGGATGATGAATCGAGCGCTATCAGAACTTGGTTTCCGCCATGGAGAGTACACTCAAACATGTCTTGACTTAGGTGAGGAACTAGCAGTTTTTAAAGAAATGAAGGTTGCTCCAGGCTGTACTTCAGCCTATGCACCTGATTGGATTAATGCTGTCCTTAGACGTAAGAAAAAGTAACTTCTTCTCACTTGTTTATAAGTGAATTAAAAGAAGTCTAACTTTTCAAGATAAAATCAAACTAGGGTACTTGTCATTTCGATGATAAGTCCCTTTTTTTTTGATTCATGAAAAAAACAGTATCCCGAAGATTTTTCATGATACTGTTTAGATTTTTAGTTATAATTTAAGATTTTATATCACGTTTTTGAAAGTGAATCATACCGTATATAAATGTTGTTCCTGCGAGTACAAGCCATAAGATAATGGAATTAGAATTATAAGTTCCAGAGTAAATACGATCTGGCATGGTCGTATGCAGTATTGAGATTAACTCGAATCGTTTAAGAGGCTCGATCATCTGTGCCATCATCCCTAATACATAGGGTACAAACACGATTCCCATTGCAATTCCTGTAACTGATAAATCAGAAGATAAAATTAATGATAGACCTGTTCCTAATAATAAAAATATAAATGTACTAAGAATTAGCATACCAAAGACAGGTATGGTTGATGATAAGATTGAATTTAAGTTAGCATTTGTTGGTACAAAGATCGCAATAGAGATACAACTTACGATAATTACAGCAAGAAGAATAGATCCTAAAATTAAGATGTTACCTATAAGCTTCTGAACAATAAGTTGTGTACGGGTGAGGGGTTGATTAAAGAGGAATTCAATGGTGCCATCACGCTCTTCTTTAAGGTATGTATTAAGACCTAAAGTAACTGCAAATACGACTATAGCAATATTAATGTATTGAATAATATAACCATAGAACTGATCGATTTTACTGAAATCAGGGAATGTATCAAAGCCTAATATTTGTAACATTGAGTCTGACATTCCTTCAAGTAAATCTTGCATTCCTTGATCTGCCATAGTTGGATAAAAAGACATAAAGCCAAAAATCATAAGTGTTAATAAGCCTACCCAAATTAGCATTGAGTGTTTATTAAGTTTGAACTGTAGTTTTGTCATGATGTCACCTCATCAGTGTAATACTCTAAGAACTGGTGCTCAATTGATACATCTTCGATAACCAAGTCACTGAGTTCCATTTTTATTAGAAGATTCAATAGATTATCTATTGGACCGGTATAGATCATTGCAATTGAATGGTCGCTTTGCTTTAAGATTTTATCAGCAAGTGGGATCAGTTCTTTGATTGATCCTGTAGCTTTGACGTATTTACCAGCCAGTTGGTATTCCTTATTGGTCATAGTTTTAATGATTTTCCCTTTTTTGATGAACATAACTCGATCACAATGTTCTTGAATTTCACTCATGTTATGGCTTGAAATAAGAACACTGACACCTTGTTTTACAAGTTGTTTAAGCAAGGTAAATAGTGTCTTTTGAACTAATGGATCAAGTCCATTGGTGGGTTCATCCATAATCAGTATTTTAGGTTTTATCACCAGTGCACAAATTAAGGCGACTTTCTTCTTGTTACCAAGTGATAAGTTCTTTATCTTCTTATCTGTTTCCATCTGGAACAAATGACACAGTTCATCACTATAGCTATGGTCCTTTATTGAATGTGCTTTAAGGACAAGTTCGATGATCTTCATGACAGTAAAATTAGGAAAAAAATTAACTTCACTAGGAACATAACCCACCTGTTCTTTAATTGAGATGGCATTTGAATTAGGATCCATTCCTAGAATAGTTAAAGAACCGCTATCAGGGAATATTTGGTTCAATAGGAGTTTTATAGTTGTTGATTTACCAGCACCATTGGGTCCGATAAAACCCAATATTTCGCCTGGATTTAAAGTAAAACTAACGTCGTTAACTGCCTTGATGGAATCGTAGTGCTTATTAAGCTTGTGAGTTTGTATCATAGCGTAATCTCCTTTATTGTTATTATACACCTTTTGCTGTCTAGACATAAAAAAACTTAATCGCTGGGATTAAGTTTGAATTTTTATATGGTGCACCAAAGAAGATTTGAACTTCCACGATTTGCATCACACGCCCCTCAAGCGTGCGCGTCTACCATTCCGCCACTGGTGCAACTGCTTTGTTATTATAGCAAGATGTTGCATAAGATTCAATATTAAATCGTGACTTTGGGACAAAGTGAAGCAATATCAATAGATTTGAATGACTTCATGTGCACTAGCCTAAAATGAGAGTATAATAGTATGCATATATTCTTAGAGGTAATCATATGAAAACTAAGCAACGATCGATGACTGAGGGAACTATTTGGAAAGAAATTATACTCTTTTCTATCCCGCTATTGATAGGTAATTTGTTTCAGCAACTCTACAACACAGTGGATTCTGTTGTTGTAGGAAATTATGTAGGGGAAAGTGCTCTGGCGGCAGTTGGTGCTTCTTCACCCTTAGGAAATTTGATTATAGGATTGTTTATGGGTATTTCAGCAGGGGCAGGTATTTTGGTCTCACGCTATTTTGGTGCTCGAAAAGATAAGGATTTAAGTGAGACGGTTCATACATTTTACTTGATGTCTTTAATCATGGGACTGGTATTAACAGTAGTAGGATTTATCTTGTCTCCACTATTACTAAACCTTTTGGGGACACCAGAATCGGTTATGCACGAAGCTGTAATCTACCTTAAAATCTACTTCGCAGGTATTTTAGGTTTGGTTATTTATAACACGGGATCAGGTATTTTAAGGGCAGTAGGCGACTCTCGTCGTCCACTGATTTACCTTATTGTTTCATCACTTATCAACGTTGTATTAGACCTTGTCTTTGTTCTTAGCTTTGGAATGGGGATTGAAGGGGTTGCATATGCTACACTAATAGCACAGGGGACATCTGCCATATTGGTATCCATCCACCTATTCAAAACACAGGATGTCTATGGTATGAAATGGTCTTCTATGACCATGCATGCAGGTAAACTGAAGGAAATTATTAGATTGGGAATACCAACTGGGATTCAACAGATGGTAGTGTCATTCTCTAACGTATTAGTACAGGGTTATATGAATGGATTTGGTGGTTTTGCCGTGGCAGGATTTACAGCGGCTAACAAGTTTAACTCCATATTATCATTACCAACGGATACCTTCTCACTAACCATTACGACCTTTACAGGGCAAAACTTAGGGGCTCGCCAAAAAGATAGAGTGCAACAGGGATTGAGTTTTGTGATGAGGTTTACCATCATCATACTTGTCATTATGGGGATACCAACCTATATCGCAGCACCTCACTTAATTGCACTATTCTCAAGTAATCCAGAGGTCATCGACTATGGTGTTCGTATGTTACATATCATGATTCCTTTTTACCCAGTACTAGCAGTTACGATGTTGCTGTCAGGGGTTCTGAGAGGGTCAGGTCTAACCATTGCTCCAATGGTCATCATGGTTTTCTCGTATACCATAGCAAGACAGATATTCCTTTTCTTCGCTATGAAAATATCAGTTAATGTAGATTGGGTGTTTTGGTCCTATTCAGTAACATGGGCCCTATCCACAATTCTTACTTACTGGTATCATAAAAAATCAAATTGGCTGGAAACAGCGTAAGGAGTCTTTATGAAAAAGTGTTATTTAATTGTTGATGTTCAGAATGATTTTGTTGATGGTACTTTAGGATTTGATGGGGCACAAGGTGTCGTTGATCGTATTGTTGAACATCTCAAAGATGCAGACGGTGATTTTGTCTTTACGCAAGATACTCACTTTGATAATTATCTTGAAACGCAAGAGGGTAAAAATTTACCTGTGGTTCACTGTATCAAAGGGACACAAGGGTGGGAGATCGTTGATGCTTTAAAACCCTACCGTAATCATGGTGTTGTTTATGAAAAATCAAGTTTTGGATCACCTGATCTAATTGATTACTTCAGAAACCATAAATATGATCAAGTAGAGATTATGGGACTTGTATCCAACATCTGTGTTATATCATCAGCAGTACTGGTAAAGTCTGGAGATCCTGAGGTTGAGATTGTTGTTAATAGACAATTAACAGACTCATTTGACGCTGATCTTAACACTAAAGTCTTTGATGTATTAAAGGGACTGCAAGTTAAAGTTATCTAATATAGCAAGAAGACTTATCCACAATGCGAGTGAAATATTAAGAAGTGTGTAAAACCTGTAGTCATATACAGGTTTTTTAATTGTTTGAGTTAAGATAAGGCTCTGGTCATGGTATAATATCCTAGTGAAATGAGGTCTTTTATGAAGAAAAAAATGATACCTTTGGCGATTCTTATTGTTACATTGGATCTGTTTACAAAAACGATAGTTCAAAACACTATGGCACTCTACGATTCCATAGTTCTAATACCTGGTTTTTTCTCAATTACATACTTAACTAATACTGGAGCAGCTTGGTCCATATTAGATGGTCAACGGTCGTTTTTTGTTGCGTTGGCAATTGTTGCTTTGATTGTACTAGTAGTAATGTTTAATAAAGAAAAAGAGAACCCTTGGGTTATTTCCGGTTTGGCTTTAATGATGGCTGGAACCTTTGGAAATCTCTATGATCGTATCATTCATGGATTTGTTCGGGATATGTTATCGTTTAATATTTTTGGTTACCACTTTCCTGTATTTAACTTTGCAGATGTCAGTTTGGTAATTGGTGTTGGCTTGATTGCTATAGCGGTTTTGATCGACGAAAGGAAGGGAAAGCTTAATGATTAAAATTACAGTAGAAGACCACTTTAGTGGCGAGCGTATTGACGCTTATATGGCTTTAGTACTTCCTGATTATTCTAGAGGTGTAATCCAGGGATGGATTGAAAATAAGAAAGTTTTAGTAAATGGTAAATCTGTTAAAAACAACTACCGTTTAAAAAGTGAAGATGAAATTTCATATGAAATTAGTGAAGAGGACACAACACTACGTCCTATCAAAATGGATTTAGATATTGTTCATGAAGATGATTATATTATGGTTGTTAATAAACCAAAGGGGCTGATTGTTCACCCATCACCATCAACTTTAAACCAGGACACTTTAGTACATGGTTTATTAGCTCATACAGATAAGTTATCAGATCTTAATGGTGACTTAAGACCTGGTATTGTTCACCGTTTGGACAAAGATACTTCAGGATTATTAATTGTTGCTAAAACAAATGAAGCACATGAAGTATTAGTTCAAGAACTTAAAGATCGAGAAATTAATCGTGAGTATAAGGCTTTAGTACATCATCCATTCAACCATCAATCAGCATTGGTAGATGCACCGATTGGTCGTGATACTCGTAACCGTATGCGTATGACAGTTACAGACCGTAACTCAAAAGTCGCAAAAACTCACATTACATTAATTGAGAACTTTGCTGATTATGCATTATTAAAATGTAAGTTAGATACAGGACGTACACACCAAATTCGTGTTCACTGCTCTTACATTGATCACCCTCTTGTAGGAGATCAAACCTATTCATATAAAAATACACCTAAGGCTGATGGACAGTGTCTGCATGCATTCCATATTGCATTCAATCACCCAATCACTAAGGAACGTTTAGACTTTACATGTGATATGCCTAAAATTATGGAAGAGACTATTGAAGCTGCTCGTAATGGTACAATTTAATGTTTGATCAAATGCAATATGATGCTTGGATGATGTCACTATCAGAGTACTTCATGAAGCATTATGCTTATCACATTGTAGCCATGCCAAAGAACTCTAAAGAACTTTGGTTGGTGAATTCCAAACGTCAAACTAACCGTATTATCATGATATCTTCAATGCCTGTGGATCAATTCGATTCAGAGTCCATTGAAAAACATCGCTCAGTCTTAGCTCAAGTTTACCAAATTGATCCTCAAGGGATTAACATTTCAGTAAACCAGGCTATGGTTGAAACCGATGATTTTAATGTTATCGTGGGACCAGGTAATACTTCGGTATTACCTCACCTAAAAGAATTTAAAAATATTGCAATGGTTTTAAAAGTTTCTAATGACAGCAAAAAGGCAGTAACTCGCTCAATGCGCTCATTAAGTAGACAAGTACAAAGAGCAAGACAAAAAACGGCTCGTAAGTTAATGCCAATTACTACAGCTGTAACATCACTGTGTGTGGCTCTATTCTTTGCTATGACACTATTCATGCAAGTCCAAGGTAAACCATTATCAACGGCTTCAGTCATGCTTGGTGCTTATTATAAACCTTTAATTGTTGCTGGTAATGAGTGGTTTAGACTACTGACTGCAGGCTTTCTACATGCTGATAT
>JBGXRX010000140.1:0-28446 GCA_041811795.1 Erysipelothrix sp. | reverse complement strand
TGATTTCTCACAGATAAAGATGGCAAGAATGATCGTCTGTAGCGATATTCCAGCAGTACAATAAGACCCACAGTAATACCCAAGATAACTTCATTACCAATTGTGAAGTTATTTAGCAGTATTCCTAACATGATCGCAATCGTATATCGATTGCTATAAAAACCATACTCTTTCAATTGTCCTGGCTTCACTTCATAAATTTTACGAGTAAAAATATCCTTAAAATATTTCGTAGTCGGCGCTACTTTTTTCGTTCTATTATTTGTCTGTTTCATAAGAACCCCCTATGATTTCTAATTTCATTATACTTAATTTTAACCAAATAGGGGAATATTTGTTATTTTGTGTATACTTTTTGCAAGTTTCGACAAATACATTGTTAGATTGTGCAAAAGAATATATATTGAAATAGTAAATTAGAGACAGAAAGAGGTATTAAAAATGTTTGAAAAGACAATTGAAGTATGGGAAAATTTAAAGGGTGCTCACACTGCACGCGAGATTTCTCAACAACCATCAACATGGTTAAAAACATATGACATTATATTAAACAACAGAAACGAAATCAAAGATTTCGTTGAATCCGTAACATCTGCAGAAGATTTTGATGTTATCTTTACAGGAGCTGGAACAAGTGAATTCGTAGGAAACTCTCTTGCACCACTACTTGTTGAAAAACTTAACTTTAATGTCCAATCAATTGCTACTACTGATATTGTGGCAACACCACGCCAATTCATTCACCCAACGAAACCAACACTAGTTGTTTCATTTGGTCGTTCAGGTAACTCACCTGAATCAATTGGAGCAGTAGAAATTATCGACACAATCAACCCTAATGCAAAACACCTTATCATTACATGTAACCACCAAGGAAAACTAGCATTAGCTGAAGAAGATAATATCTTAGCAATTAAACTTCCTACAGAAACAAATGATCAATCATTTGCAATGACAAGTTCATATTCAAATATGTTCTTCGCAGCTCTATTAGTATTCAATATTGATGTTATGGAAAACTACTTACCAAGTATTAAAGAAGCTGCTTCAGCAGCTGAGAAACTTTTAACTGAAGATTTCCAAGACATTATTAACTTAATCGAAGACTTCGATTTCAAACGTATTGTTTATTTAGGAGATGCTGGTCTAGCTGGTGTTGCTGAAGAAAGCTCACTTAAAATGTTAGAACTAACAGCTGGAGATGTTGTTACAATGTTCAACACACCTCTAGGATTCCGTCACGGACCTAAATCAATCATTAATAATGATACACTAGTAGTAGTATTGATGAGCCACGATGAATATACTCGTCCATACCAAATTGATTTGATTAAAGAAATGTCAGCACAACGTAAAAACAATAAACTTATTGCAATTGACTCACGTGTTGATGAAAGCATTAAGCCTTTAGTGGATGCATACTATACAATTAAGTATGAAGATGAAGTAAACCCAGATGTTATCGGATTAAACATGGTTGTTTATGCACAAATCTTCTCACTTTATAAATCATTACACTTAGGTAAAACACCAGATAACCCTTGGCCAAGTGGTGAAGTCAACCGCGTCGTACAAGGTGTAACATTATACCCATATAACAAGGAGAATTAATATGATTGGAATCATCGTAACTGGACACGGACAATTTGCAACTGGAATTGGATCTGCAATTGAACTAATTGCAGGAAAACAAGACCACTACAAAGAAGTTACTTTCGAAGAAGGAAAAACACCTGAAACGTTAGCAGCCGAATTACAAGCTGCAATTACTGAATTGAACACTGCAGAAGGTGTTCTGATTTTCACAGATTTAAAGGGAGGTACTCCTTATAAAGAATCTGTGGTATTATCAATGAGTAACGAAAACGTACACGTCTTTGGGGGAACAAACATCGCCATGCTTCTAGAAGCATCACTTATGAGAAATGCCGAGCCTGAAATTGCTCAATTTGCTAAGGATCTTTACCAAACTGGTGTAAACCAAGTAGACCTATTCGATCCAGCTTCTCTAGTGAGAGAACAAGAAGTAGAAGATGAAGACGGTATCTAGTTTTCATTAAGGAGAAATTATGAATAACTGGACTGTAGTATTAATATCAATCATCACTTTCAGTGTTATGATTGGACTTTTGATGACAGTATATACTATCATCTCTGCTCGCAACATTAAGAAACAACGAACACGCATGCCAGATTTATTTAATGAATTAAAACCTGGTGTCAAAGTTATGTTCGCTGGTGGCCTTATCGGTACTATCGTTAGCAAAGAAGAAAACTTCGCTAAAGTTAGAATTGATGACAAAACCGTTGTCGAAGTTGCGATTTATAGTATTTCAACAATCTTAGTTTAAAGTAAAAAGGAGGCTTGCCCTCCTTTTTACTTTGCTTCTTCGCCCTTTTGCTTAAACACCGACTGAGAGAACTCAGATGGTGCTAAACCAAACCTACTTTTAAATTTTCGTGAGAAGTAATGAATAGAAGAAAAACCTAACTTAAATGCTATTTCAGTGATAGGATATTTCTCTTCTAATATCATATGCTGAGCTAAACTCATCTTCTCTTCATTGATATATTGCTTTGGAGCCATGTTCAAATTCTTTTTAAAGAGTGTTTGCAAAGTCGATCTTGATATTGAAAAGTGCAAACAGATTTCTTCAATCGTGATTGGCTCATAAACATTCTTATGAATGTAATTTGTAATCTCGTTCATTAACTCATTCTCAAAGTTTACTTGAATTGGGTTGGATACTTTATGCTCATCAGAATGGACATCATCATAATGAACTAAATGAACCATAATCTCTTTTAGATAGGCTATCATCATATCTCTTGCATAAGGTAATTCATCGTTCTCCATAATCGTCGATACCCTTATAAAGTTATTTACCAATTGGTATAACTCTGAAGAGCATTTAAATACTTTATTCTTAATATGTTTGAGTGATTCACTATTAGAGTCTATATTCATATCAAACATAATTGTTAGATATGAGCACGAACTATTACCGATAATATCTTGCTTATGGAATTGACCTGGGAAGTAAAGCACCATCTCTTGGTTGGATAACTCAAATGTTTTACCATCGATGTCAGTACGCAATTGTCCAGTGTCTACGTATGTTAACTCCCAGAAGTAATGTTCTTCACCATCAAAATGGTAGTCTTTCCCTTTAACATTATAGTAGTAAGAATAGATCTCACTAATACTCAGTTTAGGTTTTATCGGCTTATATATATAAGGTACACTTAATGGAATTCGAACAAAGGGATCATTCCTTTTCTGATAAGGCCCCATCTCAATAACAATAGATTGTGTAATCGGTACAATATTAAATTGAACATGTTCATTAATAATTACATTACGGTGGATAACAAAATTTTCGATCACACCATCATCATTCTTAATAATTAAAACAGCAATACCTGATAATAGTTTTACAAAAGTTTTAAAAGGGACATGAAAGAGATCATTGACCTCTTTCCCCTCATAATAATTGCGCTTAACTTGGAAGGGTGATTCTTCGTCACTAACCTTTCCATACTTAAGAAATTGGGGACTTGTTGTTTTAAGATACATGAAACTACCTCCTATGGCATAATAGTAACACAGAATTCACTTATAATTTTATTTACTTACCATTATTTGGGCACTAAATAGTGCAACGATAAATTCTAAAAGTACAACAATATATGTGAAAGTATGGGTTATAATATACTTATAAGAGCGCTTACACTCTCTCTTATGTGGAAGGAGGTCATGCAAATGGCAAATATAGTACTAACACGAATCGACAATCGATTGATTCATGGACAGGTTGCAACACAGTGGAGTGGCAACATCGGAGCTAACCTATTACTGGTAGCGAACGAAGATGTCGCATCAAATGCAATGAGACAGGGTTTGATGGACATGGCTGCACCAAGTTATGCACAAACACGTTATTGGTCAATTCAAAAGACAATTGACACAATACACAAAGCTTCAGACAAACAGAAGATTTTCTTAATTTGTGAAAATCCTCAGGATGTTCTCAAGTTAGTTGAGGGTGGCGTACCAATTAAAAAGGTAAACATCGGAAACATGCACATGGCTGCTGGTAAACGCCAGGTAGCTGGATCAGTCGCTGTCGATGACAATGACGTTGCAGCATTCAAACGTTTACAGGAGTTAGGTGTTGAATTAGAAATTCGAAGAGTACCTCAAGAAGGTGCGGAGAATATTTCAAAACTATTTGAATAAAACAAGGAGAAAACAATTATGGGATTTAATTTCGTACAAATTGCATTGGTCCTTGTTGTTACGTTTATCGTAGCAATTGACCAGTTCAGTTTTTTAGAATCATTGTACCAACCAATTGTTGTCGGACCAGTTATCGGAGCTATCCTAGGTAGCCCTGAAGTCGGACTTGTAATTGGTGGAACATATCAATTAATTACTATTGGATCAATGCCAGTAGGTGGGGCACAACCACCTAACGCCGTCATGGGTGGAATCATGGCTACAATCTTAGCCGTATCAATGGGAGAAACAGACCCTACAGTTGCTGTTGGTCTTGCTATTCCATTCGCTCTATTCGGACAATATGCTGTTACAACAACATTTGCCCTAATGGCACCATTAATGGCACGTGCTGACCGTTATGCTGATGAGGCTAACCCAGCTGGAATTGCTCAATTGAACTACTTCGCTATGGCCCTTCTTGGATTACTATTTGTTGTAATCGTTGCTTTAGGTCTAGTTATCGGTAACGTTCTAAGTACTCAGTTAATTTCAATTTCATACAACCTTTCATGGTTAATGGCAGGACTTGGTGTTGCCGGTGGAATGATGCGTTATGTAGGGTTTGCAATCCTAATGAAAATCATGCTTGCTGGTGACCTATGGGGTTACTTCGGTCTTGGTTTCGCATTCGCAACAATCGTTGGACAAATTCCAGGACTTGCAGGTTCTGCACTTGTTATCCTAGCGGTAATCGGTGGAGCATTTGCTGTTCAAGACTTTGTAGCAAACACAAAACTGTCAGGAATGACTATGAATTCAGGAGGTGACGAAGATGGAATCTAATACATATAAAGACCTGAATCCAGCACCACAACTGGATCAAAAAACATTAAACAAAATGGTATGGCGCTCACTGTTCCTACAAGCTTCATTCAACTATGAGAGAATGCAAGCGGCTGGATGGCTCTACGGAATACTACCTGGACTAGAAAAAATCCATACAAACAAAGATGACTTGTCAGCTTCAATGAAGCACAACTTGGACTTCTTTAACACTCACCCATTCCTGGTTACATTCGTAATGGGAATCATCCTTTCACTAGAACAACAAAAAACTGATATCCAAACAATCCGTGCGGTACGTGTTGCTGCAATGGGTCCATTAGGTGGTATTGGTGATGCTCTATTCTGGTTTACACTGGTTCCTATTGTTGCTGGTCTTACAGCTAACATGGCAATTGGTGGATCATGGTTAGGACCAATCCTATTCTTAATCATCTTCAACGCTGCACAATTCGCTGTACGTTTCGGATTAATGAATTGGTCATACAAACTTGGTACAAGCGCTATTGGTTCATTAACTAAATATGCTAAAGAGTTTACTCGTTCAGCAAGTATTCTAGGGGTATTCATTGTTGGTGCTTTAGTTTCTAACTACGGTGCTACATCAGTTCGTATCTCATTTGCTAACGGTAAAGGTGTTGGTTCAATCATCAATATCCAAGGAATTCTAAATGGTATCTTACCTCAATTAGTTCCATTAATTCTAACTCTAATCTTATTCTACTTCTTCAAGAAACATAACTGGACTCCTACAAAAGCAATCCTATTACTTCTAGTAATCGGTATTGGTGGAACAGCAGTTGGTATCTGGTCTGGAGATTCAGGTGCTACAAACCCTGAAACAAATTTAGCTATCCGTGGTGGTTATAACCCACTTGTTAACTGGTATGAATACCGTGATGCAGGTGACTATGACGGTGATGGAAATCTAAAAGAAGATCTAAAAGACGATCAAGGAAACCCAATCGTCGACAAAGACTAAATATAATTATAACTCCTTCCAAGTTATACCATAGAAAAGACAGGCCCAAGAGCCTGTCTTTTTTACTTATAAAATGCAAATCGTTTTTCAATTTGTGCCAATAGTACATCAACACCAAAGGCCATTAAGATCGTAGGTAAAGCACCTGCCCAGATGATGTGTTGACCACGACTGACATTAATCCCTCTAGAGATAATATCACCCAGACCACCAGCACCAATGAAGGTCCCTATAGCTGTAATACCTATTGCTAATACTAAGGCATTACGTAAACCACCTAATATAATTGATAAAGCCAGCGGAAATTCAACCTTAAGTCTTATTTGCATCTGTGTCATTCCCATTCCTTTTGCAACATCCAGAAGATTCTCGTCAACATTTTGGACAGCCGTCATAGTGTTTTTAAGGATTGGAAGTATTGAGTATAGGAAGACACATAATACAACTGTATTAGGCCCTATCCCTACAAGTATCATTAATATTGATATTGTAGCTAATGAAGGAATGGTCTGAATCATGTTTGCAAGTTGTATAAACACGTTCCCAAGTACTCTCTTACGAGCTAAATAGAAACCTAATGGTATAAATATTAATGCTGCAAAGAGAACTCCATAAACCGATATGAGCAGATGTCTTATAAATTGCTCGACAACCATCGCCCCATTGGTCATATAATATTCAATTAGATTTTGTAACATTATTGTCCCCCTTTCTGTAGTTTGCTATAAAGTGGAATTTCACTCAATAGTCGGTCCTCTACATCGGAGAAGTAATCATTATCAATTAAGAACTGCTTAGCAACTAGTGCTGGCTCTATGTTTAATTCATCACTTGCTCGGTTCATAGCTTGCATTTTCTTTAATGAAATAGCATCTTCTAGTTTTAACAAGATTGATTGTAGTTGAGGATACTGCTCTAATAAAGCATTCGACACTACCGGACTTACTGCATATGATGGGAAATGACCTTTATCATCTTCTAAAACAACAAGATCAAAAGCGTCAATTCTTCCATCTGTAGAGTATCCTAAAGAAACTTGTAACTGCTCAGACTCTAAAGCTGAGTAAACCAATCCAATTTCCATTGGATAAACATTACCAAACTCAAAGTCATAGTTAATTTTAAAGTTCTCATACCCATCTAATTGGCGATCAATCCAACCTGGATCAATACCAACCTTTAAATCCGGCGCTAATACTTCTAAATCCGTAACAGTTTTTAAATTATGTTTGGCAGCAAAATCTTTCCTTACCATGAATGCGTAAGTATTCTCAAAGCCATAAGATGGAAACCAAGTAGTATCAAATCGCTTGTAGTAGCCTTCAACAACAGCTTCAAAAGTTTCATCTGCATCAAGAATTGGTTCCATTCCTAATTCACCTAATAAAGATGTACCAGTATACATAGCAGAACCCATGTTTGCATTTTCACCCATGATTGCTTGGAATATCAAGACCGATGATCCAAGGTTATTAATGATTTCAACATCCACATCAGGCATCTCTCGCTCAATCATCTGTGCGATAATTTGCGTCAAGATTTGTCGCTCTGAAGTATTACCTGAAGCAATAATAATGTCATTTCCCTTAACACTTCCACCAAGTCCAGGAAGACTACAGGCTGTTAGAAGAGTTAGTGATAGAACTAATAGTGAGATTTTCTTAATCATGAGATCACCTCATCTGACTTCATCTTCGGAACTAACTTAAGTTCTAACTTCGATAAAATGAAATCCAATACTAAACCTGATAATACGATTGGTACCGTACCATAAATAATAAGAGGAATATTGTAGTTATTCATACCAGCAAAGATATAATCTCCTAGTCCTCCAGCTCCAATATATGAAGCAAGTGAAGTCCATGCCAATACATAAATAGCTGATAAACGAACTCCTGACATCATAACCGAAATAGCCATTGGAATTTTAACTTGGAAAATAATCTGCGGAAGTGTAAATCCCATCCCTTTTGCAGCATCAACCAAGTTCTCATCAACTCCCTGCATTCCTAGTACTGTATTTCGTAAGATTGGAAGCAATGAATAAATGAATAGAGCAACAATAGCAGGTATTTTACCTACTCCCATAATAGGAACAATCATAGCAAAGAGTGCTAATGACGGTATCGTTTGTAAAATCGAAGATATAGAAATTACTGTTTGTGTTAACTTCTTATTAGAAGATATCAAAATACCTAAAGGCAGCGCTACTAAACACCCTAATCCTAGAGCAGATAGTGACAGGACCAAGTGTTCGGTAATTTTAATTAAATAATCAGAAGGAACTGAGCTTAACATGTAAGATCATCCCCATTCTGGGATAAAGTAGCTGCTGCAGTAACTTTATCTTCATCGATATCTACTTCATCTTCTACTAATTCTGGTTCATAACTTTGCCATAGTGCATCATAAACACGATCAACAATTGCCGAACGAGTTACAATACCCAATAACTTACCATCGGAATCAACGACGGATAGGTTTCTATAACCTAAGTCTTGTACATAATAGATGGCATCTCTGATTGTTGTTGTATTTGGGATATAGGTTACTTTTTTCATTATCTGTGAAATTTGAGTATCCTGTTTATCACGGTTCATGAGTGCCATTAAATCAACTCGACCAACAAGGGTATTTTCATTATCAACAACAAGTATGTCGTCAATCTTTCTTGTACGCATTAGGTAAGCAGCTTGACCAATCGTTTTATCTTGGCTGACGCGTACTGCATCAATCATGATTTCCTCAACGCTTTGGTATTCGAAGACTGCTTGGTTAAGACGGTCTTCACCAATTAAATCTTTAACAAAATCATTAGCAGGTTCCATTAAAATATCTTGTGGTGTTCCTTGTTGAATGATTTTACCATGGTCCATAATAACAATCTTATCAGCCATATTTAAAGCCTCATCCATATCATGTGTAACGAAAACAACCGTTTTATTCAATTCGACTTGTAATTCTTTCAGTAATTTCTGCAGAGAGTCCCTTGTGATAGGGTCTAGTGCCCCAAAGGGTTCATCCATAAGGATTATATCCTGATCTGCTGCAAGGGCTCTAATAACCCCTATACGTTGTTGCATACCACCACTTAACTCGGAAGGGTAAGCATCCAGTAAAGATAATGGTAGATCCACACGCTTCATTAAGTCTTCAGCAATGCTTCTCATCTTATCATTATCGTACTTTAGTAGTTTAGGTACCATTACGATATTATCGTAAATGGTCATATGTGGCATTAATCCAATTTGCTGGATTACATAACCGATGGATCTTCTTAATGTAACATCATTGATATCACTAATATTCTTTCCATCAATAGTGATTTTACCTTTAGTAGGCCTCACCATTTTATTTATCATTCTCATACTTGTTGTTTTACCCGAACCTGATGTTCCTATAAAACAAACGAAGCTCCCTTTATCAATGTCAATATTGATATTATCTACAGCTTTATGAGTACCGTAGTGCTTCGAGATATTCTCAAATTTTATCATATAATACTCCTTTTAGATTGCACTGAATCCTAATAAAAAAAATCCATAAAGGATTCTAGAATTTTATTTTCAGTACAGAACTCAATTATTATAGCACATTTTCAGCCCCATTTCCAAAACACCCCCACTCCCAAGGGCTCTAAAGGGTCCTTAGAGCCTTTCATATAGACCTCTCAACAATTTTTATTTTCATAAAAAAGACACCTTTTCAGGTGCCTTCTGTGATTATAATGCTTTTGAATTTGTTGCGTACTCATAATCATCCAAGTATAGTTTTACATAATCTTTGATGATTGCTAATGGCTCATTTGCCACAAGTCCTTCTTTAATACGACGGTATTGGTATGGTAGGTATTGTGATAATAGAGTCATGTTAATTGGCTCAGTTGAAAGGTTAGCAACTAATGTATTAATTGCTTCTTGTACTGATGGTACTGGAATATAGTAACGTGCACGGTCTGAGTATGAATATTTACGTTTAATAAATAGTTCTTTTTCAGTTCCATGGTAGTGATTTTGCCAGTTGCCTGGTTTATCTAACATTGCAGCTTCTAGTACATCAATTAGGTTTGATGGTGTATCAACTAATTGATCTTCAATGTGTGATAAAGCAAATAACGCTTCTCTTAGTGCAAATGTTAATGCTGGTCCAACTTTAAGAATTGTAATACCATCTTGTACCATTTCTTTAAGCCCATCAGGTTTTTGATAATCTGTTGAGTGACCTTCAAATACTAATGTTTCAAACTTCTCTTTTAATGTTGAAGTAAGTACCTTAGCATTTTCTCTTGAGTATAAGAATAAATCTTCATCACCAAATTCAACTCCTGGTTGAACAACGATTCCGATAACATTTTCAAATACTTTGTTAACATCATATTCATTGAAGACTTCTTTGAACACTTCATATGTTCCCATGAATGCTTCTGGTGAAGTTACCGCTAGTGTATCTTCTTTTTCTTGTGCTCCACCTGGAATCGGAACTTCCGATCCAATGATGAATGCTGGGAAAATCGCTGTTGGATCTTCTTTAACAAGTTCATCGTATGCTGCTAATGCTTGTTGTGCTAAAATAGCTGATCGACGTGCGATTGTAGCATCGGATAGCATTTCTGTTGTTGAATCATCAGCAACTCTCATTGATGTATCTAAGTGAATCTTTGTAAATCCAGCACGAACATAGTCAAACACTAATGTTTTAGCATTCTCCATTGCTTCTGCTTCATTTAACTTAGTCCATGTTAGTGGTCCTAAGTGGTCTCCACCTAAAATAATACGTTCTTTATCATAACCAACTTTATCGGCTATTGCATAAACGAAGTTTTTAAAATCTAGTGGCTTCATTCCTGTATAACCACCGTTTTGGTCAACTTGGTTTGCTGTAGCTTCGATGATTACAAGTGAATCATTGTCACGTGCAAACTCTAAAGTTGCTTCGATAACCATGTCGTTTGCTGTACATGCACAGTAAACTCCAACATCTTTCTTGTTACTTAACTGTAATAATGGATTTGTTTTCATTTGTCTACCTCATCTCTCAAGTAAATTATAGCAAATCTAATCTTGCCACTCTTTGGTTGAAATAATAGTACACTTGCACTTTTTAGCAATGATACTATATTAATGCCACAAACTCACAAAATTTATTGATCAAACTTATGAAACCTTGAATTGGATGTTATTGCCCTATCACCACTCACTAGAGTGTATAAGATAGTAAAACTCACCAGCGCCTAAGAGACTGGTGAGTTTTCCTTTTTAATAATTTCGATTTGGTTAATTAAATATTCTTGTAGTTCCATACACTTATCTGTTTCCATAGCTGGAACACCCTCTAATGGATATTCTTTACCAATGCTTTCATATTTATTGACCCCCATAGTGTGGTAAGGCAATAATTCGATTCTTTCGATATTGTTAAGTGGTGCAATATATTCTGCAAGGTCATCCATATACTCGATCGTATCGTGGAAACCTGGAACAATGACAACTCGAATCCAAATAGCTACATTATGTTCTTGAGCTTTGGCTAGAAAAGCATTGGTGACACGTATTGGAGCCCCAACCATTTCACGGTATTTCTTTTCTTCCAATCCTTTAATATCATAAAGTAAAGTATCGGTATACTTCAGAATATCATCAAATGTATCTTGACGACCAAAACCTGAAGTATCAAGACAAGTTGTTATACCTGCCTCTTTACAAGCTTTCATCATATCTGATAGAAACTCTGGTTGGTTAAGAGGTTCTCCACCACAGAAGGTGACACCACCCTCTAAACCATAATAGGGTTGGTATCTTTTTAATTTTTTCATTAAATCCTCTACTGTAATGGCATCCTCTTTTTCAGTCTTCCACATATCTGGATTATGACAGAAGAGACATCGCAATGGACAACCGCTTAGGAATACGATGGTTCGTATTCCTGGGCCATCCACCATCCCCATTGATTCTATTTTTCTTACATAACCTACTCTAGATTGAGTCATGGAATGTACGATCAATAACTTCTTGTTGCTGCTCTGCTGAGAGTCTGTTGAAGTTAACCGCATATCCAGAAACGCGAATTGTTAATTGTGGGTATTTCTCTGGGTGAACCATAGCATCTTTTAGAAGTTCACGATTTAATACGTTAACGTTTAAGTGGTGAGCTTTTTGACGGAAGTATCCGTCCATAACACCAACTAAGTTATTAACACGTTCTTCTTCTGATTTTCCTAATACTTGAGGAACGATTGAGAATGTATTTGATACACCATCTTCACATACGTCTGCATAAGGAATCTTAGCTACTGAGTTTAGTGAAGCTAGTGCTCCAGACTTATCACGTCCGTGCATTGGGTTTGCACCAGGTGCAAATGCTTCTCCAGCTTTACGTCCATCAGGAGTTGATCCTGTTTTCTTACCATAAACAACGTTTGATGTAATTGTAAGAATACTTAATGTATGTTTAGCATCTCTAATAATTTCGTGTGATTTTAAGTAACGTGAGAATCTTTCGACTAAATCTACTGCAATTGAGTCAACACGCTCATCATCATTACCAAATTGTGGGTAATCTCCAATAACATCAAAGTCTACTGCTAAACCATCTTCATTACGGATAGGTTTAACTTGTGCATATTTGATCGCTGAAAGTGAATCCGCAACAACTGATAAACCGGCTATACCAAATGCCATTAAACGTTCAACATTAGTATCGTGAAGTGCCATTTGGCTCTTCTCATAAGCATATTTATCATGTGAGTAGTGAATGATGTTCATTGTATCAACATAAACACCCGCTACTTCTTGAAGAATCTTGTCATAAACGGCCATAACTTTATCGTAGTCTAGAACTTCATCTTCCATCATTGGAATGTTTTCAATAACTTTAATACCTCTTAACTCATCAACTCCACCGTTGATTGAATATAGTAGTGCTTTAGCTAAGTTTGTACGAGCACCGAAATATTGCATTTGCTCACCAATACGCATAGCTGATACACAACATGCAATACCGTAGTCATCTCCAAATTCTGGACGCATAACATCATCGTTTTCATATTGGATTGCTCCTGTTTGAATTGACATCTTAGCACAGTATTTTTTGAATCCTGAAGGTAGATCATCTGACCATAATACAGTCATGTTAGGTTCTGGTGCAGGCCCTAAGTTTGTTAATGTATGTAGGTAACGGAATGAGTTTTTTGTAACTAATGTACGCCCATCTTCTCCCATACCACCAATTGATTCTGTAACCCAAGTTGGATCACCAGCAAATAGGTCATCATACTCTGGAGTACGTAAGTGTCTTGCTAAACGTAATTTCATAATGAATTGGTCAATGAATTCTTGAGCTTGTTTTTCATCAATTAGACCATTTTTTAGATCTCGTTCGATATAAATATCGATGAATGATGAAGTACGCCCTAAACTCATAGCCGCCCCGTTATTTTCTTTAATCGCTGCAAGGTATCCATAGTATAACCATTGGATTGCTTCTTGTGCGTTTTGTGCAGGTTGTGAGATATCATGACCGTATGTTGCTGCCATTAATTTAATATCTGCAAGTGCACGAATTTGCTCTGAAACTTCTTCTCTTAATTGAATTGTAGTTGCATTGATTTTAGTAATCGCTGCTAAGTCTTTTTTCTTAGCATCAACTAAAGCATCAATACCGTATAGTGCTACTCGACGGTAGTCACCGATAATACGTCCACGACCATAAGCATCAGGTAATCCTGTTAGAAGACCTGTTGTACGATACTTTCTAATTTCTGGAGTATAAGCATCAAATACACCTTGGTTATGTGTTTTTGTATATTTATGGAAGAACTCTGCAGTTTTGTCATCGAGTTTTCTATCGTAAATTTCTAAAATGTTTTCTACTAAACGAATACCACCATATGGGTTGATGATTCGTTTTAAGGGTGCATCAGTTTGCAATCCAACAATGGACTCATCTTCTTTTTGAATATATCCTGGTCCAAAATTATTAACACCTGAAATTGAATTCATTTCAATATCTAGGACGCGTACTTTAACCTCTTCTTTTAGAAGCTCTAAGGATTTAGTCCATAGACGATCAGTTGCTGGAGTTACACCTTCCAAGAAACTATCATTACCATCGTATGGCGTTACGTTATTTTGAATAAAATCGCGTACGTTTATTTCCTCAGTCCATACACCTGTTTTAAAACCTTCCCATTTTGTTGTCATTGTAAAACCTCCCTTTACAATATTATTTTAACATCTGTAGATTTATAGGGCATGGTCCTTGACTGAGAATTTTTCAGTATTTTGTCAATTTATCCATAAAAACAGAATTAAGGACTTATTTGCATTTCATAAGTTAAATACGAGATTTATTTCACAAGGATTTTGCGTATCAATATATTTAATGTTATCTCAACTCTCAACTCTATGTGATGACTTCTCAATAAACACTAATATTTATCTCTAGTTTGTTTCAATTATGTGGTCTATTTAGCAATTTGGTCCTTATTATGCAAATCTTTATCCTTAAATAGAGCCAAGGTTAAGGATACTGCAGCAAGAATCTTTACAATGAAATTGATAAGATAACCTATTAAAGATTGTGTTAGAGGTAGGTACATCGAACTATCACCATTAACATAACCACCCTGAGATAAGGCGTGAAGAGTGAAAAATAGTGTGGAAAGTGCAATTACGAGTGCAATCATCATAAAGAAGATTCCAGCATCGATATACTTTCTAACCAAATCTTCAACTTGATCACGAACTAAAGCCGAAGCGACAATAGCTAAAGTAATCAATACTGGAATCATTAAAGATCTTTTAAAGGTAAGAAAATGATAGTAACTATAAGGCCATCCGCTATCTGCAGCGTCAAATCCCATTGAAAAGAACAAGAAGTAAGATAAGAATATTGAAGCAACCATTATAACAACACTGAATCTTAAAAAGCGCGTTTTCATTTATACCATCTCCCTTCAAAGGTATAGTTACTACCTTGTACACGCAATTCATAAGAGACGTAAGGAACTGTTATTTTTGGATAATCGTATATTAATATTTTCGTTTCACTAGGTTTTAAAACACCAATGTCGTCATTGCTTCGCTCATCTTCTACAACTTCATTATTAATCGTGATAGGAACTACAATCCTATTTTTAGAAAATACCGAAATTGGGTACATCATATTGAGCGTTAGATCCTTAGAATCTAAGTTCTTTACTTCAAAAGTCAATCTCGTATCTTGTTTAGATATAATCTTTACATGTAGTTTATCCTCAACAATAAAATCACTTTGTCGAGTTTGAATCACAACATTATAAAATACCATACTGTTTACAATTTTACTCTCAACATCATTTAAATTTAAATTACTTCCAGAATAATTTAGCAAAGTCTGAAGATTTATCTTTTTTGATGGATGTTCTGAATTATAGTTCTTAAGAGCTAATTTATTATCAGCATATATTTCCTTACCAAAACCGTTATAGCATGTTGCCAATGGATCTTTGTTTGAAATCAAATTACTACAAGTACTTGAAAAACGATAAGCAGCTAAAGTAACATCCGAACTAACAATTATAACAAACATAGTTAAGAAAACAGTAAAGATAATTAGGATGAAACTGGTAAATCCAATCACGGGTTTAGATTTGTTACCATGTAATCTATCTAAGGCTTGTTTGGCTAAATGAGATCTGTAATAAGAATAAATTAACAAGAACGCAATAACGAGTAATCCAGTCGCAATTATTGTAGCTAAGAATGAATGTTTCATGGTATCTAGAATCCCAACCTTTCTTTAAATGAGTTGTAATATGTACGATTGACGTCAAGCCAACTACTTCCGATTTTCAGTGAGTAACGCATATTGAGTTTTACCTTTACATCTTCAATCAATTTAAGATTCACTAATACCGACTTACTGATTCTAAATAAGGGTTCGCTTTCTAATGATTTTAACCTTTGATTACTATGGTATGAGTTTGTAGCTGTGTGTATCCTTTGTGTCCCATCTACAGATTCAATATATAGAACATCATGTATAGAAATAAACAGATTATCAAAACCATCGTTAACACTTATTCTTTCAATCTTTTCATAAAGAAGGTAATCTCCTTCCTCAACAATTTCTGCACGTTTTAGTTTCTTGGTCATTTCAGCACTATTCAAATCACCCACTAATTGAATTTTCATAAGTCACCTCTCTATCAGTATTATACTAAAGAATAAATTTAATCGAGGATAAGTGGGCATCTTACATAAATACAAACTTAAGCTACACTTTAGTCCATGAAAAAAGACTCTATAAATAGAATCTTAGTTTAATCATTATTTATTCTCTCTCCAAATTTCAGCACCTAATGAAGTTAGTTTGCCAACTAGATTATCGTAACCTCTATCAATATGATAGATTTCTGATATTTCTGTAACACCCTCAGCTAGGAGTCCAGCAATAACAAGACATGCTCCACAACGTAGATCAGTTGCTTCAACTTTTGATCCATAAAGTGTAGATGGACCGTTGAAGAATCCAGATCCTGGTTGTAAATTAATATCAGCTCCCATACGATTTAACTCACCAGTATGTTTAAATCGTTCTGGATAAATTGTATCTTTAACAACACTGACACCATGTGCTTGTGTTAGTAGTGCACTTAGTGGTTGTTGTAAATCAGTCGCTAAACCGGGGTAAGGTTGAGTCGTAACATCAATTGCTTTTAAATTAGGGCTTTTCTTGATAGTTGCATAATCAGCTCCTATTTCCAAGTTTACTCCCATTTCGATCAGCTTAGCACTTAGAGCTTCTAAGTGTAATGGAATGATATTTTCTACAGTCATCTCTTCAGCTGCAGCAGCTGCAAGAATCATATAAGTACCCGCTTCAATTCGATCAGGAATAATATCATGAGTAGTTCCTTTTAATGTCTCTACACCATCTATTGTAATTACATTAGTTCCCGCTCCACGAATGTTTGCTCCCATCTTATTTAAGAAAGTTGCAACGTCTATAATCTCTGGCTCTTTAGCCGCATTCTCAATTTCTGTTTTTCCTTGAGCTAGAACAGCAGCCAACATGATGTTGATGGTTGCACCCACCGATTGAAAGTCTAAGAATATTTTAGCTCCAACAAGTTTACCAGCTTTAATTTCATAGAAACCATGCCTGTATTCCCAAGTTGCTCCTAATGCTTCAAATCCTTTAAGGTGTAAATCGAATGGTCTAGGACCAAGATAACATCCTCCGGGCATTTGCATTTTTACATAATTATATTTACCTAACAAGGCACCCATAAAATAGTAAGAAGCTCTTAGATTAGAAACAGCATCGATATCCAAGTCAATATTCTTCATTCCTGATGTATTAATTTGAAAGTGATCAAATGTAGGAGAAGTTACTGATATACCTAAAGTCTCAAGAATTTCATTAAGGGACTTTACATCTGAAATATTTGGAACTTCATATAAATTTACTTCACTATTATCAGCTAATATAGCAGCTGGAATTAAAGCAACGGTTGCATTCTTAGCACCGCCAATTCTTACAGATCCTTTTAAGTTTTGATTTCCTTTAATTTTTATAACTTCTGTCATTATAACAACTCCTTACTTCGCTACACTATTATACCCTAAAACAATTCAATATACAGTCACATACACAAGATTACATAAATGACAAAAAAGTAGTTAATAAACTACAAATTCTCAACAAATATATAGCTATAGTTGACCAATCTATATTGCTTAGTCAATCTTTATTAGACGATTATAGGAGATGGTTTCCGATCTGATTAAAATATTAAATTAAATAATAAATGAGTATTGAACCCAATTTATCATGTTTATGCATAAAAAGACCTCTATTCACAATGAATAAAGGTCTATTAATTCCATTTGGAATTGAAGTAATTACTTAGCTAAGGTTTTCTTAGCTTGGTTGTTTACTAATGTATAAATTAAAGATACAAATACTAATCCACCAACTGCATTACCTAAATATGAAACACAGAAGTTAATTAGTGCTGATCGTAAATCAATACCACCATAAGCAAATGATGCACTGAATACAAATACGTTTGCAACACTATGCTGGAATGATAAAAGTACAAAGATTGCAGTTGGAATCCAAGCTCCTACAAGTTTTGCAAACCCATCTTGCATAACATTGAAAAGCCAGATTGCTAGTCCAACAATCCAGTTACACCCAACTCCTGATACAAATACTTGCATCAATGATGGTGTTACTTTACTCATTGCTAAGTTATTAATAAAGTCGCTATAAGGAGCTAAGATATCAAGATAAACCCCAAATACTAAAGCGATTGTCATGGCCCCTAAAGCATTACCTAAAGTAATCCAAACCCAGTTAATCAACATTTCTTTAACGCTGACTTCTTTGTTAAACATTGCTAAAGAAACAACAGTCATATTCCCTGTGATTAATTCAGCCCCCACCATTAGAATTAATGTTAAACCAATCGGGAATAAAAATGATCCGATTAAATGACCACTCATTCCTGGAAAAGAACCAGCCACTAAGACATAGGATAAGTACCCCACCCCAACAAATGCACCACCTAGAAATCCTAGTATGATTTTCTCAATTGGTGTTTTGTCTACTTTAACTCTACCTTGTTTCGAAAGAAACAAGATTACTTCATTCATCGAATTCACGAAAATTCCTCCCCAAAAAAAAGGCTCATGAAGCATGAGCCCTTAATTATTTATTACTTGTTTAATTAAGCTTTGTTAGCTGAACCGAACATTTCAATTTTTTCTTTAACTGCTTCAACCATAGCGTTGTATCCTGGAGCAAGAAGTTTACGAGGGTCATAGTTTTTACCTTCTAAATCTTTTCCAGCAACGATAAAGTCGCGAGTTGCAGCTGCAAATTGCAATTGTAATTCAGTGTTTACGTTAATTTTTGAAACACCTAGGTCAATTGCTTTTTTGATTTGTTCTACTGGGATTCCTGTACCACCGTGTAGTACTAATGGGATTCCTCCTGTAGCTTCACTGATTGCTTGTAATGTTTCGAATGATAGACCAGCCCAGTTTGATGGGTATTTTCCGTGGATGTTTCCAATTCCAGCTGCTAGGAAATCGATTCCTGTTGCTGTAATTTCAACACATTCGTTGATATCTGCAAGTTCACCTGTACCTACGATACCATCTTCTTCTCCACCGATTGATCCAACTTCTGCTTCAACTGATACACCAGCTGCATGAGCTAGAGCAACGATTTCTTTAGTTTGTGCTAAGTTTTCGTCAAATGGTAAGTGTGATCCATCATACATAACTGAAGTAAATCCAGCTGCGATAGCATTTTTAGCACCATCGAATGATCCGTGGTCTAAGTGTAATGCTACAGGAACTGTAATGTTTAGTTCTTCAATCATACCGTTAACCATTCCAACGATAGTTTTGAAACCTGTCATGTATTTTGCTGCACCTTCTGATACTGCGATTAGAATTGGTGAGTTCATTTCTTGTGCTGTTGAAAGAACTGCCTTTGTCCACTCTAAGTTATTGATGTTGATTGCAGGTACTGCGTAATGTCCATCACGCGCTGCATCAAGAATTCCTTTTGCTGATACTAATGCCATAATATAATTTCCTCCTATATCGACTCTTCTATTTTACTCTATTTTTAGAAAATTGCAAAGCCACATCGATGAAACCATAGAATAATGGGTGTGATCGGTTCGGTCTTGATTTGAATTCTGGATGATATTGACATCCGATGAAGAAATCTAGTGATTTATTCTCAATTACTTCAACAAGTTGTCCATCTGGACTTAGTCCTGTAAATTGCATTTGGCCATCATTAAATTGGCTTCTGTATTTATTGTTGAACTCATAACGGTGACGGTGTCTTTCAAAGACAACACTTTCCTTATAAAGTTCAAATGCTTTACTTCCTGGCTCTAAAGTACATGGATAATTACCTAATCTTAATGTACCACCAAGTTGTGCATTATATTGAGCATCCATAAGATCAATAATTGGATTGCTTGTATTCTCATTAAATTCAATTGAATCTGCATCTTCAAGTCCTAAAACATTACGACCGTATTCAATTAGAGCTACTTGCATTCCTAAACTGATACCAAAGTATGGCACATTGTTCTCACGTGCATATTGTGCTGTAAGAATCATTCCATGAACACCACGTTTACCAAAACCACCCGGTACAGCAATACCATCAAGATCTTTGAATAGTTCATTGATGTTATCTTCTGTAACATCTTCTGAGTTAATCCATTCAACTTCAATTCTAGTTGATAGATCATACCCAGCATGAAGTGTTGCTTCATAGGCTGATAGGTAAGCATCTCTGAGTTGAACGTATTTACCGACAATACCAATCTTAACTGTATGTTCTAAATGGTTAACACGATCAATCATTGCTAACCAATCACTCATGTCTGCTGGCCCTTCATCAGGTAAGTTGAATTTATGAAGAATATAAGAATCCAGTCCTTGTTCTTGGAATGACATTGGAATTTCATATAAGTTCTCAACATTACGTGATTCAATAATCGCATGTTTATTAACATCACAGAATAGAGCAATCTTAGCTCTCATGTCATCTGTTAATGGTTCATCACAACGTGTAACAATAATGTTAGCCTTAATTCCATGGCTCATTAATTCTTTAAAACTGTGTTGTGTTGGTTTAGTTTTATACTCATCTGATGCAGGAACTTTAGGTATTAAAGTTGTATGAATGAAAATAACATCTTCTTGTTCATTTTCTGCATGTACTTGTCTTACTGCTTCTAAGAATGGCAGTGATTCGATATCTCCAACCGTTCCCCCGATCTCAGTAATAACAACATCCGCATTACTCTCTTGTGCTGCATCATAGATTTTATTCTTAATCTCATCTGTAATATGAGGAATAACCTGAACAGTAGCACCATTATATGCACCTGTACGTTCTTTATTAATAACAGAAGAGTAAACTCTACCTGTTGTAATACTTGCATTTTGAGTTAATTCTACATCAATAAAACGCTCATAATGACCTAAGTCTAGATCGGTTTCTGCACCATCTTTAGTAACAAAAACTTCCCCGTGTTGGTAGGGCGACATAGTCCCTGGATCCACGTTAATGTATGGATCAAATTTCTGCATGAATACTTTCATGCCTCTATTTTTTAGTAGACGTCCTATAGACGATGCAATGATACCTTTACCAATGCCTGATACTACTCCACCAGTTACAAATATATACTTTGTTGCCATGATAGCCCTCCCTATTGATATATGACTGCAAAAATAAAAGCTTCCAAAAAATAAATTTGGAAGCTTACTGCCCTTTACAATATTAGCAAACATGAGTGCTACTTACAATCAATTTACTAACATTATTCCAAATCTTTCATAAAACGAAAAATCACTATGGGTCGTAAAAACCCATAGTGATTATTTAGTCTTCTTCAGTTGTTTGTACTGGATCGAAATCGTCATAGTCGACCTCGTCCTCGTTTTCGTCAATTAAATCTGGATCAATCATAAGACTTTCCAGTGAATGACGTTGACGTAAATCCCATTTATTACCTTCTAATGAGATAAATCGAGAATCCATCATCAATGCGTTATAAAATGATGCCACTCGCTTTTTAGCTAGTTCTTCATTCATTGAAGCTTCATCTGCTACTTCTTTCCATAGTTTTGGAAAGAAAATTTCTTTTTTTCTACGGCTTAATTTTTCGTAAGCTATATCTGTTAATGATTTTGATGACATATCATTACCCTACTTTCCAGTTCATATTGAACTTGTGTTGTCCTAATATTTCTCCTTGATGGAGCATATTGTATTCTATAGACACTGACGTTTCCTCAATATCAAGGCGGAGTACCTCAATATCAAACTTAACAATGCCATGTTCTGAATGGACACTCATCTCTGTTGTATTATCTAAATCAAATACTGCCTGAGTAAGGCCTTGGTCTCTTCTTCGTAAAGCTACCTGGTTTCCTGTAATATCTAAAAGTACGTGAGCTCCACTTTTTTCCATATATGAATAACGATAGGTTGCACCCATTGCTAAACGTTCTGCATGTTGATCCACAGTCTTTGTAGTACCATCTTGTGACTTTTGAATCACGCTAATTGTTCCTAAGATATTCATTCCTCCTTAGTATTTACCCTTGAATTATATGGATTTGGTTGGATATGTCAAGTAAAATCACTTAAATAATTTTAAAGTACATCGAATGATATATTAATTTCATATTATTTGATGAGTTATTGCAGTAAAAAAGTAGGCCTTGGCCTACTTTGCTAATACTTTTTCTATGTCTTCAACTTCTCTTACGATGTAAGGTGCTAAGTCTTCACACCCATCTTCTGTAATAAGTAAGTCTGTTTCAATACGGATTCCAATACCCCACTCTTTAATATAAAGACCTGGTTCATTAGTAATCACATTACCTGCCTGCATCTTAACATCACGTGAAGACCATACATCATGTGTGTCTAAACCTAGTGAGTGTCCAATGCCATGATAGTAATAGTTAAGGATATCTTCTGATCGTTCGATCAATCCCATTTTCTTAACTGATGTTGCTAAATGTTCTTTTGCTAGTTCTTGAAGATCAAGAATTGAAACTCCAGGACGAGCCGCTTTATTAACAGCATGGAAGCAATCCAATACCGCTTGGTAAACCATCTTCTGACGGTCTGTAAATTTACCATTGATTGGGAATGTACGAGAAATATCAGCACCATAGCGATTGATACGTACCCCTAGATCAAATAAAACCAACTCACCATCAACTAGTGGCGCATTATTAGAAACATAATGTAGGACAACCGCATTGGCTCCTGATGCCATAATAGTATCAAACATCAAGTCTCCACCTTGCTTCATCGCTTCAAATTGGAAACGAGCCGCAAGATCATTCTCATTAGCTCCTGGTTTCATATCTTTAAGAGCAGCCATGATTGCATTATCAGTTGCTTTTAAAGCATGTTTAATTGCTTCAACTTCATCTGGGTGTTTCACCATACGATTTGCAACTAAAGTTGGGAATATATCAACGATACGTTCTTCATCTTCAACCATGTCAATTAAGCCTAATGGTCCTGCTACAAAATCATCACTAATAACATCATGATCAAAATCAATACCGATTTTAACATCTGATTTTAAGATCTCTTCTAGATAAGCATCAAACTCACTGAAGAATCTTACATCTTCAATTCCAGAAATAACTTTAACAACTTCTGGTTGAATGAAGTATCCCATCCATTTTTCTTTAAGTCCATCAATATCTCTAACAAAGATAGTTGCACTTTGATTCCTAGCATCCATAATCAGCAATGCTGACTCTTCTTCAATACCTGTTAAATATGTAAAGTTACGATTGGATTCAAAAACATAAGTTGAATCTGCACTTTTACGAATAGGAACTCCAGAGAATAGAAAAGAAACAGTATCCTTCTCTACCTTTTCAAAAAATCTACTTCTTAAATCCTTATATGTGTTAATGTTCATAATCAATCTCCCTTGGAAAGAATATCTTACGATCCTCTTTATGATTTCCTTCAACAAAACCTCTTACGATATCACTCGCTTTAGACAGTTCAAGAACCTGACCACTACGTGTTAGTACTTCCATCCCAATCCCATTTGATTCCTCATAGGGTGTGTATAAAACTTGTGACATAAAATCTGTAATACAATAATATTTAGGATCATAACCTGCTTGAGATACTTGTTTTTCAACCTGATCAATAGTTTGATGAGAATCAAAATCCAAGTATTCAAATAAATTACGATTGAGTAGTCGTGATGACAAATCTTTAAGAATTGGATCTTTCGATTTTGTCAGTGTCATAAATCCATAGTTGCATGCTGATTCATCCAATTCATAATGAGCTTGAAGACTAATGTCCCCACCCTTTAAGAATGGTTTAAAGAAAGCAACAGAATCCAATAAGCTTTCATCCTCATTCATACATTCTCGCATTCTCTTAAAGAGAGCCTGTAGAATAACTTCAAATGATCTTGAAGTTGGATGGAGGTAAACTTGCCAGTACATTTGGTAACGCGCCATAATGTAATCTTCAACCGCATGAATACCACTTTCTTTCATCACTAAACGATCTTGGCTCAATTTTAATGTACGCAAGATACGGTGTAGATCAAATTCCCCATAAGATACTCCAGTAAAGTAAGAGTCTCTTAAAAGGTAATCCATACGATCAGCATCCAGTTGTGATGAAATGATTTGTGTAAGAAGGATACGATCTGCACTATGGTCTATAATGCTATTTACAAATTCTGGTAAGTTAGCATCATGCTTTCTTAGAATCCGATTGATTTGCGTATCTTCTAATATGATGCGTGACGTCATACTTTCATGATTGACCTCAGTTACAGATTCAAATGCATGAGAGTAAGGACCGTGCCCCACATCATGTAAAAGCCCTGCACAAAGAAGTGCAACCTGTTCAAACTCACTTAATGCATCCTTTAAACCTTCGATGGTTTCAATCATCAATCGAACCACTTCATAAACACCCAATGAGTGAGAGAAACGAGAATGTTCCGCCGTATGGTAAACCTGATAGGTTCCACCCAATTGGTGTATGCGTCGTAGTCTTTGGAACTCCTTAGCGTTAATAAGGTCCCAAATAACTTGATAGTGGACATGAATGTATCCGTGAACCGGATCTCTCATGACCTTACTTTCATGTGTCAGTGAATAATTACTTGGCATAATTTTCTAGACGGTTACGTACGGTGTCTTCACCCATTAGGTAAAGTGCCGACATTAAATCAGGTCCTGCTGTATGTAGAGTTCCCACAACGCGTAATCCCATGAATAGAGGTTTTCCTTTAACGCCAGAAACCTCTTTAGCAGTATTGAAACTTGATCTTAAATTTTCTAGAGTCCACTCACTTGGTAAATTATCGAGGAAAGCTTTTGCAACTTGTGGAGTCGTTTCCCAATCCAGGACTTCTTGAACCGCTTCTGTAATAACAGCTTCTTCAAAGAATAATGAAATGAGTTCACCAATCTGTGCACCGTATTCACATTGCTCTTTATAAAGTAATAAGCAAGTATCTACCCATTGAGGGTCGTGTGCAGATAAATCATGTGCTTTTTCTGCAAATGGTTTAACAAATGCTAACCATGCTGTTTCATCCATTGCCTTCATGTATTGGTGGTTCATCCATGTTAATTTCTGAACATCAAACATTGATGGAGCTTTGGATAAGCGTGTTTCATCAAATGCAGCGATCAGTTCTTCTTGAGTGAATATTTCCTTTTCACCTGGATATGACCAACCAAGTAATGTCATAAAGTTAAACATTGCTTCGGGTAGATAACCTTGTTGTTCATATTGAGAAATGTATTGCATTACTGAGTTATCACGTTTGGATAACTTTTTACCTTCTTCGTTAACGATTAATGTCATATGGCCATAACGAGGTACATCCCATCCTAACATTTCGAAAATCATCATTTGACGAGGCGTGTTAGAAATATGTTCTTCACCTCTGAATACATGAGTAATATCCATTAAGTGATCATCAATAACTACAGCATAATTATATGTTGGAATGCCGTTTGTTTTCTGGATAACCCAGTCTCCAATATCTTTACCTTCAAATGTAATTTCTCCACGAACCATATCATCGAAAGTATAAACACCTTCTTGTGGTACTTGTAGACGCACTGAAAATGGTTTTTCTGCTTCTTCATTTGCTGCTTTTTCAGCATCTGATAAATGCAGACATTTTTGTGAGTAACGAGTTGAAGCATGTCCTGCCTCTTTTTGAGCAAGGTAATCTTCTTCTAGTTCTTCAGATGTACAGTAGCATTTATAAGCTAGTTTCTTATCTAATAATTCTTGAGTGTACTTAGCATAAATATCCAAACGTTCCATTTGACGATAGGGAGCATATTTAGGATTTGGTTTAGCAGGTGATTCATCAGCTGTTATTCCTAACCATTCCATATACTTGATTTGTGATTCCTCACCACCCTCAACATTACGTTCAATATCTGTATCTTCAATACGTAAAATGAAGTCTCCCCCATAATGTTTCGCAATTAAATAATCGAACAATGCTGTTCGTGCATTACCGATATGTAAAAATCCAGTTGGACTTGGAGCATATCTTACTCTTACTTTTTTCATAATAAAACCTCTTTCAAAATATCTACTCTATTATAACATGATTATTTTAAGTTATTGAGACTCAAAATCACTCAATAGTGACTAATTGCTAGCTTTAGTACTAAATTTTAATACTTCTTAGTCTAAAGTATGTTACTTATTACTAAAGTCTTTAACTCATTTAGAAAAAGTACCTAGAATTAATACCCATAAGGATATAACTTTCTAAGTACTTTAATTAATTATTCTGCGTTCTCAATTGCCCCTGTGTAAAGTTGGTAATAGATACCACCCTTAGCGATAAGAGACTTATGATCACCACGTTCAATGATACGACCCTGATCGAGAACCATGATAACATCAGAGTTTTTAATGGTTGATAAACGGTGAGCAATAACAAATGTTGTTCGCCCTTCCATTAATTTATCCATACCCTCTTGAACATGTTTCTCCGTTTGGGAGTCAATGGACGAAGTTGCTTCATCAAGAATTAGTACAGGTGAGTTAGCAAGTGCTGCTCGAGCAATTGACAAGAGTTGTCTTTGCCCTTGAGATAATGATGCACCACTATGACTCAAGACTGTATCATAACCAAATTCTAAGTGTTTTACGAAATGGTGTGCGTTTGCTAATTTAGCTGCAGCAATAACTTCTTCATCAGTAGCATCAACACGTGCATATTTAATATTATCGCGAATGGTACCTGTAAAGAGGTTTGTATCTTGTAAAACAATTCCTAATGAACGACGTAAATCATCTTTTTTGATGAGTTTAACATCAATACCATCATAAGCTATAGATCCTGAATTAATATCATAGAATCTGTTGATGAGGTTTGTGATGGTTGTCTTACCAGCACCTGTTGCTCCAACAAATGCAATCTTTTGACCTGGTTTAGCATAGAGGTTGATATCGTGTAATACTGTTTTACCTTCCACATATGAGAAGTTAACATCAGTAAAGCGTACATCCCCTTCGAGTAGGACTAATTCTGAACTACCATCTTCACGTGGATGAGACCAAGCCCAGATACCTGTCTCATGACTTGCTTCAATCACTTGACCATCAACAATACTTGCATTAACTAAAGTAACAGTTCCATCATCGACTTCTACCTCTTCATCAAGAAGTGAAAAGATTCGCTCTGCCCCTGCCATTGCCATAACAACTGAGTTCAATTGTTGTGACACTTGAGTTAAAGGACCATTGAAAGTTCTACTTAGAGTTAGGAATGATGCCAAAGCACCAACACTCAATCCACCCCAACCCTTAACAGCTAAGAATCCACCAAGAATAGCAACTAGAACATAAGACATATTTCCTAAGTTACCTACTACTGGCATTAGAATGTTAGCAAACTTGTTTGCTTGGTATGAAGCATCAAAGAGTTCATCATTAATCTTATCGAAGGCATCAATTGCTTTCTCTTCATAGTTGAAGACTTTTACAACACGAGCACCTTCCATCATTTCTTCAATATAACCATTTTCTTGACCAATCATTTTTTGTTGTAAAACAAAGTATTTTCCTGATCGTTTCATAATGAATTTCAATGCTATTTGCATGATGAATACCATAAACAATGTAATTAGGGTTAATGGTAAAGATATAATAAACATAGACACTAATACAAATGACATTTGTAATCCAGATTGTAATACTGATGGTATGGATTGTGATATAACTTGTCTTAATGTATCTGTATCACTTGTGTAAATACTCATAATATCGCCATGAGAATTTGTATCATAGTAAGATATTGGTAATTTTTGCATATGAGAGAATAAATCTCTTCGTATGTTTTCCATTGTACCTTGAGATATTGTTACTAATATTTTTTGATAAATGAAGTTCGCAATAACCCCTAGTATATAGATTGATGCCATAAACATTAAAGCTTTTGATAGTGGCACTAAGTCTGGATTACTACTACCAATCAGTGGTGTTACATAATCATCAATCAATGTTTTCATAAAGAGTGATGCTGATACACTTGCTAATGTTGAGACGATAATTCCAGCAAATACAACAGCGTAGAGCCATTTATAGCTAGCAAAGATATATTTGAGTAATCGTTTAAGGACACTAAGATCCATTTTACTATGTTTGTTTTTAGTCTTATTCATTATCATCACCTCGTTTCTGTGTTTCATAGACTTCTTGATACATTTCATTATTAGCTAGGAGTTCTTCATGAGTTCCCTCACCAATGATGACACCCTCATCCATTACTAAAATACGATCTGCATCTTCAATGGATGAAATACGTTGAGAAATA
>JBGXRX010000139.1:0-3135 GCA_041811795.1 Erysipelothrix sp. | reverse complement strand
GAATAGTCCACCTCGAGAATAGTTATCTCGTATTCCCCCACTACCTAACTTTAAAGCCACATTAAGAATATGGACTTCATCTTGATCATCTCTAAAAGTGATGACCCTAACAGTATTGAGTGATTCTGGATATAATTTTGCAAGTTCAGAGTGTTGTTGCAGATACGGTTCTAATAAGAACTCTTTTTTAGCAATTAAATCACTTCTTAATGCAACTAGGTCGGTAGTTTCATCAACTAGGTGTTTTTCAACAAAGTCACCTTCTCTTTTTACCACTGACTTTGATACAAAGAGCGGGTTATCTTTAACAAAATCATTAAATCGATTTTGTCCAGCTGACTGTAAATCTATAAAAGGTCGTTTGGTAAAATCTTTAAAGGCCTTAACAAAATATCGCTTATCGTCAAAATTCCTCAATGTTTCTTTACTATTACCTTGAATATTATAAATTTGATTGATCCTTTCGGCATCTGACATCATCAAGAATTTTAATCGATCATTCTTTTCTAATTTATAGAATTGATAGATCCAATACTCTTTATAAGTCATCTTATAACGATGGGATGCAATAATGATATCAAAGACATAAGCTATAAAAATACCACCATTGTTGTGACGAGCTTCTGAAGCATACTTTATAAGGTCTTTGAGTTTCCATTTTGAATTGGATCGTGTATTTTTCTTTTCCATATAATTCCCCTATTCACGTACGATTATTATAACACAGCATAAGATATTAAAAACCAGCACATCTTAAAAAGATTGTGCTGGCCTATTAAAGTAGAAGGATCGGGTCTTATTACTAATCTGACTTTTTTTCATTTGTGACCAGGTACCATGGATGGTTATTTCTGTATTCTATTCGTATTGCATAATGCCTTGTACTTCTAGTTACGTGTGCAAATCTAACATAAATCTTAAATTTTTACACCATCCATTGAGTTTAGTGTTAACTGATATTCCAGCTTAACACATGACCTCTTCCTTCTGTAATTCAATAATAACATAGACTTCAAAATATGCATAGTCATATGCATGCGCTTACATAAATAAACCAACACCTTTATTTAGATGTTGGTCTACTGATATGTTGAGAAGGCCCTTTGCTACAGACTAAGTGACTTAAATGTGTTTCATTTTTGAAGTATTGGTTTAACTATGAGTGATTTCACTACTCATGTTTTACGATAATAATCGTGATACCATAAATATGAATTAAGTTTTAATTGATTGTAGACTTGGTGTCCTTCTGTACTTGTATTATAGCACATATTCCTGTAAACGCATACATTACACTTATATATTTAAAAATCAATAAGACCACCCTTTCACAAAGTGAATGAGTGGTCTTAGTTTTTATTCTTTTGCTTGTGGTTTTAATTGAGTGTATTTATTCATAATATACTCAACAATTGCATCTGCTGTCCCATGTTGCGTATGGGAGAATACCATTACTGGTAGTCCTAATGAGCGCTCTAATTTGAGAGCTTCTGACTTAGCAGCCCCGCGTGATAACTTATCTGCTTTAGATAAGATAACCATGGGTTCAATACCATAGTGTTGAGCAAACTCTAACATGGTACGATCATCATCGTTCATACCACGTCGAATATCAACCAACAAGAGCATAAGGCTTGGATGTCTTAGTTCAAAGTAAGAATCCATTAATGTACCATAATGAATCTGCTCCTCTTTTGATCGATTGGCAAATCCATAACCCGGTACGTCCACTAACATTAAATCGTCATTGATGTGAAAGAAGTTAATTAAACGTGTCTTACCTGGTCTTTGACCAACATAAGCTAAACGTTTACGATGAGTTAATCCATTAATTAATGATGACTTACCCACATTACTCTTTCCAACCATAACAATTTCAATTTGATCGGTTTGTGGAAATTGTTCTTTAGAAGCGCAAGATATAATTAAGCTTGCGTCTTGAGTATTTAAATTCATTTTTCCAATGCCTGTTTCAAGACTTGATCAATAGTCTCAACAGGGTAGAAAGTAATTGCTTCTTTAACAACATCAGGAACATCAACAAGATCTTTCTCGTTTAGTTTAGGAATTGCAATACGTGTAATCCCTACTCGGTAAGCTGCAAGAGATTTCTCTTTTAGTCCACCAATCGGAAGAACATTACCACGTAGTGTAACCTCTCCTGTCATTGCGATATCAGAATATACTTTACGGTTTGTGATTGCTGAAATAAGTGCTGTTGTAAATGTAACTCCAGCAGATGGACCATCTTTAGGTACTGCACCTTCTGGTACGTGTACTTGGATGTCATTCTTTTCAAAGAATTCGAATGGAATCTTAAGTGCTTTAGCATTACTCTTAACAAATCCCAGAGCAATTTCAGCAGATTCCTTCATCACATCACCAAGTTGTCCAGTAACAATCAGACGCCCCTTACCTTCAAAAGTGGTAACTTCGATTGGAAGTACATCCCCACCAAATTGAGTATAAGCAAGTCCTGTAACAACTCCAACTTGATTCTTAGTTTCTTTACGTCCGTATTCATAAATAGTTTGTCCTAACCACTCTGAAACTAATGCTTTAGTTACTGTGATTGATTTCTTACCATCTTTAAGGATAGCAAGTACTGACTTACGAACCATTGATGCGATAACACGCTCCAATTGACGTACTCCAGCTTCACGTGTGTAGTGACGGATAACATATTGTAATTGAGTATCACTCAATTTGAACTGAGTTTTCTTCAATCCGTTTGCTTTTAATTGTTTTGGTATTAAGTGTTTCTTAGCAATCTCAAGTTTCTCTTCTTCAGTATATGAAGAAAGTTCAATAACTTCCAAACGGTCTCTTAAAGCTTCAGGAATATCCCATAAGTAGTTTGCAGTTGCTACAAACATTACTTTAGATAAATCGTATGGCTCTTCAAGATAGTTATCTGAGAACATTGTGTTTTGCTCTGGGTCTAATACCTCAAGCATTGCTGATGATGGATCACCTTTATAGTCAGATGCCATCTTATCAATCTCATCAATTAAGAATACTGGGTTAATAACTCCAGCTTTCTTCATTCCTTGGATGAAACGTCCTGGTAAAGAACCTAGGTATGTACGACGGTGTCCACGGATTTCCGCTTCATCACGTACACCACCAAATGAT
>JBGXRX010000138.1:0-5345 GCA_041811795.1 Erysipelothrix sp. | reverse complement strand
GAGAATGAGGCTTGTCCCGTTTGTGGATCAACAAGCCATCCAAAGCCTGCTCTTAAAGCCCCAGGACTCATCACTTTAGAAGAGTTAGAAGCCTTAAAAGAACTTCGTGAGGACAATAGGAAAAAACTTGATTTACTCTCTAATCAATCAGCATCCACCAAGACTCTACTGGATACTATCTCTAAGACTTTAGAAGATTTTCCGACCTATGGTGAGGATACTAAGGATATAGAAGAGAAGAAAAGACAATTATCAGCCATCAAGGAGCAAATCAGTAACAATCAAAGTCTAGGTATAGAGTATGCAGAGAAGATTAAATCTAAAGATGACCTACAAGCTCTATTACTAGAGCATACCAACAATTATAATCAAACAGACTTATCTATAACTCAAGCCAAAACAAATCAAACTAACTTAGAAACTCAGATTCAATCACTAAGTAAGGATTTAAAGCATGATAGTCAAAGTCTTGCTCAGAAAGAAATTGATACCTTAGGAGCGGCTCTTAAAGTAGACAGGGAAGGATCAAAGATCCTTAGTGAAGAAGTAGAAAAATCTAAATCTAAACTGGTAGGACTAAAAGCAAGACTAGAACAGCAAGAAGCTCAGTCTAGAACTAATAAGACTAATAGAGACTCAGCTAAGAAAGATTGGTTAGCATTCTTAGAGTCAATGGCAATTGATAATGTTGATGATTACGAGTCCTTTATGATTGAGGAAAGGGAATATCAAAGAAGATTGGATTTATCTAATACCTACTATAAAAATCTAGATAGTCACCAAACTCAGATTGCATCATTAGAGAACTCACTCAAAGACTATGAGGTTATTGATTATGAGGCAACATTAATGCTAAGAGATCAAGCTATTACTGATTTTAATTTAATAGAAGAAAAGTACAATTCTGATACTCACAAATTAAAAACTATCAGTGAGTTAGAGAAGAAACATACTGGCCTAATCAGTAAAATGGAACATGAAGAAAAGATTGCTGCTCGATATAAAGAACTCAGTCAATTAACTAATGGAGAACTGAGTGAAAAGCAAAAGATATCATTGGAACTCTATGTTCAATCTGCATATTTTGAGAACATCATCAAAGCTTCAAACCTAAGATTTTCTCGTATGACATCAAATCGTTATGAGTTCTTTAGGGCAGAGACTGCAGTTAACAATCGTGCAAAATCCGGGCTTGATCTAGAAGTATTAGACAACCATAATGGTGTAAGACGTTCTGTTAAATCGCTATCAGGAGGGGAATCCTTCATGGCATCTCTATCCTTAGCGTTAGGATTATCAGATGTTATTAAGATGTTTTCAGGTGGAGTACGGGTAGATGCACTGTTTATTGATGAAGGATTTGGTACTCTAGATTCCCAATCATTAGACTTTGCTATTAAAACATTGTCACAACTTGATGAAAGCCAGCAACTAGTGGGTATTATTTCACATGTTGAAGCATTGAAGTCCAATATAGAACAACAAATCATCGTGAATAAGACACCACAGGGAAGCAAACTTGAACTAAAATTGATTTAGTCTTTGTGTGAAAATACATTAAATTCGCTTTGCAGCCCATAAAAACTACCTTAAAGTAGCTTTTTGGTGTAGTATTGATAAGGTTAAGGAGCATCTTATGAAACAAAATAAAAAAACTAATAACAATAAAAAATCAAAATTGAAATGGATCACATCCAACTGGTTCATCGCAATCGTCCAACTTGTAGCAAGTGGGGCAATCGCATTTGGTATGTACCGATTAAACTCACTACCATTGAAATATACAGCTGTATTTGCAGCAGTTCTAGTACTAGGGAACTTACTTTATCTCTATCTACTATTCCATGGTAAAAAGGGAGTTCGTAATTTAGGTAAAGTATTAAGTGTTATGATTTCTATAGCTATGTTTATGGGATCGTTCGTTGCACTTAAAACAGCAGGATTCTACTCAGATGTTACCGGTGGTAAAATAGACACTCACATGGTATCAGTCTTAGTATTAGCAGATGATGCAGCTAAGGAACTAAAAGACCTACAAGAAGCTGAGTTTGGATACAACGAGAATGTTGATGAAGCTTATATAACTCAAACCTTTGAAGACATTGATAAAGTACTTAAAAAGTCTACAGTTAAGAATTCTTACACTAACAATGAACTTCTAGCAGAAGCATTACTCAATAAAACACAACGTGCAATTCTAATTTCAGAATCACAACGATCATTCATTGAAGAGATTTACCCAGAGTTTGATACACAAACCAAAGTAATCTTCCAAAAGGGATTCGAAGTTGAGGTTAACATCTCTACTGATAAGCCACCAGTAAACGTTACTAAAGACACTTATACATTCTTTATTTCAGGAATTGATACTTATGGACCAGTATCATCAGTATCGCGATCAGATGTAAATATGATCATGACAGTAAGTCCATCAACCAAACAAATATTACTAACCAGTATTCCTCGTGATTATCATGTTAACCTAGCAACATCAGGTAAAAAAGACAAGTTAACACATGCAGGGAACTATGGTGTTGAAGAGTCAGTATCAACAGTTGAAAATCTATTTGATATCAACATTGATTACTATATTAAAGTAAACTTCTCATCATTAACAAAAATCGTAGATGCCCTAGGTGGTATCACAGTTAACTCTCAATTCGCATTTACTTCAGGTGCAGGCCAAAACATCGTTGTAGGTAACAACAACCTTAATGGTGCACAGGCTTTAGCCTTTGTAAGAGAGAGAAAAGGGATTGCTGGTGGGGATGATTCAAGAATCTTAAACCAAGCAGCAGCTTTAGAAGGTATCATCAAGAAAGCCATGAGTCCTACAATCATTGCAAACTATAATGGTTTCCTAAGTTCAATTGGTGGATCATTCGTAATGAGTATGCCAGAAAATGATTTTAAAGCGATTATTCGTAATCAAGTAGACACTATGGCATCATGGGACATCATGAACTATGCTGTTACAGGTGTTGGTGCAACATCAACAACGACCTACTCCATGCCAGGTCGAGCACTCTATGTTAAAAACCCAGACATGACCAGCGTTAAACAGGCACATGACTACATTCAGGCAATGGAACGTAGTGAGCGAATCTCATTAAACTAACACTCTTCGGAGTGTTTTTTGTACTCTAAAGTATATGAATCTTATTAATTGAACAGATATGGCGGTAATAACCAGCTATTCCGTTCATAATTTTAGATTATGATACAATTTTGAACAATTTATGGTATAATGCCAATAGATAAAAAGAGGTATATTATGAACCACAAAAACATTAAATTAGAAGTCAATCATATTATCAAAAACTTCGGCGACAAAGCCATTTTAAAAGACATTTCATTTACCGTTGAAGAAGGGGAGTTTCTCTCAATTTTAGGACCTTCAGGATGTGGTAAAACAACACTACTTAGAATTTTGATGGGATTAGAAACTCAAGACTCTGGAGAAATCATCATTGATGGAAAAGACATTTCTAGGAAGTTACCATCAGAGAGAGGTATGGGAATTGTTTTCCAAAACTACGCATTGTTCCCAAACATGACTGTATTGGAGAATGTTCAGTATGCACTTAAACTAAACCCTGAAACTAAAAAGGATTCCAAAGCCATTGCTATGGAAACTTTAGACATGATTGGGTTAAGTGATCAAATTGATAAACGTCCTGCACAATTATCAGGTGGACAGCAACAACGTGTTGCTATCGCTCGTACATTAGCACTTAAACCAGCAATTATCTTACTGGATGAGCCAATCTCTGCATTGGACGTTACAAACCGTGAAATCATGAAGAAAGAATTAAAGTCCATTCAGGCTAAATTCGCGGCTACAATGATCTACATCACTCACGAACAGGAAGAAGCATTCTTCCTATCAGATCGTATTATGGTTATGTCTAATGGTGATATCGAACAACTTGATACACCACAAAACATCTATCAATACCCAGCTAATGATTATATTAAATCATTTGTTGTAGAACACTTAGACCTTAAAGTAGAATCACTACTGAAAAGCACTGGAAAAGCAATATGAAAGATAACAACCGCTCAATAAAGATATCCAAATTATTGGTCAGTCTCTTTCTATTAGTCTTTGTAGTAGCGCCTTTAATCCAACTTCTAGTTGGTATCAAAGGTAAAGATATTCAAGAAATTATTTCTGCACCACAATTTGGACCTATGATAAAAAACTCATTTGTTACAACCAGTTTAGCTACCATTCTATCGGTAGGTCTAGCATTCATCTTAGCCAATACGATTAATCGTACCAACATGCGTTACAAATCAGTCTTTACAGTTCTATTCACATTACCAATGTTAATACCATCCATATCTCATGGTATGGGCTTAGTTCTGTTATTTGGAGATAATGGTCTATTCACGAATCTATTAGGAATCAATATTAATCTTTTTGGATATACAGGAATTGTTATGGGTTCAGTCCTATATTCATTCCCAGTTGCTTTCCTTTTGATTAATAATATTTTTCAATACGAGGACTATACTGCTTATGAAGCAGCTCAAGTATTAGGTCTGACTCAATTCCAACAATTTAGAACTATCACAATCCCTAACTTGGCTCCAACACTCATATCAACAGTGTTTGCAGTCTTTACCATGATCTTTACAGACTATGGGGTTCCACTTATTGTAGGTGGTAAAACAATGACCTTACCAGTTTATATGTATCGTGAAGTAATTGGTCTACTGAACTTCTCTAAAGGAGCCATCATTGGAGTTATCTTATTAATTCCAGCAGTTATTGCTTTCATTATTGATTTACGACTAAAGGATCAACAAAACGTCTCAACAATTACAAAGAGTTACCAAACACCAATCAATCCATTACGTGATCGTTTGGCCGTGTTATTCTGTATTGTTGCAGTATTCCTAGTATCACTACCAATCTTTACATTTATATTCCTATCTTTTGTTACACAATATCCGATTGATCTATCATTTTCACTCGTTAATATTAAGAGAGCAATCGATCTTGGAATCGGTTCTTACTTACTTAACTCAATCACAGTTGCACTAGTAACTGCTTTAGTAGGAACTTTATCTGCATACATTACAGCTTATTTAACAGCTCGTTCTAAGAAGACTTTCTCAACTTTAGCATTGCATATGATTTCTATGATCTCACTTGCTATACCTGGGGTTGTACTGGGGCTATCCTTTGTACTCTTCTTTAAGTCAACATTCTTATACCAAACATTAGCGCTCCTAGTCTTGGTTAACATTGTTCACTTCTTTGCATCACCATATCTTTTAGCTTATAACACATTGAAGAAATTCAATAATAACCTTGAAGATATCTCAGAAAGTTT
>JBGXRX010000137.1:0-7682 GCA_041811795.1 Erysipelothrix sp. | reverse complement strand
ACTTTCTTATCAGATCCCAACATAGAATCAGTATTAAATCCATACCATGTAGTATTACCAGAAAGTGAAGAACCGGTTTTTGTTTCTAAAATAGCGATCGGTGAACCTAATACTCTATTCATGTAAACTGGTGTGTCATTAGAATTGGCTTCTGGTCTAATATTGACTGCAGCCGTTTTAAAAACACCAATTGAATAACGCTTATAGTCTTTTTGACCAGATAATTTATCCATTTTGTAGTAATGTTGTGCAATCTTCTCACCCCAAAATGGGTCTGATGCGTAGAATACGTTCATTCCTACACCTTTGTTACCAACCATACCACCGCGGTTTCTCCAGTCTTTTTCATGCAGATAACCTGCATTTAGAAAGCGTGAAAAATGATTTTCAAGACCGAAGTTAGGAGTAATGTAAGATGTTGCTAACCCAATATTAGAGTCATATGCAGCATGACCAAAGAAATTATTTTTTTCCCTAGCTATCGAAGATTTACCAAATCCACTTTCATGAATTGCAGTTGCAAAGCCAAGTGCAGGGTTTAAACCGTAAAAATTTCCTTGATCAATAAATAACTGTTCGGTTTGAACTAATTTAGAATCAATAGCCTTGGTAGCAGTAGTAGATAAATATTTATTTAAATCTGCTGCAGTTAATTTAGACTGAGCACGTGCTGGTAACCACTGGAAATAGTTGATGTATGGTTCTGATGGATTGATTGAATTTTCTCTTGTAGAATTATTGTAATCACTAACCAGCGCGTTCATACCGCTTAAGGAAGCTGGATAGAAGTACCGTCCATCAAAAGATATGTACTTGGCTCCAACAGATAAATACTTTGGTGCATCACCCTGAATGTATCCAGCGTAATACTGTGTACCAGTTTGATCTTTACTTACGTTATGAACCAATTCGTTATCTTTATTAATTGAATAGTAGTTATAACTTGATGACGAATTGAAAGTTGTGATGTTTGTAATCTCAGACATATCAACCCAACCAATAACACCGGAGATTGCAACTTTATAGCGGGTTCCTACTTCGTCAAGGATTGGAAAAACACCACTATTAGAGTCGTTTTGAACATAAGTAATTCTGCTACCATCTGAGAAAGTTGGATAGACTTGAACCGTTGGGATCTCCGAGACGTTAGTAAAACTTGCTAATTTAGGACCAGTACTTAAGGTTCTGCTTGATCTAGCAAATGTATTAACACTCTCATATGTTTCGATGACTTCTTGTTCAACAATTTCAACTTCTTGAGTCATCGGGATTAATCCCCCATCAACTTCGAAGTAAGTTGTTTCAGTTGTGTACTCAGATTTATTATCTTCTGAATTGATTGTAATAGAATAAACATTGGATATAGAAATAATCATAGCGAATGTAGTTATCAGTAAGGACATCTTTGATATTTTTTTGTGTTTCATTAATAAGTCCCCTTTCTTAAATTTAATTCGTTACCTACCAAATATTATAACATAAATCGCACATTGACTTGTGACGATTTAGTATCTAAATTTGCACACAATCTATATAAAGTAGCATTTATTTTCATAACTATGATAAAATGGTCATATGCTTTTTAAGGAGGCGCTTATGTCAAAAGACAAATCTATGAAGAATAACATCAAACTCTCCTTTGGTGAAGAAGTTTGGAACTCAGTAACCCACGGCGTTATGGCTGGTTTGTTGTTGATTCTTTACCCCTATGCAGCAATATCAGGTTACCTAAAAGGTGGACCACAACTAGCTGCTGGAGTATCTGTTTTTATAGTTTCACTATTTCTCATGTTCCTAGGTTCAACTCTGTATCATGCAATGGACTATGATACGAAACATAAATATGTTTTTAGAATTCTAGACCATGTCTTCATCTTTGTAGCTATAGCAGGATCGTTTACTCCAATCGCACTTTATGCAATTGGTGGGAAATTAGGTATTACCATTGTTGTTCTCCAATGGACAGCAGCAATTATTGGAATTTTGTATAAATCTTTAGCACAAACATCGGTACCAAAGATCACAGTATCCATTTTCTTATTAATGGGATGGTCAGCAGTATTACTAATACCATCACTAATTAGAAATACATCACCTTTATTTATGTTCCTAATTGTACTGGGTGGAATATTCTACTCAGCCGGCACTTACTTCTATGTACAGAAAGATAAACCTTATTTCCATACTATATGGCATATCTTTATTAATCTTGCATCAATTTCTCATTTTATTGCAATTGTATTCGTAATGTAAAAAAAGTGCCTTAGGCACTTTTTTTATCTTTCACACTGTTTCTTAGCTTATAAGGACATTCTTTGATATTATATTAGAGGAAAAAGGAGTACTATATGAAATTTAATTCGGATTCAAAGTATGCATCCATTGCATTCTATTCATTTATTGTCATTTCAGCCTCAATGTTATTCTACTTAGCGATTGTAAACTTTTCTAACATTAGATTATTCTTTTCATCTATTGCTGTCATCTTCACCCCCATCACTTTAGGTTTGATAATGGCATATCTTTTTAATTTCTTCCTAGTCATGTATGAAGATAAATTACTATCACGCTACAAGATCAAAAAAAAGAGAATAAGACTTTTAGGTTTAATACTAACTTATCTCACAGTATTCATACTATTCGGTCTTTTCTTACAGTTTATCTTACCTCAATTAATTTCATCATTAACAGGTATTATTCTAGAAATTCCATCATTTGTTATGGATGCCTCCCAGTATATCTATAACCTAACTGAATCTTTAAATCTTAGCGATTCGATTCAATCAATTCTAGTAGAGAAGACTAACGAACTGATTTCAACAGCTCTACAATTCTCAACTTCACTACTACCCATGTTAGCAAATTATGGATTATTGTTAATGTCACGCTTATGGAATATCGTCTTGGGAATCATCATCTCGGTTTATCTGCTTGCTGATAAAGAACGTTTTGTAGCATTATCCAAAAAAGTTACCTATTCACTGATACCTCAATCGAAAGCAGATAAATCATTGGAACTGTTAGAACTTGCCGATTCCATCTTTGGTAAATTCTTAAGTGGTAAGATCTTAGATTCAGCAATCATCGGAGTTCTAACCTTTGTAATACTCGTCATCTTTAAAATGCCATACGCATTATTAATTGCATTTATTATTGGAATTACCAATATCATCCCATTTTTCGGGCCTTTCATTGGTGCCATACCAGCATTCTTCATCATTCTTTTTGTATCCGTTAACCAAGCCTTTATCTTCTTAATCTTGATCATCATCATCCAACAAATCGATGGTAATATTATCGGACCAAAGATCCTTGGTGATTCACTAGGCATTAGTGCCTTTTGGATTCTGTTCTCGCTGCTCATTGGAGGTAAACTCTTTGGTATTGTGGGCATGATTATAGGAGTACCATTATTTGTCTTCCTCTATGCAATCTTAAAAGAAGTATTAGAAAACAGACTCGAAAGAAAATCTTTACCTATTGAAACTGAAGAATACATGGAACATGACCAAAGCCAAGATTATTAAATAATCTTGGCTTTTATTTTATTATTAATCGTCTGAAGGACGTACAGGACTATCAAACACATATGGTGCTAGATCGGTTACGACTTGTCGTAATTGTCCATTCTCCATGGCATCATTCTCATGCATCCACTCCGCAAGTCCTGTATGAACATCTGCAAAGTCATCCGCGATGACACGAATCATTTTACCACACGATGGTATTTCTTTAAATTTGATAGATGCAGTATCTTCACCTAGTTCTTTAGTGCGAACATAGATTTCAATTTCTACAACTTCAATATTATCTTCATTAGATTGAGCTATTGAGAAGTCGTAAGCTTCATCACTAACTTCAACACCCATACGTGCAAGTTCCTTCTTCATGCTTGCTACAGCACGCTTATGTAAGGCTCTTGAGTAATCTGGGATTGATAGAGTCATAGTTGCAAAACAACTATCCTCTTCATTTAGTTCAACAATTTTATAGGACATGGTGTCACCTCTTTATATTATTATAACACATTTACTCAAGTATTTTAAATGCTCTTTGATTTTGATATTTAATAAACTTAGAATAAACGATTCGATCTGATGTTAAAGTGTTCGATGTTAACTTAACCTTATTATTTTGACTTAACCAAACTTTTAACCATAGCATCAAACGTTTCACCATTCTTATAGATATAAATACTTGCTGCAAGGATCCCTAGAATTTGAAAAGCGAAACCTAAAATTGAACTGATAATTACAAATAATTCCATTTTACTCCCCCTATCTATAAACTACTAGTCATAAGATAACACACATATATAATCTTTTAAATAAAAAAGGAACTCTATAGAGTTCCTGGAGTTCCAAGTTTTATGAAATTGAATAGACCCACGATATCTTTACCCATGATAAATACAAAGAGTAAAAGCATGAGGAATAAGCCAACTAACATAATTCCATTTTCGAATTTTTCTGGTAGTGGACGCCCAATAATCATTTCAATAATGATTAAGACTGAACGACCTCCATCCATGACTGGAATTGGAATCATATTGATAACTGCCAGGTTTACTGACAAGTTAGCTAGAAGCGATACAAAGTAAGTCCACCCGTAGACAGATACTTCCGATGTCACTTCAAATATTTTGATGGGTCCACCAACAGCCTCAGTTCCAACACCTCTAAACAGACGTGCTAATAGGAATCCTAAAGCAGCGATGACTTCCCAGACTTGAGCAAATGCAATCGGAATGGCTTCTAAGAAACCAACCTTACGCAACTCACCTTGTACAGGATAAACGCCAATAACATAGCGATCACCATCTTTTTCAGGTGTCAGTTCAAGTTCTAATCTTTCACCAGATCTTAATACTTCAAGTGTTAAAGGACGATTACCATATGTTGTAATACCTTGTGTTACTTGATTAAAATCCTTAGGTTCCATTGAAGATCCATCAAAGAAAATCATTTCTACAATCTCATCACCTGCTATTAACCCAGCCTTATCAGCCGGTCTATCAGCAATAACTGTATCAATAATCGGTGCTGGTAGTTCCACAACCCCTACACTGTATGTTAATCCGAAGAATAAAATAACAGCTAGAATAAGGTTCATGGTAACACCTGCGATCATAACTACCAATCGTTTAACTGGTTTAATTCCTGAAATCGTTCTTTCAAAAGGTACTCCCATATCCCCTTCACCAGGTTCCCCTGCCATTGAGACAAAGCCACCAAGTGGTAGAAGGCGAATGGAGTAAGTTGTTTCCCAATGGTCTTTCTTGATTGAGAAAACCTTAGGTCCCATTCCAATTGCGAACTCTTTACAGTAAACACCAAATGCTTTGGCAGCCAATAGATGCCCTAATTCATGAATGAATACAAGAATCCCTAAAATAGCTACGAAATAGAATATATTTAATATTACAGCCATAATAACCTCGCAAATACACTAAGAACCATTGAGAATGTTAACAGAGCAAATACAACTGAGTCAATACGGTCTAATACACCGCCATGACCTGGAAATATAGATCCGAAATCCTTAAGTTTGAAGTGTCGTTTAATAATTGAGAATGATAAATCTCCAATTTGAGAAAATATCGGAATTAGAAATGATAAAACAAATATTAATTTATAACCCAAGATTGTTCTTAGGAAGAAGTGTCCAAAAGTAATTGATAATAGAATTGATGCTATATAGCCAATAATAGCCCCTTCCACTGTCTTTTTAGGTGAAATTCTTGGGATTAACTTAGTTTTTCCAAAGAATGTACCGCCAAAGTAAGCAAAGGTATCTGTAGCAAATGTTGCTATAAAGATATATAAGAGAACCATTAATGGATAAGTTTGTACTAATTTAATTGAACCAACTGCTAACATTAGAATTGTAATCATAATAAAGCTATAAGAAACTTCTTCAAATCCAAACCATTCAAAACAAATGGATAGGAAAAATAAAGTCACTAGCAGTAAAATGATGTAGAAATTCAAACCTAAAGCCAGCGGATCAAATCCACCAACAAAGGTAAATAATGCAATAATAGGTAACATTATTGGTGCGATTTTATTCTTTTTAAGGTCATAAACTTCAAAACAAGCGATAGCTATAAAAGCAGTAATTAGAATATTAATTCCAATTTCACCCATTAATAATGCTGCTATTGCAACACCAATAAGTGCTACTGCAGTAATAATTCTTTCTTTCATTTGAGACCTCCAAAAGTACGGTTTTTGAGTTCAAATTCATCTATAATTGCATCAAATTGAGCTCTTGAAAATTCCGGCCATGCCTCATCTACGAAACATAACTCAGCATATGCAGATTGCCATAAAAGATAGTTTGAAATTCTATGATCTCCACCAGTACGAATCATTAAATCCACATCCCCAACCTTAGCGGTATCAAGACGCGCTTCAATATCCTCACTTGTAACGACTTCAAGTTTATCATCGATACAAGATTGCATAACGCGTACTAATTCATCACGACCACCATAATTGATAGCAAAAACAAGTGTTAGTTTATCATTATGTGCCGTTCTTTCCATGGCATTTTCCATTACTTTACGAGTTCTATTAGGGATTTTACTCAAATCTCCAATAGTTTCGATTCGAATTCCCTTTTCCATAAGTTCTTTCAAAAATTTCTCAAAGAAAATAGCTGGAAGTTTCATCAAGTAGTCAATTTCAGCTTGAGGTCGTTTCCAGTTTTCCGTTGAGAAAGTATAGAGTGTCATGACTTTAATACCCTTATCAAGGCAGGAAAGTGCGATTTCTCGCACATTTTCACTACCATAATAATGTCCTACAGTTCTAGACTTATTTTGTTTTGTTGCCCATCGACCATTACCGTCCATGATGATGGCAACATGTTTTGGTGCACTCATAATTAGAGAGTCATGATTTCCTGAGTCTTCGCTTTAGCCATTTCGTCTATCTTTTTGATGTATGAATCGGTAAGTTTTTGAACGTCTTCAAGTAATCCTTTTTCTTGGTCTTCTGGTAAATTTTCAGCTTTCTTAATTGAATCATTAAGATCACGACGAACGTTACGAATTGTAACTTTAGCTTCTTCAGCATAAACTGAAACGTTTTTAGAAACTGATTTACGTGTTTCTTCTGTTAAAGCTGGAACATTGATACGAATAATTGTTCCGTCGTTTTGGCAATTCAATCCTAATTGTGATTCATTGATTGCACGCTCTGTATCTTTCAGTGCTGATGGATCAAATAGTTTTATAACTAATTGTGTTCCTTCTGATACTGAAATAGATGCGATTTGATCAAGTGGAGTGTCTGTTCCATAATATGGGACCTGGATACCGTGTAACATTCCTGCATTTGCAGAACCTGTACGTAGAGTTCCTAAACGATCTGAGTAAGATGAAATAACATCATCCATTAATAAACTTCCGTCTTTTACAATATTTTCCATAATTTAGCTCCTTATTTTGAGATTTTTGTTGAAACAGCTTTTCCTTGTGCTGCTTTCAAGATATTGTTTTCATCATTCATATTGAAAACAAGTAAATCAATGTCATTATCCATGCACATTGATGTTGCTGTAGCATCTAGGATGCTTAAGCCTTCTTGCAATACTTGCATATAAGTTAATGAATCGTATTTAACTGCTTGTGGATCAAGTTTTGGATCCGCTGAGTAAACACCATCAACTCCATTTTT
>JBGXRX010000136.1:0-6130 GCA_041811795.1 Erysipelothrix sp. | reverse complement strand
TTACCAAAGTAGATTTGGGAACATCTGTTGAACAAATCGTTTGTGGAGCAGAGAACATTGCTAAGGGTCAATATGTTGTAGTAGCTACTAATGGTGCTGTACTCAAAGATATGACCATTAAGCCAACACAAGTACGTGGCGTTGAATCCAATGGGATGATTTGCTCACTGAATGAGTTAGGTGTTGCTGAAAAATTCCAAACTGAAGAGCAAAAATCTGGAATCGTTGTATTAGAAGGTAGTCCTCAACCAGGATCATCTGCAGCTGCAGCACTAGGTTTAGAGGATGAGATCTTAGATATTTCTCAAACAGCAAACCGTTCTGACTTCTTATCAATCTTTTCAATTGCTTATGAAGTTTCAGCAATCTTCAACCGTCCAGTAACCATTCCAAACTATGCTAATGCAGCAGATATTGGTGGTCCAACAGAACTTAAGGTAGCAACTCAAACACCTCGTGGGAGTGCATTCTTAGGTAAGGTTGTTAACCATGTTGAGATTGGTCAATCACCACTATGGATGAGAGAAGTACTAATTGCTTCTAACATCAAACCCATCAATAACCTGGTTGATATTTCTAACTTCGTAATGTTAGAAACAGGACAGCCACTACACTTCTATGATAAAGCCTTCCTAAGCAACCTTTCACTGTCTGTTGAAGATGGTTTTGAAGGAAAAGTTTTAGGTCTTGATGATGTTGAATACGACATTACTAAGAATGATGCTTTAATCATGAATGGTGAAACACCAGTAGGGATTGCTGGAATTATTGGTCTTGGAAACTCTATGATTCAAGATGATACCAATGCAATCGTTATTGAAGTTGCTCGTTTTGACCATGTTTCTATCAGACAATCAGCAAACCGTCTTGGATTATCAACTGAAGCTTCAGTTCGTTTCTCTAAGCCAATGGATAATCTATCAAGCATTAAAGCTATGGATCGTGCTGTTATGTTATTACAAGAGTTAGCAAATGCTAGCGACTTTGAAGAAACAGTATCAGTAGGTGAAGTTGTTAGAGAACTACCTAAAGTATCTGTATCTGTTTCAAAGATTAATGCATACCTAGGAACACATATTGAAAAAGATCTTATTATCGATGTTTTCCAAAGATTATACTTTGAGCCAAGTGTTGATGGCGATATCATCGCATGTACAATTCCTTCATACCGTAAGGATATTTTCATTGAAGAAGATCTGATTGAAGAAGTTATTCGTATAATTGGTTTTGATGTATTAGAAGAATCATTACCATTGATGGACTTAACTATGGGTGATTTAAATCCATTCCAAAAATCAATTCGTTTAATCGAAGATACATTACTAGGACAAGGACTTGATCAAATTAACTCCTATACACTGGTATCAAAAGAGTTAACTCAAGGTCTAAACGCACTGGATAATCCAATTGCATTAGCACTACCAATGTCAGATAAGAGAACACACTTAAGAACTCATATGTTCCCATCATTATTAGAAGTTGCTTCGTACAACTCAGCGCACAAAAACAAAGATTTCTTATTCTTTGAGCACTCATCACTATATACTAACGATCTAACAACAAATCGTTTAGCAATTATCGGAACTGGACAATTAGTAGAAGAAAACTGGACTGGAGCTAAAATCAATGTAGACTTCTTTACGGTTAAGGGGATTTTCTTAAACTTAATGGATAAATTAGGATATACAGAAAACCGTTTTGAATTCTCTAATAAAAACTTAGAAGATTCATACCTACATCCTTATAAATCAGCACAAATCTTAATTAACCGTAAAGCCATTGGTTATATTGGACATGTTCATCCAACAGTTGCAGATGACAATGATCTTAAAGATGCTGTTTATTTAGAAATTGATCTTGATTTATTATTAGGACTCAAGGCTGGTAAAGTTAAAGCTGCACCAATCTCAAAATATCCAAGTATTGAACGTGATTTAGCTGTATTGGTGGATATGGATGTATCTGCTGCTTCACTAAGAGCATCAATTGAGAAGGCTGCACGCCGTTATCTTGCTTCAATTGAAGTATTTGATGTCTTTACAGGTGAAAAACTAAATGGTAAAAAATCAATTGCGTTTGAGCTTGTTTTCAATAATGACAACAACTTAGATTTGAAAGCAATCAGTGATATAATGGAATCAATTACAAAAGAGCTTGAAAGCAAACATCAAGCTGAAATCAGATAAAGGAGAAACCACATGGGAAGAGCGTTTGAAGTCCGCAAGGCATCGATGGCCAAAACTGCGGCAGCAAAAACAAAAGTATATTCACGCTATGGTAAAGAAATTTACATGGCAGCTAAAGCAGGTGTTCCTGATCCTGAAATGAATACAGGATTGAAACGAATCATAGAAGTAGCGCGATCAAAGCAGGTTCCTGCTGATGTTATTAACCGTGCTATTGAAAAAGCAAAGGGTGGTTCCGAAGACAACTACCATGCTGTTCGTTATGAAGGATTTGGTCCTGGTGCATCAACATTCATCGTTGAGTGCCTAACAGACAATGACAACCGTACGGTTTCTGAAGTGCGTAATGCATTTACAAAATCTAAATCAAAAATGGGAGTATCGGGTTCAGTAATGCACTCATACGACCATGTTGCCATCGTTTCATTCATGTATGATGACGAAGAAAAAGTAATCGAAGCATTACTTGAAAATGATGTTGATTTCTCTGATATTGAATCAGAAGATGGATCAATTACAGTAACATTAGACACAACAGAGTTACATAATGCTAAAGATGCATTAGAAAAAGAATTAGGAGACATTACATTTGATGTATTCGACATCACTTATCTCGCTCATGAAGATGTAACACTTGATGAAGAAGATATGCCTATGTTTGATAAGTTAAATGCAATGTTAGAGGAGTGTGAAGACGTTCAAGAAGTCTTCCATAATGTGAAACTATGAAAAAAATCTTAGAAGTTGTACAAAATAAAGCACCTCACGAAGTCTTATTTAATAATGCGACTTCTGAGTTTGTTAATACAATGGAGTCCTACTTGGATGAATCAGTACTTAAAGTATTGCTTCATCCTAACCGTACTCATATTTTTTCTGTTCCATGGGTTGATGGAAGTGGAAAAACTCAAGTTAATACAGGATATAGGGTTCAATACAGTTTAGCGATGGGACCTTATAAGGGTGGTATTCGTTTTGATCCATCTGTTAATCTTGATGTTATGAAATTTTTAGCTTTTGAGCAAACATTTAAGAATGCTTTAACTGGCTTGGCTATGGGTGGTGCAAAAGGTGGCGCTGATTTTGATCCTAAGGGTAAAACTGATGCTGAAATTCTATCTTTCTGCCAATCCTTTATTAACCAAGTTTACCAACACTTAGGTGCTCATACTGATGTTCCTGCTGGGGATATTGGTGTAGGTGCTCGTGAAGTGGGTTATATGTATGGTCAATACAAGATGCTGACTCAAACACATGCTGGTGTTTTTACTGGTAAAAGCCCTGTATTTGGTGGAGCATTAGGTCGTCCTGAAGCTACAGGTTATGGTTTAATCTATATTACTGATGCTTTATTGAAAGAACATAATGATTCCTTCAAAAACAAACGTGTTATTATTTCAGGTTCTGGTAATGTTGCTATCCATGCTGCTTATAAAGCGGTTGAAAAGGGTGCAAAGGTTGTTGCTATGAGCGATCGTACAGGTTATGTTTATGATGATAATGGATTGGATATTGCTTCAATTCAAGCTCATAAAGACTCTAAAGAGGCTCTTAAGACCTATACTAAATCAACTTATATTTATGATCATAGCATCTGGAATGTACCATGTGATATCGCACTACCATGTGCTACTCAGTCTGAAATCGATGATAAAGATATGAAAGCACTGCTTATTAATGGTGTTAAGATAGTTGCAGAAGGGGCGAATCGTCCTTTGACACCTGAAGCTGTTAATCGTATTCAAGCATCAGAAGCTTACTATTTACCTGGTAAAGCAGCTAATGCTGGGGGTGTTGCTGTATCGGGTCTTGAAATGAGTCAAAATGCTCAAATGACCCAATTTACATTTGAAGAAGTTGATCTGAAGTTATTATCAATTATGAATAATATCTTTATGAATATTTCTGAAACTGCTAAAGATTTAGGACATTCAGGAAACTACCTGCTTGGGGCTAATGCATTTGCCTACAACAAATTGGAAGATGCTATTAAACGCCAAGGTGTTCTATAATCATTAAATAATAACTTTAAAGCCTGTGATGACAATGTCTTCGCAGGCTTTATATTTTGATTTATACTTAATAAATGACTCTTTAACTGTTATACTTGAAATCATATGAGTAGCGAGGGTTAAAGATTTAACTAATCCAATATCCTTAAACTTGACATGACAAAGCCTCGACTTTTAAGAGATTCGAGGCTTTGTCTATTTATACTAAATGGATTGTATTGCCTTTTGCAACATTTTAACACCTTTTTTACGGATGAATATGAGTGTCATAAGGGCTACTACCACTAGAATTGATGCAAGTGCTATAAATGTTGTAGTGCTTGGATCTTGGAAAACCATGTAGGCAGACAGACCGATATATCCAAAACTTAAGAACATCGGAATGATAGATAGGAAGTTTTCTTTGATAGCTTCTGTTTCATTAACCCAATTTAATTTAGGTTTGAGAACATCTGTAAGGATACCAATGATATTCGAACACAGTACTCCAATTGCGGTAGATACTAAAGCTAATAGGAATAACCAAATAGGTAGTTTTAACATTATTTGAATCACTACTAGCAAAATAGTTGGGAAGATTAGAGATACTATCGTACCCAGAAGTATTTTACCCATAATTACTGAAACAAGAGGTACAGGCATCAGAAGCATGTCTTGTAGATTTGAACCTTCCCTTGATATCGCTGTTGAAGTCATAGTTGTAAATGATCCCATTACATAGCCTACAACAATAAGTGTAGAAGCAGTATAGATAGCTACGTTTGATAGGTCTAAGAGTGGAAGAACCTGATTGACAAGACTTGGTAAGTCACCTAATTCTGATAGATCACCACTAGAAGAGAATAAGCCAAATCCAATTGCTATTGGTATGATAACGATTGGTGCGAAATAGTTAGAGGCATAAATTGGCGTTCTTAGTATATTTCTTATATCGTGTTTCATAAGGGATGCAAATTTTGAATTTTGTAAGGATTTCTTTGCAAACTTCTTGTCAGATAATTTCTTGGTTGTTTGTGCTGTTTCTGCCATTGATAGAGCACTTTCTAAGTAGTTGTATTGAGTGAACAGTATTGTTAGAACAATGACTGCTAATGTTAATAATACACCCGCTATGAGCGGTAGCGGATTACCAGTACTAATGGAATCCATGAATAATCCAACTGATGGAACAAATGAGTTTGCAAACTTAAGTAAGGTATTGGATTGACCCTTAATACCAGCTAAAATAGCTTCTTGTAGTCCACTTGTATCAATAGATGAGTTGACAAGAAAGTTTATTCCAATTGAGAAAGTCAAACCTAAGAAACTTGTAAAGTATACAAAGAGTGTCTTATTACGTATGAATGGCATTGCTTTAAATAGTAGAACAATAAAGAATACTGTTACTGAAATTGGAATCAACGGCGTTAGTAGCGTTGCTATTAGCATGTATGGAATGGTATACCATGCAATACCGACTTTAGCAGCATATGTAACTACAAAAAGGATTGAGAAGGGTGCAAACAGGACAGAAGTTGATAATGCATTGACGATCCATTTTGCACTTAGGTAATCTCTTGTCTTAATAGGTAACACAAGATATGATTCCATAGTTTCATCAAAGTAATATGTAGCAGGTGTAATAATGATTGAAAAGAAGAGGGCCATAAAGACTAAAGCTACCAAATATAAATGGATAGCGTATGCTTCTTGGTTAATTGGCATCAATAAATCCAATAGATTTGAAAGTAAAGATACCATGAGTGCTCCAACTGAGATTATAGCAATGAAAATTACAAAACCTAAGAATACTTTTAATCCAGGTGAAACCTCTTTATTAGAACCACGATTGGATAAATCACCGAAAGGATTGGTTCCAGATTTCATCATGATTTTTGTGAATGAGATTATCTTTTTCACTGGGTAATTCCTAGGAACATGTCCTCTAAGGAT
>JBGXRX010000135.1:0-11955 GCA_041811795.1 Erysipelothrix sp. | reverse complement strand
TCAAAGCCATCCATTGTTTATAGAATACATATTGAACAAATCGTTCATACTCCATTAAACTCTCATCTGCCTCAAATACAGTCCATTCTGTCCAGGATTTAAGATCATTGGCACGTTTGAGAGTAATAAACTTTACATAGTCCTCAAGCCAATTGTGGGCTGTTATAAGGAATGACTTGTAGTCTTCATTCTTTTTAAAATGTTTGTAAGCATGTGCTAATAGATGTGATTTACGCTCTCTTACTGAAGAGAAATCTACAGCATTAGCCATTACGGGTTCTACATCAAACTCTAAGCCTAGATCTTTATAGAGAGCCTCTATGGAGATATAAATTTCATCCCCAGCAAAAGCAGAGTATGTTTGATATGGTGAGTTACCATAACCAACTGGGTTAAGTGGTAATATCTGCCAAATAGAAGCCCCAGTTTCTGCCAAGGTATCAATCCACTCATAAGCCGAAGCCCCAAAATCACCAATACCAAGAGTTCCTGTAAAACTGGAGACAGGCATTAATACACCCGCTCTCCTTATTTGCGTCATTACTTAGTCCTCCAAATATCGCGTTCATAATCTGCGATAGTTCGATCACTTGAGAAATACCCCGCTTTCGCAATATTAACAAGTGTCATTTTCGACCATGCTTTACGATCCTCATAGGCATCAATCATATTTTCTTTAACTCTAATGTAATCTTCCAAATCAATTAATGTCATAAACCAGTCTTTAGATATAAGTTCATGGTGGAGTCGATCCAGATTCTCTAATGAACCCACTTCTCTCATTTCAGGGCCGTTAATAAAGTCTACAGCTCTTTTAATGATTGGTGAGTTTTCATAGTAATCACGTGAGACATAATCTGCCTTCTTATAGTGTTCGATAATAATATCTGAGTGTTCACCAAAGATAAAGATATTATCATCACCGACAAGCTCTGCAATCTCAACGTTAGCACCATCTAAAGTACCCAGTGTCAGTGCTCCATTTAACATTAACTTCATGTTACCTGTACCACTCGCTTCTTTAGAAGCCGTAGAAATTTGCTCTGAAATATCACATGCAGGAATTAAGTACTCTGCCTTTGAAACATTATAGTTTTCCACAAACACCAATTGTAGGTGTTGTGATACTTCTGGATCATTTTTAATAATTTCAGACATGGATAGCAATGCATGAATAATATCTTTAGCAATGATATAAGCAGGTGCTGCTTTAGATCCAAAGAATACTGTCAGTGGACGTTTTGGAACATGTCCCGATTTAATCTCTAAATACTTATGAATGATATATAGAAGATTCATCTGTTGTCTCTTATACTCATGTAATCTTTTAATCTGAATATCAAAGATTGCATTCTCATTAATTTCAATGTTCTGTTCATGTTTTAAGTAATTTTTCAGTCTTAGTTTATTATGGCGTTTAATCAAATTCAAACGGTCCAAGACATCATCATGATCCTCATACTTCAATAGTTTCTCTAACTCTAAAGCATCTGATTTAAATCCATCACCTAACAGTGTTTCAAGATAACTTGTTAGTTCACGGTTAGAAAACTCTAGCCATCGACGGAATGTAATCCCATTGGTCTTATTGTTGAACTTAGTAGGGTATAAATCATTGAAAGCCTTCAGTTCTGAATTCTTCAATATTTCTGTATGCAGTGCTGCAACCCCATTTGTTGAATAGGAGAAGTGAATGGCAAGAGATGCCATATGAACTCTATTCTCATTATCAATTAAGCATACAGAAGCATCATTTGATCGTGATAGAACTACTTCATTCAATCGATGTAGAATATCTACTAAATCTTTATCAATCGCTTCGAAGTAGCTTAATGGCCATTTTTCTAAAGCCTCAGCTAAAATCGTATGATTGGTATAAGCAAAAGTATTCTCAACAATTGAAACTGCTTCATTGAAATCGATTCCTTGTGCTAATAATTCTTTCATCAGTAACAATATTGTTAGTGATGGGTGTGTGTCATTAATCTGAATAACAATACGTTCATTAAGATTTCTCAAATCTCCTTTATTTTGGTGAAGAATCCAAGATAGACCTGAACTTACCATAAAGTACTGTTGAGCAAATCTTAATCTTAAACCTTCTTCTGTTGAATCATCTGGATATAGGAACAGGTTTAAGTTCTTATCAAGTGCTGCCTGATCAAAAGAAATTCCATCCGTAATAATTGATTCGTCCAACGACTCTAGATCAAATAGACGCAGTACAGATCGTTTACCGTGATAACCCATAATATCAATTTCATACATACGAGCACTCACAGGCAGATCGCCTAATTTTAAATCATGTGTAAAGTCTGTTTTTCTAAGCCATGATGGTTTATCTAACCAAACATCTGGTGTTTCCGTTTGCTTATTATTTTCAAAGACTTGTTTAAATAAACCATAGTGATAAACAAGACCCAAGCCTTGACCATTAATGCCAAGTGTTGCAATGGAATCCATAAAGCATGCTGCTAACCGTCCTAGTCCACCATTTCCAAGTGATGGTTCTGGTTCATATTCTTCAAGCTCTGCTAATGAGCGCCCTTCTTCCATAAGAGCCGTCTGTACTTCATCATAGAGTCCCAAGTTCATTAGGTTGTTGGAAAGCAATTTTCCAATCAAGAACTCTGCGGACATATAGTAGACAGTACGATCCCCACTTACTTCCGGTGTGTCATTTATCTTTTGTTGAACATAATCTAATACCGCTGAGTAGAGTGTTTCTACTGAACTATTCTTTATATCTAAACTTTTATCAAACATAGTATCCTCCTTCGGAAAACGTTTTTCTAATTTCTAAAAAAATATAAAGCGCAATCTACATGATCACGTCTTCATATTTTATGGTAATAATAGAGTGAGGAATGATGGTTCCAGAACCCTTTTCACCTGATAGTAATTCAATGACTGAATCTATCGCCTTTTGTGATATCAAGAAAAAATCTTGCTTCACTGTTTCAATACGATAATCAATATAACCCAGTAGCGTAATTCCATCATAGCCACATACCGGTCTGAATATATTCATCGTTTTTAATGCTGATACGGCACCAATTGCCATAAGATCACTGGCACATACAATGATATTACAATCATGTGCATGTTCTATTGTTTTCTCAATCGCTTCTTTTTCAGAGAAGTTAGCATAATGAGCATTCATCTCAACACCCAATTCAAGACACGCATCCACAGCACCCTGCAAACGTAAATCGGTAACATAACCATTACGACGTCCAGCCAGATAGAGTACTGACTTGGGTTGGTAAGTATCAATCATATGTTTCATCATGTCATATTGAGCTTGAGTATGATCTACCGAAACATAAGAAGTCTTATCACCTTCCAATGGAGCATCAACGACGACACAGGGATAGGTTTCTTCTTCTAGAATTTCATGGAACTCTTGGTTTTCTTTACTCAATCCATAAAGAATAATAGCCTCTATACGAAGTGATGCAAAATGTCTTTTTATCTCACTTGTAGTGAATCCTTCAAGATCTGTTGAAAATACAGTTATAACTTCTAACTTAGCTTCCCTTGCACGGTGCACAGCACCGAATAGATATTGCATGTTGATCTCGTCAATCGCTTGCCTTTGGTTGTTAATAAAAACCACTAAGGCAACCCTACGAGAACTCTTAGAAGATAGAGCACTTGCTACCGCGTTGGGTACATAATTCAACTCTTCTACAGCAAGCATGACGCGCTTACGTGTCTCATCAGAGATATTAGCATAGTTATTCATTACTTTTGATACGGTTGACACACCAACACCCGCTAACTTTGCTACCTCGTTTATACTAGACATGTCAAACACCTCACTTTGCTCTTATTATAACAGAAGCCATACTTTCTATAGAGACCCCTTCATTGCCTAATGTACCACCTAAAGAAGAATCGATTATTTCATAGTTATTTGGTAATAAATGTTTCTCATCACCAAGATTATGAACTACAATAATGCCATTTAATTCCATTGCAAATAATTCCTTATTACCCATATCAATCGGTTTCCCTAGACCCCTCATGATTTCTGGATGTGCATTACGAACTTTAACTACTTTCGCATAATGATTTAGGAGTGAATCTTTATTTTTAAGATCTTCCATGACTGAATTATCAATTCCTGATGGGTAATCAGCACCACTTGGTTTTCGCGTCAAACCACTATCACTACCCCACACCATAGGAAGTCTCTTATTCTCATCCTTACCACTACCCTTCATACCAATTTCCTCACCATAGTAGATGTAAACATTACCAGGTAATAGAAGGTAGATTGAAGCAGCAAGTTTTTGTCTTTTCAAATTATTAGCAAAGTATGAAGCACTTCTTCCATGATCATGATTAGAATAGAATATGGAATCCACAGCTCCTGGGTTTATTTCTTCAATGGTTCTTTGGTACTGGGTCATATATTGAGCCAAACCAAGACCGTCTTTACGTTTAATATCTTTAACTAAGCGACCTGTATTTTGTGATAATCCAAAGTTGAAGAAACTGATGCCACTGGCATACATTTTCTGAACAATAGAATCACCAGTCCATGCTTCACCAACCAAAATAACTTCTGGATCTATGGATTTAGCATAGTCATTAAACCATGATAGAAACTCAACATTACGATTTAAATCCTCTGCATAGAAATGTGTAGTTGCATCCAACCTAAATCCTGAAACTCCTTTATCAAGCCAGAACTTAGTAATATCTTCAATCTCATTTCTTACATCTGTACTATCAAGGTTTAAATCTGGCATAGTATCTGAAAATACTGATTCATAGTAGAGTCCTTGACTAATCTCTCGATAACCTGGCATTGGCTTATCTGAGAAATTATAGTAATCGCATAAGGCACTACAATCATCTTGTCGTTTTTCCTTAACCGCTTCTAAGAACCAAGGATGTTCTCTTGAAGAGTGGTTTAAGACTAAATCAAGAATCAGATCCATACCTCGATTGTTCATCTCAAGTACTAAAGCATCAAAGTCTTCCATAGTACCGTAATCAGGATCAATAGCCTTATAGTCTTTGACATCATACTTATGATAAGAGGGCGAAGGTGATATGGGCATGAGCCATATCCCTGTTGCTCCTAAATCCTTCTGTATGTAATCAAGTTTTTCTATAACACCTTTTAAGTCACCCATGTCATCACCATCAGAGTCATAGAATGAAGCAACAAAGATTTCATAGAAGACAGAATTCTTTTCTGGCTTAACCCATGCCTCTTCCTGTTTTGAACATGATGTTAACACCAATGTAACTACCAATAAAAATAGTATCTTTTTTATCATCCTTTTACCGATCCACCAGTAACACCTTCAACATAGTATTTCTGCATGAAGATAAATAGTAGCGTAATAGGAATTGCAACAAGTACTGCTCCTGCACAGAATTGTGTAAAGTACTTATCGATATTTTCTCGTTTTAACATTTCAAAGAGTCCTAAAGCAACCGTATAGTTTTTATAGGAATCTCGCATGATAATGGATACGAATACGAAATCAACCCAAGGTGCAATAAATGAAGTCAATACTGTATATACAACAATCGGTTTTGATAGCGGAAGAGTTATCTTCCAGAAAATGTCATTTCGTGTTGCACCATCAATAATTGCTGATTCATCAATTGCTCGTGGGATAGTATCAAAGAATCCCTTAGAGATGTAGTATCCCATAGCTGCTCCACCTGAATAAACAAGAATTAAAGCATAGAGTGATTGACTCAATCCAACATAACTTAGTAAATGATAGATTGCTATCATAGACATAAATCCTGGGAACATCCCTAATATCAAGATAACATTCATCATTGGTTTACGAAGTTTAAAGCGTAGTCTTGAGAAAGCATATGATGTTCCTAAGACCAATACTGTTGAAATAATACAAGTAATAACCGCTACAAACAGTGTATTCATAAACCATCTTGGATAGTTAAATAATGTCGTATCTGTTAGTAACATTCGATAGTTATCTAAACTCCATGTCTTAGGAATAACGTAGTTAGGAAATGCTCCTGGCTCACCTCTGAATGAGGTCATAACCAACCAAGCAATCGGAATAATCCAAATTACCGAAAGAACCGATAACAGTACATATAGAAATGCGTTCGTCGCTTTTGCACGAGCTCTCATACCTTTGATCATTGGAATTGTCCCTCCTTACCATCACCTGTAACACGTCTAAACACAATTAAACTGAGCGTTGCTGATATTGCAAATATCACAATCCCAATTGTAGATGCTAATGCATAATTCTTTTCATTTAATGTTAATTTATAGAGCCATGTAATTAGTAGATCAGTCTCTCCTGCTTGGAAGTAGTTTAGACTTAATGGTCCACCACCTGTCAGCAGAAAAATAACATTAAAGTTATTGATATTACCTATAAACTGAGTAATTAAGTAAGGCCCTGTAACCGATAGCATATATGGTAGTGTAATCTTAAAAAACTGAACCACCGGCCCTGCTCCATCGATCTTAGCACTCTCATATAAGTCTTTAGGTATATTCATTAATATCCCTGAAGTAATCAACATGGTATATGGAATCCCTATCCACATATTTACAATAATAACGACAATCTTGGCATTAGTACCATTAAGTAGGAAACGTATGGATTCTGAAATCCATCCAATATCTTTAAGAATGATATTAATAGCTCCCCTATCATGTAATAACTGAGCCATGACCAGTAGTGTAACAAATTGAGGAACAGCGATTGATATAACAAACATTGTTCTCCAGAAACCTTTAAACTTAATCCCTTTACGGTTGATAATCATAGCTAACATCATCCCAAAGATATAGTTTAGAAAGGTTGCAAATACAGCCCATATTGCAGTCCATTTTAGAATACCAATGAAGGTTGTCGACAATATTGGGTTTGCATATAGTAAACTCTTAAAGTTTCTCAACCCTACCCAAGTGAAGAGTGTTCCTGGCGGTTGGTGATTCTTATCAAAGTTAGTAAAGGCTAAGAGTATCATGAAAATAAGCGGTAATATTATCAGTGCAAACGTCATTATAGTTGGAACTGAAAGAATCGTATAATGGAATCTTTCATTCAGTAACGTTTTCAACTCGTCCTTAAATGTTGGTAATTTCTTTCCTTCTTTAAGTAGTGTCTCATTAGCAAGTGATCCTTTAACTGATGAATACCATAGAAGTACAAATCCTATAAACATCAAGATTCCAAGAACACCAAAGAGTAAAAATAGCATTGAGTTATCCCCAGATGAATAGATATAAATACCCAATGATTCATCAAATACTTTACCTTGCTCTACAACACCCAAACTTATCAATCCTAGCAATTGTGAAAAACCAACTCCTACAAAGTATGCAATGTATGCAATTTGAGCAACTAAATATAATAACCCTTTTACTATTTGTCCTCTCATGAATGCACCATAACCCATGACAAAGTAGGATATTTTACTAATCTTATCAGCACCTGAGAATCTATTGAAGATTCCGGGTTCTTTTATATTAGGTAGTTTATTACTGACTTCTCTCGTTTTTTTATTTTTTTTCATGATAACCCCTTTTCAAATTAAAAGGGGGCAATAAGCCCCCTTATTAACACGTTTATTCTGTGGCAGCTTCTTGGATTTGTGTGACCATTTGATCAAGTAGTTTTTTCATGTCTTCAGTACTCTTGTCTTCCATTGCTGTACCAAATGCTTCAGCAGGTGACCAGTATGAACCGGAAACGTTCTTTTGACTTCTTGAGAATTCAGCTTGTAGTGAAAGTGCTGATAATGGTTTGTTGTCCTTAACTGCTTGAGCTTCACTTGCCTTAGTATTTGAAGGTCCGTATCCACGTGCTTCAAATCTCTTAAGTTGTGTTTCTTCGTTAGTTAGGAAATCTGCTAAATCCATCGCTTGAATTGGATGTTTAGTAGATGTTTTAACACCCATTACTTTATAACCCCCAAAACTTGCCATTTGAGTAGCTTTACCATCAACTGTAAATTCAGGAAGTTTTGTAGCTTCAAAGTTGTCCCCTAATTTAGCTTCAATTGCTTCAGCAGTCCATGTACCTGACACACCTGCGGCAATATCATCACCAAATCCACCAGTTAATACTGTATCATCTCCAGTTAAGAATGCTGGTGATGCTGTAAATTTACGAATTGCTTCTCCAACACTAACTCCCGTAGCGTTATTGAAGTCAGTAACTTGTTTACCATCTTTCAAATCTAAAGTTCCACCAGCTCCTAAGAAGAATGATGCAATATACCATCCATTAGAAACATCCATGAATACTTTTTTATTTTTAGCTGTAGCAACTTCTAACATTTTGTCTAATGACTTAACATCGTCTTCTGTGAAGACTGATTTGTCATAGTACATAAAGTATCCGTTATCTGCAGTCATTGGATATCCATACAGTTTGTCTCCAACTGAAGATCCATCCACTGAACCTGCTGCATTATCTTTAACGATTCGTTCTTTGTTACGAGTAATTTCATAAAGTGCTTCAGCATTTACCAGATCAAATAATTGATCATTTGCAAATGTGAATACGTCAGCTGCAGTATCTAAGTCTTGAGTAACTTGAGCATATGCGTCTGCTTCAGAAACAACTCCTAAAGTAATATCCCATTCGATTTTAGGTTGTGTAAGTTTGAAAGCATCAATTCTTTCTTGTAAGAAAGCTTGATCCTCCTGTGAACCCCACACTTTTAATACAACTGGTCCTTCTGGAATTTCTTCCCTAGGTTTTGCGGTACACCCCACAAGTGTTAATGCTATTAAGACAATCAAAGCTGTCTTCATCGATTTCTTGAACATGTCGTTCCTCCTTGTTTGAAAATACGGAAATCGTTTTCCTGATTCTAGTATAACATCTTCTTTAAATATTGCAAGCGATTACATAGAAAATGTTTTCCTTAACGTGATTTAATAAGTTTTTTTGTTTCTTCATTTAGTTCTTTATACCGATCTAGGTAGCTCCAATTGATGCGGTTCACACCATCATCAGACTTATAGGAGTTCTCCACAAGTTTCTTATCTCTAAAGAATGATTGCCCAATCTGTAAGAAAGCATAACCTTTAGCTTCCATAACAGCCTTAATAGGACTATATGCCCCTTCAACACCAGAACCAATCAATGCCAGTTGATCTGCCATCGTATAGTTATCGTGACACTCTACATAATTAATTGTTTGAGAATGACTTGAAAAGATTGAAGGAGATCCTTCCATGACATCATCTAATAGTGCCTTATCTAATATTACACCTCCAATAGTTGAAGTGATAGTATTTCTAAAATGATCATTAAAGAATGCATAACCTGGAAGCTTATCAGCATTTTGCATTGTAGCTCGATTAGACTCATCCAATCCACATGCCATATTCCAACCTTCTCCATAAAGTAAGATCTTTGGTTTAATACTTACCAGTCGATCTCTAATTTCGTTCATTGTTTCTAAATCAGTAATCCCCATTAAATCAAAACGGTAACCATCAATATCAAACATCTCAACAAAATACACACAAGCATCCACGATAAATTTTCTCACCATTGTAAATTCTGAAGCTATTTCGTTTCCACAAAATGTACCATCAGATAGTTTTCCATCAACGTATCTGAAGTAATAGTATGGAACACAAGCATCTAGACTTGAACCATTAACCTCATAGATATGATTGAAGACAACATCCATCGTTACTGCTAACCCATTCTTATGGAACTCATTTACCACTCTACTAAAATCTTTAAGAACCTGAATCGGATCATGAACATTTGAAGAATAGGATCCTTCCAATGCAAAGAACTGCATAGGATCATATCCCCAGTTATAGGCATCAAACGGATTTAATTCATCCACTGTCTCAAAATCTGTAACAGGTTGTAATTGAACGACATCAACACCCAAATCAAGAATATGTTTAAAACCATAATCCCCATGCGATTCTAATAGACCTAGAAATTGTCCACGATGTTTAAATGGTACTTCAGGATCCATTGAGAAATCTCTAACATGCATTTCTAGTATGACATCACCAAGATTATTTAATGGCACCTTTTCAAATTCGATATCCACAACAACTGACGCCTTGCGGTTAGGTAAAGTCGCTTTAGCATATGGATCACAGCTAGTAACATTCTCTCCATTGATATCCAAATGGTAAAGATAAGACTCTCCAGCACAATTGCGATCTAAAGTTATTGTGTAAAATCCTTTAACATCTCTAGACATTGGTAATAAATTGCCACCAATCTCTAACTTAACATCAACAGCAGTTGGTGCCCATAGTACAAAATTAGTCTCAGACCCAACAACTTTAGAACCTAATTCAACAGTTTTATCAGTGTAATTCTCATCAAAGAAATCACTCTTAACAATAAATCTTTGTTCAATTAAAATCTTGCCATGGTTCTTACTCTCAACATATTGATACAGTCCCAATACAATACCATCAACATTATCAAAATCACTTATCACTTGTCCTAAGAATGAAATACAATCATCCCCATCCAAATTCTCTATAACAAGCTTCTTTACACCATCATGAAATACTCTCATTGATATGTCCTCCCTTTGTATAGACTGAAACACTTCTAGCTTTTACTGGAAACATCCCTATTCCCAACTCTGAAATCAATACCTCTTCACTACATGATCCCAATGCATCTTTAAATACTTGACCCGCCATATGTTTACCTACAAACATTTTCTTTAATGCATCATCTGAATTATTAATTAAGACACATAGTCCCTCATCACTAATATAAGACCACCCAACAACATTAGGATCATCAAAGCGATCATAGAAATCATTGGATATGTGAGATCGAAGCTTCATCAACTTCTGAACATCCTCATTCTTATAATCATTATAGAACACACACGGAGTCCCAAACTCCCGTAATAATACAATGGCATTAGCACTGAGTCGGAACCAATCCTTAACGTAGGATTCTAATGATTGCCCTACTTGAGTATCATGATTATCAACAAAGGTAACAGCATGTTTCCCCATATTCTGAACTAAAGTATTTTTAAAGATATCTCTAAGATCATAAGCCTCTCCTAAGACACTTGCATCATGTAGATTAAAGTGAAGTGGAACATCAAATAGGTGCATGGCATAATCAGACATCATTAAGTAATTATTCAATGCCCTCAGATCACTTGACCAGTACTCACCAACTACAAACAGCTCACGATTCTCTCTTAGGTAACTTAACCAAGGCCCAAAGAAATCAAATGAAATATGTTTAACCGCATCAAGTCTCAATCCATTTAAATCATATTTATCTGTATACCAAGAACCCCAAGTTTTATATTCTTGAATAACCTCTTCATTACTAAAATCAACATCAGCACCCATAAGGTAATCATAGTTTTGAAGTTCCAAATCCACATCTTCAGCCCATGATTTACCTTTAAAGCGATAAAGACCTGACTTATCTCGCAATGCATCATAATCAACTCCCGTGAAGTGTGATTGATTCCAATTAAATTTAGAGTACCTGCCCTTACGATTATCAAATGTAAACTTAGTCCATCCTTCAATTTCCAATGACTCAATGACTTCATGTCGAGCATCTACAGATACAGATTCAACTTGAATCTTTTCTTTGTCATCCGCCCCTAATTTATGATTCAAAACAATATCAGCAATAACCCCAATACCTACTTGATGAAGTTCATTTACAGCTTCAGCATAAGACGCTTCACTACCATACTTAGTATCTACAGTACCTTTCTGAACAAATTCTCCCATATCATACAAATCATAAACACCATATCCCGAATCATTTATTCCCTTTTTCCCTTTATATGCTGGTGGCATCCAAACATCACTAACACCCAAACTTTTAAGATGTCTGCTATCTTCTTTTAGACTCTCCCATAACTTATCTTCAGGGCGTAAATACCACTCAAAATACTGAACCATCATCCTTCTCATACAAAACCTCCGAAAACGTTTTCCTA
>JBGXRX010000134.1:0-5232 GCA_041811795.1 Erysipelothrix sp. | reverse complement strand
GGATGTAGTTAATGGTTCAGAGCTTGTAAAACCAACTGAACCAGAAGTTGACACTAGAGCACCTGAGCTTGAATCAGCAAAAGTGACAGCGACAGGTCGTGTTGAATTGACCTTTGATGAGGCGATTGATGCGAACAAACCACCATTAGCAGATCAATTTGAATTGACAGTAGATGGTAAGGCTGTAGAGATTACAGATGTGATCATCGCAGGTGACAAGGTGACCTTGGTTCCAGCGACGCCAATCGAACAAGGTGCTGAAGTTAACTTAAGCTATGCAGATGCAGATCTGACAGATGAGACTGCATTACAAGATCTAGCAGGCAACCCTGTTGCTGAGTTTGAGATCAGCACGACAGTGACTGAGAATCCGGATGATATTGAAATAGACAATGGTCTACAACTATTTGCCAAGGATGATTATAAAGAACTTAACATGGGAGAATGGCAGTTAAATGCGAGTACACCAATAGTTCATAGTAATCTACAGGTTATCGATTTATTGGATATCGCTCCTACTGATAGTGGTGTTGCTGTTCAGGTAACTTCGGCAGAATCTTTACTTACAATTGTAGTTCAGCAGACAGCATTGGCAGCTGTGGCAGATGCATTTAGAGTTGATATTGTCGATAATAGAGGAGAGATTGTATATTCTGCGAGTTCAAATCCAGAGCTAGTAGGCGATGTGGCAGGAATAGATTTATTAGAGGTTACAGGTGATGATAAGCTAATTGTTAGAGTAAGTGATTTAGCTGAAGGTGATTATAGAGTCATTGTAAGAAATAATCCTGGGGCCTTAAGTAATCTTTTGGATGCCAATAATGATGGTATTTCTCTGACGGAATTAGGGCAGGCAGGTGTTATACTCGGTCCTGAAAATCAAGAAATCGTATTACAAACATTATCAGATGCGTTAGGTGGTGTTTTAGGTCCTATTATTACTGGAATATTAGAGCCTGTACTAACAGTATTAAATGGATTACCGATTGATGAAATTTTAAATCCTATTGTTAATGCTTTAAATCGAGTTGGTGTTACAGATTTATTAGATGATGTTCTAAGTTTAGTCGCTAAAGCCGTGTTGAATAATACGTTGACACTCTTACAACAAACTACAATTACGACTCAAATTTCTGAATTTAATTTCGAAAATTTAGAGGCTGAGGGTAATGTTCTAGATAATGATGTGAAAGGTGTGAATGAGCTAACATTAACTAAGATTCAATTCGGTGATGAAGTTATTGCTTTGGGTGATCAACAAGATGAAGTGTCTATAAATGGTCTTTATGGAACTTTAACAATTGATAAAGATGGTAACTATTCATATATTTCTAATGGTAATCCTGACGGCATCGGTCAAAATGATGAATTTATTTACACTGTTAGTAATGGTGAAATAGAAGAACAAGCGATCTTAACTCTTCATATTAAGGATATTTACCCACCTGAATCACCAGTATTTGATGTGTTAAATGGTCGTGATCCGATTTCAGGTCAAGCAGAACCAGGTGTAGAAATTATCGTTACACAAAACGGTATATTTATTGGCAAAACTATTGCCGATGAAAATGGTATTTGGCAATTGCAAAACCCTGGATTAAGCCATGGTGCTGAAATCGCAGCTATAGCTGTTGATAAATCTCAAAATATGTCATCTCCGTCAATTCAGATCGTGGATGCGCTTGCTCCAATAATTACCTTAGACTTAGAAGCTATAGATACATTAGATAGTACTCCCCAATTAACGGGGACTATTGATGATCCAACAGCAATAGTTAAAGTGATTTATCTTGGCGAAGAATACACTGCTCAAGTAAATTCTGTTGAGGTAAGTGAAGGTATTTATCAGTGGACACTCATTGATGATATGTTGCCGATCATGCCGAATGGTACAAATGAAATCGCGGTAATTGCAATAGACCAAGCTGGAAATGAGTCTTCTCTAGATGCAGATATTGTTATTAATGCGGATTTAACAGTTGCAGCTGCAAGTAATATTGTCCAAGCTAAGCTGGATGTTGTAGTTGATACAACAGTTAATGAAGATACAGATCAGGGATATATATTTAAAGATACTGGATTTAGTCTAGTGTCTGCAGGTTTGGGTCCTGTTTTAGATGCTGCAGTATTGGGTGATATCGCTGCTTCAGCAACAACTTTAAATGTTGCTGACAATACAGTGCGTGAAATCACTATGTATGCGGATGCTGGTGGTGTCTTTATTGGGACAATGGATTTATTTATTTATAAGTTGAATACAGCTACAGGAATGTGGGAGCAACAAAAGGTACTAAGTAATTGGTATGGAGGATTCCTTGGAGGAAAATCTAAACAATATACTCATTCATTTGATGAAGGTGAGTGGATGTTGGTTCTTGCAAATGGTAAAGGTTTAGCTGTAGCCACCGGTTATTCTTTATACTTTAATAAAGAAACTGTTTATGACTACAATGATATTCTTGCTGTATCGGGTACTACTACGGGTAATGTACTGACTGATGATGATATTGATTATGGTAAAGACTATATCCCTGCAGGAACGAAAGTAGTTTCTATCTCGTATGCAGATAAAAACTACGTCGTAACTGAGGGTGAAACAACCATTATTGAAACATCTCAAGGTACTTTGTATATCGAGAGTTCTGGTAAATATAGTTTTATTGTCACTGAACAAAATGAAACTACTTTTACTTTTGATAAAGTTGATAGTTTTGTTTATACGGTAATGTCAGCTGAAGGCAAGGTATCTTCTGCTAAATTAGATATAGAATTCAATTTGAAGCCAAAAGCTTCTGAGATAGAATTGAATAATATTGTAATTGCTGATGCAAAGCCTGAAACAGCTCCAGCTAATTTTATAAAATCTTATACGGGTGATAATAGTAAATATGCTGGAATAGGGTTTAACCTTTTAGCATTAGATCTAGGTATTCCAACAGTACTTGATGCAACAGCATTAGGTGGGTCGGGAGTAATTAGCTTTGATGTGGCAGAAGATCAATATAAGAACCTAAGTTTTTATAGTTCTACGGGTGGTCTTACATTTGGAGCTAAAATAAGTTTATTGATCTATAAATATGATGAAATGACTCAACAATATGTTGAAGTTCACACAATTAAAGATTGGTATAATGCAAATGTAGCAGGTAAATCAAGTGAAGATAATGAAAATGGTTGGTTAAATTTAGGTTTTGGCGAAGGCTCTTATAAAGCAATGGTCGTTTCTGATGCTGCTCTAAGCTTAGGAGAAGGTTCTGGGTTATATATTCGAAAAGAACAGATCCTTGACTATAACACCCCAGCTGAAATTACAGGTTCAACGTCTGGGCGTGTTTCTGAGACATCAACAATTGTAAAAGTGAATCAGCAGGAAATATCTTCTGATGCATCTTTGACAATTGATGGGGAATACGGGGTATTAACTATTAATCAAAATGGTGAATATACATATAGTCTATATTCTAAAGATCATGCGAATTGGAAAAAACCATTTGGTGAAATTGAGCGCTTTAATTTAGTTGTTAAAGATCAACATGGTAATCTTTCTATTGATACACTCAATATTGCTATTCAAAATCATCAAGCTATTGATGATTTTAACGAAATAGAGAGTATTTCACAGCTAACGGATTCACCTTTAAACTCTAGTTTTAAAATTGAAGCGGAAAATAAAAAAGTCGCTACAATGGATTTCACATTAACGAATAAAGAGTTTATCGAACAACTTACATTTAGTGGAACTGTATACGCAACTCTTCTTATACAACCAACTTTAACAATGAAACTTTATAAAAATGGAGAGGACATTTCAGATAAAGTGCAAAACCTAGGTTCTCTTACTCTAGTGGATCAATCGTGGACTGATGATTATTTGATTAATGGTTCTATTCAGCTACCTAAAGACTTAGGTCCAGGGGTCTATACAATTGAATTATCTTTGAGTAGCTCAAGTAGTTCGAGTATTTTTAGATTCAAAGATGATATTCAGGTAACTTCAACAATTAAGAATACTATTCAGCCTGTAGAAAACCTATCAAGTGAACAGAAGTTAACGTATGGCAAATTATTAGAGAATGATTTAAGTTCTAAGGAGATCGATATTCTTAAGATTGGTTCTTATGAACTTTATGTGAATGAACCTAACAAAGGTGCGACTGATTTTAAAATTCAAGGTATATATGGTTCATTGAAAGTGTTTAAAGATGGTAGCTATGAATATATGCCATCAGGACATTCAAGTGGAACAGATACATTTGTTTATACGACAATTTCAAAAATTGGTCTTGAGCAAAAAGCAACTTTAAGTATTGATGTTGATCTACAAGTACATGGTAGTGCTGCTGATGATATTGTGAAGATTGGATCTGGAGCGGATACTTTAATTTTCGATCTTTTAGACAATACGAATAATGGTGGTAATGGTTTAGATACTTGGACTGATTTTGAGGTGGGCCCTAATGGAGATAAAATTAATCTTGTTGCTTTACTTGATGATAATCAATCAGCATCTAACATTCAAAACTATCTTTCAATTATTGAAGAGAAAAATGCTGCAGGTGAAAAGACAGGTAATGTAATTCTTCAGGTAGATCGTGATGGTAAAACGTATGAAGAAACAGAAGATGGATCTTCGGTTCTAAAAGATGATCAATTTTCTGATACCAATCTTTTAATTTTGCAATCCACAGATGTAACGCTCGAACAGTTATTGCAAAATAATCAAATCATCTACTAATGCCAAACTCAGGAAGCAGTTTACTGCTTCCTGTTTTTAAATTTTATTCTTTATGTTGAGAGATTATTTATGAAAAAGTTATTTACTGGTCTTAGTAGTTTGATTTTATCGACTTCATTATTTGCCGGCACTGCTGAGTTGAATGATCCGAAACAGTCACTGGAGCAGTTAGAAGGTCGATATGCTTTAGATTGTTCTAAAGAGAAAGCACATGATCTATCGTATGTTATTGGTGAAAAAAGTATATTTCGTTTAATTTCTGCCAAACAGAAACATGCTTTATTGAAGTCTATTGAGAAAAGCAACGCAAAATCTTTTGAGGGCTATCAATATTTGAGCACAGCCAAATATCAAGGAGAGGTGGTCCCACTTGTTTGAACAACTAAAAGCTTATTTATAAGTGATACTCTGCTCTAGTTAAGCTACCTTATTTTGTTGTGGTAGCTGGTCATAGTAAAACTCATCTGGAGTCATTTTGTCCAGACTCGAATGAGGTC
>JBGXRX010000133.1:0-11985 GCA_041811795.1 Erysipelothrix sp. | reverse complement strand
CTATCAACAAAAATGGATGAGTTAGTCCTTAATCTAAGCAGTGAAATGCCACCTAGTAAATTCTTAATTCTGGATTGGAACGCTCAAGAAGTGAATGATTCTTATTTCAACTTTGATGTCATCATTAATATTGATGATGAAGATTACCTTTACTCCTATGTCTATGATATAAACACTCAAGAAGCATTAGATGTTACAACCTTCTTTACCTATGATGCGATTATAAAGTACCAAATAGCTAACAATGGCCATCTGAAATTATTTGAAAATAAGATTAAACTAGGTGATGCTTTAGTTGAAGATGACGTCATTGAAGAAGTTATTAAGATTGATTATGGTCAGTACAAGCCTAAACCAAAAGATCTTGCTGATCGTAAACTATTAGCATTTACCTTTGATGATGGTCCTTCTGCTAAATTTACTCAAGATATTATGACAAGTGCAGAAAAGCACAATGCAAAGATAACATTCTTTGCATTAGGTTCAGAAATTAAGAAATACCCAGATGTTGCTAAAGATATCGTCGCTCGAGGACATCAACTAGCATCTCATTCCTACAATCATCCAAAACTAACTGAGTTATCTAAAGATGATCAAGTTTATCAAATTACTGAAACAGAGAATTTAATCAAAAACATTGCAGGACATGATCGTAAAGTTATGGTTAGACCACCCTATGGCGCCTATGATCAAGGTTTATTATCAAATGTTCCTCGTATGTATGTTAACTGGTCGGTAGATACACTAGACTGGAAATCTCGCAATGCTCAATCGGTGTGTGATGCTATCATGAAAGATGCAAAAGCCGGTGGTATTGTTCTTATGCACGACATCTATGAAACAACAGCTCAAGGATTTGCATGTGCAATCGATAAATTAGCCAAAGAAGACTATGAATTCGTTACTGTAGAAACTTTATTTACAGAATATGGCATGGACTTTATTGATGGTAAAATTTATAATAAAGGTGTTAAGAAATAAGAAAGTCCTTGTTACTAGTAACAAGGACTTTCTTATTTCATCAACCCAAGGAGACCTTATGTACAATTTCATGGCGATCATCTGTGGCAGTGCAAACTTAAATAACACTGCTTTATTAGACATTCTAAACTTGCTCATATGTTTTAAAAACCTCGACTTTGCTCACGGTATCATAGTAAACCCCCGAAATAAGTCAATAAATTTAATCTTAATGCTAGAAAAAAGACCACTTTCAAAGTGGTCTTTAGTTTTACTTTTATTTTCTTTCGTCAAATAAACTCTTTAGAACTTTACCGAGTTTCAATTTATTACCATAATTCAATGATCCATAACGGTATATCTTCACTGAAAGTGCAGATAATAAATAACATGTTACAACCATGATTATTAGAGAAATTATCACTTCGATAGTTTTAACACTTGTTAGCATATAACGAATCGGCATTGTAAATATTGAGACAAATGGTATGTATGAAGAGATTGTAGTCAATGTTGAATCTGGCATTTGCATTGAGAATGAAGCAATAAAGTATGCGATGATAAATAACATTGTGATCGGTGTCGTTACTCCCGCAACATCTTCTACCTTAGATACTAATGAACCTAAAGCCGCAAAAATAAATAGATAGAGAATATAACCAGATATAGAGAAAATAGTATAGACTGCAATGACATCAAGTGACATTTGCCCTTGTAACATCATTAAGATTGCTTCTGGATAAAATGATCGTGAGATAAAGAATCCAATTACAGCCCCTAATAAAACGACACTCATTTGAATAATTCCAGCAAGTCCAGCAGCCAATACTTTACCAAAGATTAGCTGTGATGTATTGGTTGAAGTAATCAGAAGTTCCATTGTACGTGAATCTTTTTCTCTAGCAACTGATGTTGAAACACCATTACCATACATTAGAATAACCATGTAAAGAACCAACATTATTACAAACCCAATCGGCATCCCTAAAGCTGAATCCTTACCTAGAGTGATGACTTCAACCTCGACAGGTGTATTTAGTGTTGCCATGATAAATTCATAGTCCATATCGGCTTCACTGAATATTTTAGCAGCATTGATAGAACGCAGCGCTTCTTCAAAGGTCATAACATCTGCATTGTAGATGGATTGATCTTGAGTAATATATTTGAATGAGGAAAGTGAATTGATGATAAATCCTGATTCAACATCCCCTTCTTCGATTAATTTACGTAGTGTTGATTCATCATCAACAACTTGCGACTCTTCGATTTCAATAACATTTGCAAGAATAGTGTAATCTTCTGGAATTGCAAAAGCGTAATAAGCATTGAAGTGTAGCTTTTCGACAACTCCGTTACCACCATCATCAAAAATAGGTTCATCTTTATCAAAGAATGACATAAACATCGGTACACAGGTAATTAGTAAAGATACCACCGCTAATGCTAATGTCGTAATAATCATTGATTTCTTTTTTAGAGTTTCTTTAAGTTCAAAGTTAAATACAATTAAAAAGTTTCTCATTTTTCGTCTCCTGCCACTTCTATAAAGATATCTTGTAGTGTAGGTTGGTAGTTTTCAAACAGTGTAATATCAACCCCTGCTTTAAATAAGTTAGATAGGAAGTTCTCTTTAGAATCCAATAGAGTCAAGATGAAACCTTGTGAGTCTTTTTTATAATCTGTATCGGCTAGTTGTGCTTCAAGTAATTCAGGGTTTGATGCATTGATACGAACCATCCCTTGACCTTTTGAATCTTTGATTTCTGTAAGATTTCCCTTAAGAACAATTTCACCATGATTAATGATGGCAATGTCATTACAGAAACTTTCGACATATGACATCTGGTGAGATGAGAATATAATGAAACGATCGTCGTTGATATATTCTTTTAAGGCAGTTTGGAAAACCTGTGAGTTAACTGGATCCAGTCCTGAAAATGGTTCATCCAGGATTAAAATATCAGGTTCATTTAGGAAAGCTTGAGTGATTTGAACTTTCTGTTGATTCCCCTTTGACAGTGTTTCAACTAATCGATCCAAGTAAACATCTACTTCAAAGCGTTTAGTCCAATAGAGAACTGATTCCAATGCTTCTTCTTTACTTGCCCCTCTTAGCATCGCAAAATAAATTAGTTGGTCTTTTACTGTAGATTTGGAATACATTCCACGCTCTTCAGGTAGGTAACCAATTTTGTAATCCTTAGGATCGAAAGGTTTCCCATCAATGAAAATACCACCGTTGGTTGCAGGAAAAACATCCATTAATATTCTAATGGATGTTGTCTTACCAGCTCCATTTCGCCCCAAATATCCGAAAGTTTTTCCAGATTCAATTGAAAAATTGATATCTTTTAATACATGAAATTCGTTAAAATACTTGTTCAGTGCTTTAAATTCTATAATCATATAAAAATCTCCTTTGTAATAGTCTAGCATAAATGGCTAACTTAAAAGGAGATTATTTGTAATATTTAGTGCTATTTTAGACGTAAAGTATAGAAAAATGTTGTTTGTTGACCTGCTTGTGACTCCACTCCGTACTGTGAACCGTTTGCTTCACAAATTGCTTTAACAATTGAGAGTCCTAAACCGGTACCTTGGTTACGTTGGAAGTTCTTATCGATCTTATAATAGCGATCCCATATGGATTCAATTTGAGATTCAGCAATTCCTTTTCCATGATCTATAACAGATACCAATACTTCTTTAGGTTTAACCTTTTTAACGTTGATAATAATTTTTCGATCATCACCAACAAATTTAGTCGCATTATTAATGAAGTTGTAGAGTACCTGCCCCATTTTAATTTCATCTGCTTTAACTACAAATGTTGGTTCGCAATCGATTTCGAAATCGATGTCCTCAATTTGGAAAAGATTCACACTTGAACGAATATGTTCACTGAGATTAAATTCAGTTTCATTGATAGCAAATATTTCTGATTCGTATTTGGATAGGGTTAACATATCATTAACCAAACGCTCAAGATGGTGTACTTCATCAAGGATGACACCCAGATGCTCTTCTCTTTGCTCCTTGTTATCTCCTGAAATGTCTTTAATCATTTCAGCATAAGCACGAATCATAGTTAAAGGTGTTTTTATATCATGAGATACGTTAGCTACAAGATCACGACGAAGATCATCTGTCTTCTTGAACTCCTGCGTAGCAAAGTTTAATGTATCGGATAGTGCGGATACTTCTGAGTAGTCTGATGCATCAAATTGAACTGAGAAATCACCTCTAGCAAGACGTTTTGCTTCTCGTGTCATTTTTGATAGTGGCATTGATAATTTTTTGGATAGTAGGAATGCTACAAAGGTAGCAATACTTAGAACAGAAGCAACTAGGAAACCAAATTGTCTTTTGAGTACAAAGATGGTTGAATCTAATAATTCAATTGGTGAGTTTAAGAAGAGATAGTACTGAGAACCTTGAAATTCAACACCCTTACCATAGAAATAAAGCCCTTGTTCAAAGACTTCTGATGTAAACCTCAATGAAAAATCCTGATTAGGAGACTTCGCGACGTGTTGAATGTATTCATTAATAGCTGAAGTGGATAAACTTTTGATCTGACAGTTGGTTGAATTAGCTTCAGATACTAATACTGGAGTACCATTGGGTAGATAAATACCACCACAGAGGTTTTCTGAAGCCAGTATTTTAACAAACTCGCGTTCGACTTCTTCCCTATCATCACGCATTAAAAGGCGCTTAATTTCTTGCGCCTTAAGTTGGGTCGTTTCCGCCCTATTTTTTTCGTAGTATGGTCCGATAAATGTAATCTGTAACATCCACATGAATAAAAGCATGAGGCCTGTTAGGATTAGAAAATAGAACCAAATACGAAAAGCCATGTTTTTAGTCGATGACTTCAAATTTGTAACCAACACCTCTAACCGTCACAATATAATCTCGGTATGAACCCAAGTTTTGTCGTAACATTTTAATGTGTGTATCAACAGTACGATAATCGCCATAATAATTGTAGTTCCAAACTTTATCTAGTAATACATCACGTGATAAGGCCTGGTCTTTATGTTGAATTAAGAAAATCAGTAAATCAAATTCTTTTGGTGTCATTTGAATGCGGTCCTCATCGATTGTTACAGTTCTACCTGTTACATCAACATGAAGTCCTTCAAATGTATAAGTATCATGTACTTTAGCTTTAGAACGATTAGCAATCGCATTAATACGAGCTATAAGTTCTTTAGGTGAGAATGGTTTTGTAACATAATCATCAATTCCTAATTCAAAGCCACTTAATTTATCAAATTCTTCAACACGAGCAGATAACATAATCATTGGTACATCTTTAATTTTCTTAATTTCTTTAACTGCAGTATAACCATCCATGTTTGGCATCATGATATCCATAACGATAACATCATAGTCATTCTTACTAGCTTTCTCTACTGCTTCAAGGCCATCAGATGCTTCATCCGCTTGCATTCCTGAAACTTTAGCATATTCTTTAACAACATCTCTAATTTTATCTTCATCATCAACAATAAGTATTTTAATCATTTATAAACCTTCTTTCTCAAGCTGCATTATATGGAGCTTATTTACAATTAAGGAATCTTTTTCTTTCATTGTTCCCATTATTAATAACATATCCCCTACATTAAGGGTGTCTGCTACTGTTTTGTATACATTTGGGAATATGACTAAACTAAGTGCGTGTGATCCATCAGATACTTCAACAAATGCCATCATTTCATTATTCTTAGTACGGTGGGTTTTAATACGGTCCACCATAGCGATAACTCTAAATGAGGATTGTGATACATGTGTATCGATGAGTGCCTGTGTTTTATAGTGTTGTCGAAGCGCAAGTGCAGGATGGTCTGAGTAGTAGAAGCCTAAAGCATCGTACTCTCTTGATAATCTAACCGAGGCATCTTCTTTGACATGACTGAGTTTAGGTTGTGAGACTAAAGAGTGATCTAAGGTCATTTGACCATCCCGTTCAATCTTTATAATATTGGTATAACGAAGGGCATCTTGTAATGAATCTAAGAGTGCATATCGATTGTGATGGAAATCATCAAAGCCACCAGCATCAATTAATGATTCGATTGAACTTTGTCCAAGACCAATCAGTGTTAAACGCGATACAGCATCATAATAAGACTGATACAAGCCATTACGCCCTCTTTCTTCCATAATCTCTAAAGCAATTTTAACAGATATGCCCTTGATTATTGTGAAAGGTAAACGAATGTTTCCATCCTCGATACTATAGCTAGCATTGGAATTTTGAATGGATACAGGTAGTAAACCAACCTTATTTCTACGACAACTCTCAATGTAGAGTCTTGTTTTACTATCAGACCCGATAACTGATGTTAAGAGATAGTTGTAGAAGAGTTCTGGATAATTAGCTTTCAGGAAAGCCATTTGATAAGAAATTAGACCGTATGCAACCGAGTGCGACTTGTTAAAACCATAGGATGCAAACTTTTCTACTAAAATGAAGAGTCGTGTTGCCATATCTTCACTATAACCTTTTGCAATAGCCCCTTTAATGAATTCATCTTTTAAAGCGGCTAGTTCTTGCGAATCTTTCTTGGACATAGCCTTACGCAATATATCGGCTCTTGCAAGTGAGAATCCAGCCATTGTTTGTGCTACCAACATGATTTGCTCCTGGTATATCAAGACACCATAGGTTGATTGCGTGATAGCTTTCAAGTCATGATGTAAGTAAGCAACTTTATCTGGTTTGGATCGATTCTCTAAATAGAGTGGAATGTTTTCCATTGGTCCTGGTCGATACAGTGCAATGGTATCGACGATATCCATAAATGCTTTCGGTTTCATCTTAACCAGTAAGTTAGTCATGCCTTCTGACTCTAATTGGAATAGACCTACGGTCTCCCCTTTAGCAATGAGTTCGAAGGTTTTCTTATCATCTAATGGAATTTTACCAATATTGAAGTCAGGACCTATTTGGTGTGAAATATTATCGATAATAGAAAGGTTCTTCAGACCTAGGAAGTCCATCTTAATCAAGCCTATTTTTTCTAAATGGGTCATATCATATTGGACAGTTGCCATGACATCATTCATTTCCATAGTTGGAACGATTTGACTCAAAGGCCTTTGACTCATGACAACACCAGCAGCATGCAGTGAAGCATGGCGTGGTAAGCCTTCTACTTTGACTGCAAGTTGAAGTGTCTTTTGTAAGCTCTCAGAGTTGTTAATGGATGTAGCAAAACGTTTATTCTCTTTGTAATTAGTTCTTAAATCACTTTGAGAGATAAGTTTAGCGATTCCATCTACTGTACGGACTGGAATTTGCATCACACGAGCAACATCTCTAAATGCTTGTCTGGCTCTTAATGATCCAAATGTTATAATATGAGCCACATGATCATAGCCATATTTTTCTACAACATAATCAATGATTAGATGCCTTTTGTCATCTGGGAAGTCAATATCGATATCAGGCATGGAGACTCTGTCGGGATTAAGGAATCGCTCAAATAGTAGATCGTATTGTATTGGATCTACTTCTGTTATTCCTAATACATAAGCTACTAATGATCCTGCTGCTGACCCACGACCGGGTCCAACATAGATCTTATTATTTTTAGCATAACGAATCAGATCATATACAATCAGGAAATAGTCTTCAAAGTTAAGGTTATTAATAATGGTTAACTCATGATTCAATCGTTGCGAATAGATATCCGTAACCTGGTCATTAAGTCTTCTTGATAAACCAAAGGTCGCCAATTGCTTTAAATAAACCTTATTGGATACAGCTTTATGAGTTTTGAAAATAGGAAGTGTTGTTTGAAGTTTACTCAAATCAACATGACACTTCTCAGCAATACGATCAGACATATCGAGTAGTTCTTGTGAATAAAGTTCTGACATCTCCTCTTTATTCAAGTAATGTCGATTAGGTGCTAATATTAATGTTTTATCATCGAGATAAGTCTGTTTGGATATGGCTTGAATGACACGATAAGCCTCATCATCAGATTGCTTCTCATAGTAAACTTTTGAAGCGGCAGTAGCTTGTAGGCCTAGTAATGCGGCACTTTCAATAAGTTTTTGATTGATAACTTTAAAGTATTGAGACTCTTGATGGGATACACCTAGATAATTCTCAAAGCCTAAATCTTTAATCGATTGCATCATCTGAGATACAGCAGCATAATCCTCATTTAAAACCATGGATTCAAATGGGCCATTCTCAGTAAATATAATAAGAATTAAAGAATCATGATATGCATCCTTTAATTCAATTTGCTTGTCTTTAAGTAGTATCGACGATATTTCTATTAATTTTTGATATCCTGCATGATCTTTAGCAATCAGGTTGGAGTTAAATACAACACCATCATGGACGAAAGTACATTCCATCCCAAAGATGGCTTTAAGTCCTTGCTTTTGTGCCTCAAACTGAAAATCAAGGGCACCATGCAGAACGTGTAAATCACTTAAAACACAAGCGCCAAAGCCTTCTTGTTTTGATTTTGATACAATATTAGGAATACTCATCATCCCATTTAGTAATGAATAGGATGAGCGTAGTGCTAGATGTGTTGCCATATCTCACCTCTTCCTTCTATTATACATCAAAATACACCCACTTCTCATATGAAAATAAGGCTCTAGTGGGTCATTCTAGGGTCTTTTCTGGGCCGCGATGGTAAAACATCAAGATTGTTCTCTTTAGAATGGACAATCGGTGCAGAGATGCAGATTTGACCACCCATAGATCCTGATACATTTGCTACTAACACTGATAACTCAGCTAAAACGTTGTGATTCAACTGCATGATTTTCTGGATGTTATCTTTTATATACTGACTGCTGATCTGATCTGCAATATGCGGCTCAAACGAAAACAGTACCTCCATACTAATTTTAAGATCATACATTGTATTTGGGATGTATGATACATGACGTTTAAAGCCAACAACAAAATAATCTGACTCTAACTCCACTTCTAAATCATCACTAATAAAGAGATTGAACTTACTTGACTCATCCTCTATCTCATCTTGTGCCATCAGTTGGGACAAACTCTCAAACACTCCAAAATTAACCTTCTTAAGACGGTGACCTACGTAATCTATAGATTTTAACATGACATGCTCCTTTACTTGATATCCATCCCTACCAAGTATGAGTCTATAATCACTTACCCTAAGACAAAAAAAGATCATAACCTTAGGTTATGATCCGTTATTAATTTGTTTCGGATAGAGATAATTGAGCAAGCTCATCGATGAGTTCTTGCATGGTTTCTCGTGTTAGTTTGTTAGTTCCACAAGCTAAACGATGTCCTCCACCATTGTATTTGGCTGCAATTTCATTAATGGTATGCGTTCTAGAACGTAATGATCCATTAAAGAAACCTTCTTCATCTTGAGTGAAGATAGCCCAAATGTTGTACTCTTCAATACCTGCCATCATATTAACAAAAACCTTTGCTTGACGATCTAATAGATTCATCGCGTTTAGTTTTTCTTGATCAATGATTGCATAAGCTAAAGCGTCTTTAAAGACAACTTCGTTTTGAAGGGCACGACGTCGCTCCCAAATCTCAAAAGGTTGAGAAAAGAGTGCTTGGTTCAGTGCTGTAATATTAGCACCCGCATCCATGAGTGATGCAGCAACGCGTAATGTCTCAGCAGTTGTTGATTCAATTGAGAATTTTTGTGTATCCGTTAGTATTCCTGATAGTAATGCATTAGCAACTGATTCATTCATCGTTAAGTGATCAAATGATAAGAGCATGGATGCCAATATCTCACAGGTAGAACCAGATTGAACATCAACAATTTGCAAATCACCATAAAGATCAACTTCAATGTGGTGGTCAATCTTGATGATTGTCTCCCCTGTAATGAAACGTTGATCATCCACTCGTGCTTGAGTAGCTGAATCCAATACAATACTTAGGAATGTCCCTAAATTTTCAACTTGATCCATAGGATCATAAATTGTAAAGTTATGAGCATCTTCTCCCAGCATAAGAACTTTCTTATCTGGCCAGTTTAATTTAATCCATCGAGCCAACCCTACTTGCGAGCCCAATGCATCACCATCTGGATTATAGTGTCTAAAAATACAGATGGTTTCATTGCTTTCAACTGCTTCTAGAAATTGACTATTGAGCATTGTGAATTCGGAATGCATCAGATGCAATCACTAACTCTTCATTTGTAGGAATAACCCATATTTTAACTTTAGAATCAGCATTTGATAATTCAGCTTCTTTACCACGTGATTTAGAGTTTAATTCACGATCGTAAGAAATTCCTAATCCTGTTTCTAATAGGTCTAGAATTGCTGCACGAATACCTGTATCATTTTCTCCAAGACCTGCTGTAAAGACGATACCATCAACTGTTCCCAATTGCATAGCATAGCCACCAACGATTTGTAATACACGTTCAGCATAGATTTTACGTGTTAAGATAGCACGTTCGTTTCCAGCTTCAATGGCATTTTCAATATCACGAGCATCTGAAGAGATCCCTGATACTCCTAACATTCCTGATCTTTTATTGTAGATATCAACAACTTCTTCAGCTGTTTTATCTAGTTTTCTCATTAGGTAAGTTGTAATCGCTGGGTCAATATCTCCAGTACGTGTTCCCATCATAACTCCAGCAAGAGGTGTCATACCCATTGATGTGTTGATGCACTTACCATCTTTAACTGCAGTGATTGAAGCACCATTTCCTAAGTGTAGTGTAATGATGTTTGATTTCTCTTTGTTACCTAATAGTTCTGCTGCACGCTGTGAAACAAATTCATGAGAAATTCCATGCATTCCATAACGTCTTACTTTAAGGTCTGTATAGAATTCATATGGTAATGGGTAAATAAATACTTCGGGTTCCATTGTTTGGTGGAATGCAGTATCAAATGCAAATGAATGTGTCGCATTTGGTAGTGCTTCTTTAAATGCACGGTAACCAATTAAGTTAGCTGGATTGTGTAGAGGTGCAAGATCTGCTAATTCTTCTACTTTAGCGATTGCATCTTCGTTAGCTAATGTTGAAGCTGCGAAGTACTCACCACCATGAACAACACGGTGACCTGCTGCAATGATTTCTGATAAATCAGCAACGATTCCTTTATCTTTTAGTGCATTCAATACTAATTGAGCTGCAGCTGAATGGTTAGGAATATCTAAAGTTTCTGAATCTTTATTACCATTGTATTTAATTGTGAAGATACCATCGTTTAAACCGATACGTTCTACAATACCATCACATAACACTTCTGCTTCTGGCATTTCTAATAATTGAAATTTTAGGGAACTTGATCCCGCGTTTACTGCTAATACTTTACTCATAATGTCCTCCTGGAGTGTGTTTCTTTAAAATCTGTAAAATTGGCTCTGATTCAAGAGCGGATAATTCTTCAATTAAACTAACAAGATGAAGTTTACCTTCATAATCCTCAAGTATAACTGATGTCTTAGATATATTATCATAGATTGCTGCCTTTGAGATACCCAATAAATCCGCAATCTCCTGATATGATAGATCCTCATGGTAATAATACTGAAATACCTCTTTTTGACGTGGTGTTAAGAGCTCACCGTAGACATCAAAGAGTTGATTGATACGCATGGCTTTTTCTAAACTCATAGCCCATCAACCAAATTACCTAAATAAGACTCAATATCAAAGGGTCTTAAGTCATTTAGAGTTTCACCTAAACCAATATAAGATACTTTAATACCCAACTCATCTTTAATGCTTAGAAGCACCCCACCTTTAGGGGATCCATCTAATTTGGTTACAATCAGTGAATCCACTTGGGTCACTTCTGTAAATCCTTTGGCTTGTGATAATCCATTTTGTCCTGTATTACCATCAATAACAAGATAAGTATGATCAACATGACCGACCTCGCGAACAAGAATGCGTTTCATCTTTTCAAGTTCAGCCATAAGGTTTCTTTTATTTTGAAGACGTCCTGATGAATCGCATATCATCAGATCATAGCCCTCTTCCTTAGCATGGCGTG
>JBGXRX010000132.1:0-4045 GCA_041811795.1 Erysipelothrix sp. | reverse complement strand
TAATGTAATATCCTGTATATAGGACTATATAGACCTCTACTTAACTAAATACGTAAAAAACTGCCCTTAAATGACTAAGAGCAGTTCTGTTTTAATATATAGGTATTATTGATCACCTAAGTCTTTAGATTTAGGATTCAGTGACATAGTTTCTTCATCTTTAGCACGCATGTACTCACGATTGAGCTTAACAGCCATGATTCCAGTTACAAGTGACATTATTGCCATTACGAAGAGTATTCCCTGTATTAGTTTGCTCTGTGGTGTTAGCACTAGAGCTGGTGTAAGTAAAATGATTGACACAACCATGAAGATTGTACTTTTATTCTTTTCCATCTTTATCTATTTTAACTCTTTTAGTATGGAGTGGCCGTGTTCTGGAAGTGGTGCTTCTAGTATATCTGCTACTGTAGCTCCTAAATCAGCAAATGTAGGGCTTGTTGGTAGTGGTCCGTCCCCTTTTAGTTGTGGTGAGTAGTAAAATACCGGTACTTCTTCTCGTGTATGGTCCGTTCCTGGGAATGTAGGGTCATTTCCGTGGTCTGCAGTGATGATTAGAAGGTCATTTTCACCAATTAGAGGTAATAATTGCCCTAATTGTACATCAAATTCTTCCAATTGATCAGCATAACCTTGAGGATTTCGTCTATGTCCCCATAGAGCATCGAAATCAACTAAGTTTACGAAGAGGAATCCGTTAAAATTCTTGTTTTTAACGATGTCGATTGTTTGTTCCATGCCATCAAAGTTTGATTTTGTACGGTTTGACTCTGTAATTCCTTCACCATCGAAGATATCTGAGATTTTACCAACGGATATAACGTCTTTACCAGATGCTTTTAGAGCATCAAGTACAGTTGGTTCGAATGGTTTTAATGCGTAATCATGACGGTTAGAGGTACGTTTGAAGCCCTCTTCTTTATTTCCGATAAATGGACGAGCAATGACACGCCCTACTTTCCATTCATCCTTCATTGTGAGTTCACGAGCGATTTCGCAAACACGGTAGAGTTCATCCAATCCAAAAGTTTCTTCATGAGCTGCAATTTGCAGTACTGAGTCAGCTGATGTATAAACGATCATTTTATTAGTTTCCATGTGTTCTTGGCCAAGTTCATCAAGAATTTCAGTTCCTGATGCTGATTTGTTACCAATAATGCCATAACCTGTTTTTTCACTTAGAAGATCGAGTAGATCATCTGGGAATCCTGTTTCAGTGAAAGTAATGAAAGGTTTAGTGATGTGTAATCCCATCATTTCCCAGTGTCCTGTCATGGTATCTTTACCATTTGAGGCTTCAACCATGCGGCCATAGTATGCTGCAGGTGATTCAACTTTGGGTACGCCTTGAATCTCATGTAGGTTACCTAGTCCTAATTGTTCTAGATTAGGGAGTTTTAATCCCCCTACAGTTTTTGCTATATTGCCCAGTGTGTCTGAACCAACATCATTATAATCTGCTGCATCATGAGCAGCTCCTATTCCTACTGAATCCATAACGATTGTGATAACGCGATCAAATTGTTTCATTTGAATTACCTCCCTTTTTAGAGAAACCACCCTTCAGATAAGAATCATATTCTCTCTTGAGTGTTTCTTTACTTACATATGTATAGATTTGTGTTGTTGTGATATCTGAATGACCCAATAATTCTTGAATGATTCTAATATCAGCACCCTTTTCTAAAAGTGTTGTTGCGAACGAGTGTCGCAATGTATGAGCAGATATTTCTTGTGTAATCCCCTGCTCTAGACTCCTTAATTTTATCATAGAATGAACGTATTGTCTTGAAATTAAGTTTCCTCGAGCGGACAGGAATACGCGATCACTGGGTTTTTTCTCCCAAAGCGGTCGAACTGTATCGATATAATGTTTCAAAGCTTGTTGTAGGTCTTTACTGATGGGAACCATACGTTCTTTAGACCCTTTACCCATGATTCTCAGCCATTTCTCTTCTAATTGTAGCTGTGAAAAGGTTAATTCGACACATTCACTAACTCTTAAACCGCATCTAAATAGAGTTAATAGTAAAGCATAATCAAGTATTTCTTTGCCGTTATCTCTTGGAAAATTGAAGAGTCTGATGATATTGTCATGACTAAGTGTTTTAGGTAATCTTCTTTGGTTTGCTTTAATACTTACAAAAGTTGATGGGTCATGACTCGAAGCTTTGACACGGTAGCAATATTTATGAAATTGTCTGATTGTAACAACATGGTGTTTGATGGTAGCAGGTTCAAAGACATCTTGAATGCTGTTAATATAGTTGACGATGTCATTATAAGTAATGTCTTTAACACTTGTTATACCTGCTTCTTTGAGAAATTCGCCGTACTGTTGTATTTCATTAGCATAGGAATCTTGAGTAGCAAAGGCCTTGGGTTGGATGTATTTAATGTTCTGAATGAAGTCCAAAATATATTTATCGACCATACTTACTACCCTCTTTCTTTTTAAGAAGATCACGAGGTGTCATGAAATTACCACCTTTAAAGCTTTCATTAAGTTTAGAAATCATATCGAAGGTAGTTGGTTCATGGCTCATTTCGAAGATATTAAGTTGTTGGATGGCTGATTCTTGTTTAACAAGGTTACTCAAAGTTACTGAGATGAATTCTACACCTGCCATACCATCAAACTCATCATAAAGCATGCTGACATTTTCTAAAATAGTATCGAAGTTGTTAGTGACATGATCTAATGTTACAGATCGTGTAGCATTATTGAAGTTATCCATACGGATAGCAAATGAAACAGTACGACCCATAAGTTCTTGGGCTTTTAAGCGTCTTACAAGTTCTGTTAATTCGACATTGATGGCCTGTCTAATCTCACTATCATCGTACATGGCATTATGAAATGTTTTGGATTGTCCCATACTTTTAGCTTCGTTATTCAACTCAATCATGGTTAAATCAATACCATTGGCTTTATCGATGATTGTTTGACACTGTAATCCTAAAATAGCGTCTAGGTCTTTTCTGGGCTTTTGTGCTAAGTCGCCGATGGTATGAATATCGATTTCCTTAAGACGAGGAATTGTTTTTCTACCGATACCGTGAAAATCTTCTATAGGTAAAGGCCATAGTTTTTCCTTGACTTCGCGGATACGTAGTACGGTAATACCCATTGGTTTCTTCATATCAGAAGCCATCTTAGCTAAGAATTTGTTAGGTGCAACACCGATGGAACAAGGTAATGAGAGTTCATTGAGTATTGCTGATTGGATTTCAATGGCTAAATCTAAGGGTTTATCATAGCTTTTAATGATTTGAGTAACATCAGCGTAACACTCATCTACAGAAGCCTGTTGAACAAGTGGTGTGTAGCGTCTTACGATATCGAGAAATTTCTGAGATAGACGATTGTAGAGTGGAAAATCGATATCTACAGTGATGAGATCGGGACATAAACGTTTGGCATGACTTAATGGCATGGCTGAATTGATACCAAATGCTCTTGCTTCATAAGATGCGGTAGTTACTACCGAACCCCTTTTATTCACACAGACTGCTAAAGGTTTACCTTTTAACGAGGGGTTATCTAATAAGTGTGCTGAAGCAAAATATGCATTCATATCAATATGAAATAGGACTGCCATGATAATCCCCTCCTTTCTTAAGTAATTGCTGTGCTAGGGCCATGCTTTCTCTACTTTCTTGACCTGACATCATTAATGCAAGTTCAAGTATGCGCTCTTCATTGTTCAAAGTCTGAATATGAGATCGGGTTTGATCCGATGATCGTATCTTTCTAATGGTCATGTGTTGTGTGGCATAGGAAGCCATTGCGGCTTGATGTGTGATGATAAGTACCTGATGGTCTTGGGATAAAGATTGAATTAATTGTCCCATAGAATGGGATACTAGGCCTGATACACCTGCATCGATCTCATCAAATATAAAAATGTGCTCTTGATGTTGTTGTGCAAGTGTTAGAAGTAATGCTAAAGTAAATCGACTTATCTCTCCCCCACTTGCAGTAGTTACAAGATCAACTTCTTCATCCTGTTGGTTTAGATTTACTTGAAATAAAAGATGATCC
>JBGXRX010000131.1:0-15573 GCA_041811795.1 Erysipelothrix sp. | reverse complement strand
GGCATCAGACTTTGACTCTGACATTCCCTGGTTCGATCCCAGGTGCCCCAGCCAATATAAAATCAAAACCCACACTTCGGTGTGGGTTTTTCTTCCTTTTAGAGAACTTTATCCAACGAATGCGTAACAATTGCACTATAGAATGAAACACGTTATTATTAACATAGTAAAGGAGTATGTTTATGGAAAAGATACTAGGAATACATCACACATCATCAATAGTTAAAAATCCACAGGAGAATGTAGACTTCTATGCTGCCTTCTTTGGAATGCGATTAGTGAAGCAGACTTCAAATCACGAAAATAAAAATAACTATCATCTCTACTATGCTAACCATGATGCATCAAATGCAATCACAACTCACTTCCCAATGCAGGAATCTGAGGAAGGTAAAATTGGAGATGGTCAAGTAGAAACTGTACGTTATGCTATCGCTCCTGGAAGCATGAGTTTTTGGGAAAAACGTTTGGAAGACTTTGGAATCTTTTACTTCCACTACAAACGATTCAACCAAAATTACTTAGCATTTAATGATCCACACGGACTTGCATTAGAACTCGTAGAAACTGATTTGGGTCAAACTAACAAATGGGAGTTTAACGGCGTTAGCAGCGATGTTGCTATTAAAGACATCTATAATGTAACGGTGGCAAGTAAACGTCCAGAATCAACTGTGAAGCTTTTTACAGAGATCTTTGGCTACACCATTGATCAGAATGACTCAGAATACTTAAGACTTAAAATTCATGACAATATCGGTGGCACTATCGACATACGCAAACAACGTTCTGAAGAGGGCGTTGAAGGAACCGGTACTGTACACCACCTTGCTTTAGCTATTGAAAATGGATCTGCTGAAAAGTGGAAATCCAAACTTATTGATGCAGGATACTTCCCAACTGCAGTTAAGAACCGAAACTACTTCCAATCACTCTACTTTAGAGATCAAGGCGGAAGCATTATCGAACTTGCTACACAGGGACCAGGATTAACCTTTGATGAAAGTGTTGAGGAACTTGGACACACATTCATTATTCCTCCACACTTTGAGGAAGACAGAGAAAGTATCTTGGCTGAAATTGCACCAATTGAAGTAAAAGAAATATCTCAATTGAAAACTTACGGATATCGAAACCGTCAAGAATTCGATATGATTCAAAAGCGACAAGATATGATTAGAGAACTAAAAGCACTTAAAGCATCGGGTGCAGATAAAGAAACACTGGATGCATTCAAAAAAGAACAAATGAGGAGACTATAATATGTTAGTACACGTTAAATACGATGGATCAAATGATAAAACAATCATCATGTTACACGGAACAGGTGGTAATGAGAACGATCTAAAACAAATCGCAAGCCAGATTGATGGCGATGCAAACCTAATTGGTATTCGAGGAAGTGAAGAAGAAAATGGAATGCTACGTTATTTCAAACGTTATCCTGATGGTACATTTGATCTTAAAAACTTAGCAATGAACACCAAATTATTACACGAAGGTATTCTTGAACTTTTAAACTACTACAAACTGGACCCAAGTAAAACGACAATCCTAGGATTCTCCAATGGGGCAAACATTGCAATTAATATGTTTAAGGAGTTCACTACACCTTTTGCTAAAGCAATTCTATTACACCCTTCACCTGTTCGTTTGGAAGTAGATGTAAAAAACCAAGACACTCTTAAAGCTTTCCTAACATATGGTGCAAACGATCCTTTCTTAAGCGGCCAAGACTTTGAAAACTTAAGTAAGCAGTTTAAAGATGTTACCATCTATACGCACCAAGGTGGTCATCAATTAACATACGATGAATTAGAAGCAGCAAAAGCATTCTATCAAGCGTAACTTAGAGCCTATCACAGGCTCTTTTTTCTTGTCCTAATACAACAAAGCAATTTATGTTTGTAATTTTTTGATATAATTAACGAAGAGGTGCACTATGAAAAAATACATTATTTCATTAGACCAAGGGACAACAAGTTCTCGTGCTCTAATTTTCGATAATCAAGGACAAGAAGTAGGTAAAGTCCAAAAACCATTGAAGAGTTATTTCCCAGAACCAGGTTGGGTTGAACAAGACCCTATGGAAATCATCTCATCACAAATGAGTGTTTTAACCGAACTGATTACCCTACATAATATCAACCCAGTAGAGATTGATTCCATCGCTATTACTAACCAAAGAGAAACAACCATAGTGTGGGATAAAACTACAGGTGTTCCTATTTATAATGCTATTGTATGGCAAAGCAGACAATCATCTGACATTATCAAAACACTTGTAGGCAGTAATGAAGAAGCTATGATTAAACATCGAACAGGCTTACGTCCAGATGCATATTTCAGTGCATCAAAGATTCGATGGATCTTAGATCAAGTTGAAGGCGCACAGGATAAAGCCCAAAGAGGTGAACTTCTTTTTGGAACGGTAGATACTTGGTTACTTTATAATTTAACAAATCAGAAACTTCATTTGACGGACTATACTAATGCATCAAGAACCATGCTATATAACATTTCAACTTTAGATTGGGATAAAGATTTACTAGACCTGTTCAACATTCCAAATTCAATGCTACCTAAGGTAGTTAACTCAAGTGAGAAATTAGGATACTTCAATTATGGAGGACACCAAATCCCTATTTGTGCCATGGTGGGAGATCAGCAAGCTGCACTCTTTGGTCAAACTTGTTTTCATAAAGGCGCAATCAAGAATACCTACGGTACTGGATGTTTCCTTTTAATGAACACCGGAGAAGAATTCATCCACTCTCAACAAGGCCTTGTAACTTCTATCGGTATTGGTATAAATAATAAAATTCGATACGTCTTGGAAGGGTCTGTGTTCTCAGCAGGATCCATTATGACTTGGCTAAGTGAGAAGATGGAAATGATTGAAGATATCAAAGACTCAAGCGATATCGCCCTGTCAGTAAATGACGATGAAAACCTCATCATGATTCCTTCATTTACAGGTTTAGGAGCTCCCTATTGGAGAATGGATACTCTGGCATCCCTTGTTAACATAAGCCTTAACATTCAGTCTAAACACGTGATTAAAGCGGCTTTAGACTCCATCGCTTTACAGACTTATGATGTTGTTCAAGCAATCCTTGAAGATTCTCAAATTCCTATAGAGTCACTTTATGTTGATGGTGGCATGGCATCAAATGATTACCTCATGATGATGCAAGCCAACATTTTAAATAAAAAAGTCATCAGACCTCAGACACAAGAAACAACCGCACTAGGCGCAGCTTACCTTGCAGGTCTAGCGACTGGTTTCTATAAAAACTTAGACCAACTTAAATCATTCACCAGAATTAAGTCATCTTATAAACCCACCCTAGATTCTACAAAACGTGCGAAGATACTCAAGGATTGGAAAAATGCCATGAAACATCACTTGAGTGATCAGACTTAAGTATTCTAAATTTTCTCAACAAAACGGGAAAACCTTTGGGTTTTCCTTTCTATTTTGTTAAACTTAGTAAGGAGGATTACCCATGTCAATAATATTACAAACACTAACAATATTTGCCTTTTCATATGTAGGCACATTAATTTCAACAACATTTAAACTACCGATACCTGGTAGCATTATCGGAATTGCTTTACTCTTTTCTGCACTGTACTTTAAAATGATTAAGGTGAAACAAGTAGAAACTGTGGGTAACTGGTTAAAAGACCACATGGCATTATTATTCATACCTATTACTGTAGGATTAATGGAAGAGTTTGATCTCATCTCTCCTCACCTTTTTAAACTAACATTAATCATAATGATATCAACAGCCCTAACTTATATATTAGTTGCTTGGGTTGTAGAAAGGATTAATCATGACATCTAATATACTATTTGGTGCAATCTTAACGATGCTTGTTTTCGAACTTTCTCAATGGATTGCAAAGAAGACTAAACTCACTTTACTGAACCCATTATTAGTATCCAGTATGTTGATAATCGCTCTATTACTAATCTTAAAAATTCCATATTCAGATTTTGATAAAGGTGGAAAATACTTTACCATGCTAATTACACCCGCAACGGTATCGCTAGCTATTCCACTATATAAAAACTTAGACACACTTAAAAAGAATGCTAAGGTAATTGCTCTAGGAGTTGCTGTCGCTATACTGGGACACTTTGTATTTATACTACTTCTATCACTTGCATTTAATCTGGATCAAAACATGGCACTTTCTTTAATTCCAAAATCAATCACTACTGCATTCGCTAAAGATATTTCTACTAGAATTGGTGGTATTGAAATTATTACAGTCTCAGTAGTTATCGTAACGGGTATCTTCGGTGCAACAATATCAGACTTTGTCTGCAAGAAGTTTAAATTCAAAAATGATGTAGCAATAGGTTTAGCTTTAGGTTCTTCTGCTCACGCGATAGGAACATCTAAAGCAGTTGAGAACAATGAAATCCAAGCAACTTTCGCAAGTCTTGCACTTATCGTTACAGGAATTACAACAGTCCTTGTATCACCATTCTTTGCAAGCATACTCAAGTTAATAATTAAGTAAAAACGTCGATCTGATAGGTCGACGTTTTCTTTAGAATTGAATTGTAATGATTTCTGGTCGAGCAAAGAATCGCATCGGAATAAAGAAGACATATCCCCCAATTCCTTTACCTACGAAGATCTTTGTAGTTGGACCTTGAATCATACCGTATTGATATTTCTTACCATATGCAGATTTAATAACAGGTGCATAGAGCCCAAACAAGGTCACCATGCCACCATGGAAATGACCAGCTAAAGCCATATCAACACTTCTGTCCATTATCTCCACGAAGTCGGCTGAATGAGTAAGTAGCAATGTAAATTGATCTTTCACTTCTGGTAATACTGGTTTACCAATTCGAAGATCATCAACACCGATAATTTGCATTCCACAGTAATCGATAGACTCATTGACTAATAATGTAATTCCTAATTTCTTATAAAGCTCTAGAACATAATCGATTTCATAGTAATCATGGTTTCCCAAGATAGCTATGATAGGCGCATTAAGTTCTTTAATATATTTTTCAATATTTCGATTATGAGGATTCATCTTGTGGATTAAATCTCCACCAAAGAGAATCAAATCAGGTTTTAATGCATTAGTTTTCTTTACAACACGGCGCATTGCCATATGTCGAAAGCCACTAAATTTATGATCAAATTGTAAATCACTTAAGAACACGATTTTCTGTCCCTTAAGTTGTTCTGGTACTTCATGCTTCGGATCAAAATCCATAACATCTAAATCTCTAATTGCTAAACAATGATATTCAACCAATCCCCAAATTAATGAAATCAGTAATAAGAGGAATATTACAAGATAGATCACTAGTATCTATGCCCCATTAACTTCTTAAGCACGATGACAATCGGCGGAACTATGACCGCAGCAGCAGCAGCTTCAATTAATGAGTTAAATGTAAAGATACCAAGTAAGATTTGGAATAAGACTCCTGGGTTTTCTTGACCTGGAATAAGAGGTGTTGAACCTAGGAAAATGATGAAGTAAAGGGCGATAAACACAAAGACTGAATGCAGTATTGAACTTACAAAAGCAACAACACCAAAACGAATTCCGTCCGCTTTAACCACATTACTCATCAAGCCAGACATTGCTCCAATTGAAACTCCAAATAGTATTCTTGGAAGTACCGACAGAATTGGATTAATAAACAATAAGTCAAAAGGAGATGATGCTCGAGTTAGAGCTACTATCAAAGTAGATGCTCCAAATACAAACCCCATTAGAATTCCTGACTTAAATCCTAAAGTTAGACCTGCAATGATGACAGGAATATGAATTGCCTGAATGGCAACAGGTCCTATCTGAATAATTCCAATGTTAGGAACTAATGATAAAACTAATATCAAAGCTATGAAAAGTGCGTTTAAAGTAAGATCTCTTGTGTTTTTCATTTGATTAAATCCTTTCGATGAATGATCTGTAATCCCTCATTCAATAGTGATGGTTCGTATTTAAAATCTAGTAAGTATGAGTGAACAAGTCTAGCATACCCACCTGTTACAATTTTGACACACTCCTGGCCAAACTCTTTTTCCATTCTTGATGTAAGACCTTCAACCTGAGCGATTAAACCATACATGGCACCTGATTGAATTGCTGCAACTGTAGAATGTCCAACAACCTTTTCTGGTACGTGTAAAGGCACATCAGGAAGATGTGGAATAAATTGAGTCAGCGCTTTTAAAGATGTACCAAGACCTGGCAAGATAATACCACCTTCAAAGACCATAGGATGACTTGTTAGTGTTAATTTAGTGGCAGATCCAATATCAACGATAATAATCGGTGCCTGATATTTTTCACTAGCACCAATTGAAGTAGCAATAAAATCTGCTCCAATCTCTAACGGATTTTCCAAATTAATCTTAAAGTCTTTAATGCTTGCACCACTCAGTGTTTTGACCACCATTTTTAATGATCTTTGAGCTGCCATTTCAACTTCTTGTGTAATGGTAGGCACGACACTGGATAATACAATATCGGTAATTGGGTAGTTTAAAGCCTTGAGTGCTTGCTCATAGTAGTAAACAGAGTCTTCCTTCTTAGTAATCATTCGAGTAGTAAAGATTTCTTTTTCTCCATCGTAGACTACAAAGACTGTATTTGAATTTCCAACATCAATAGTTAATAACATATACTCACCTCTAGCCCCATTAGAATACACTATTACTGACTATTTTTCCAGTAAAAAGAGCCCCCTTGGGACCCTTTTTACGGAAGGTATGACAATCCTTTAATCATCATTTCTTGCTCAATACCCAAGACTTTTAGGTATAGTGTGTAGTGTACTTTAATAGTGACTAGGGGACCTTCTTGATGGCTTGTGAAGGTACACCTAGGACAAAGATCATCGTTTCTAAGAGCTTTGTTGGTAAGGAAGATATCGCCATCATAGTTTTCAATTAAATTGGCTACTTTATCTCGATAGGCATGAGCATTGTGATTTTGCTGATAAACACCATAAAAATTGAAAACCAAGAGAATGCCGAACATTAAAACAATCATAAGGATGAAGTATTCAACTGCCCCTTTCATTCAAGTTGTCCAGTCATGGCATCCCATTGGGTCGTTATGGTTTCTTTCATAATGACCTTAAACTCATTTGAAAATAATATCATCCCAGTAGCAATTACAGTTACAACTAACACCAAACCGTATTCTTCGAAAAATGCTTTTATAGTATCCACCCCCCTTCCATCATTGTGACAATAACCAGTGACATTAGTATAAGAAAATAAATTGACACCACAACCACAGGTAAGATGCCATAAATAGAAAACTGACTCACCTTTTGCTCTTGTTTGCCCAAGCGTGTTTGATTCATCCAAAGACCTGTACTTTCGATCATACGATCTAAATGTTTCTCTCCTTGCGATGCATCCATGTGATTAAAACGATATAAAAACTTCATCATCTTTTCGATTTCATAGTTATCATAGTCAGACATAAAACTTTCATAATGTTCAATATTTGTAGGCTCACAAGACAGTTTCCAAATCAAATCCTTCAGATGATACTTCAATAACTGCGGTGCATATTGATAAGACTTTTCTATGGATACTACAACATTAGAAGATTGGAGATAGCATTGGATACTTCTTATCCAAATTGGAAACTCATAATGAAGTTGATCTTGGAGATTCTTCATCTCGGTCTTAGTTTTAAAATAAGGTTTAAAATATATGAATAGTAATAATGATGCATAAATCACGGCATATATTTTGGGCAAGGTTAAAAGTAACGGAAAAAGTTGAAGTATAATTTTCCTTTGCTTTAATAAAAACCCATTATCTTGATTTAAGATTATTAGGTTAGACTTTAGGCTATCTTCAAATAGAGTCTCAACTATAAAATCGCGGTTAATCTGTATGAAAACACTAAGTAATAAAGAGGCAATTAACTTAAGTATCATAGAGTAACTCCTCTTCCATGATTAATGGAGATTTCATGATATTAAATGAGCATCCGACAAAGACCATCATTGTTGCCATAAAAACAAAGACAATATCTTGGTAGATTTTCAATGAACTGACATCAACAACCATGTTCAACATATTCTGACTAACCAAGGTTACAACTAAGCCAAAACAAGATAGAAGTAAAATCTTATTTCTGAGGGCCATCATTTCTCTAATAAAAAGAAATATATGATTGTTGAGATCATCGACATCTTGTTCAATAAGATTAAGAGCGTGCATGATATGATCATCCCCTTCATCTTGTGCATGAACCATGGTTGTCACCAAAGTTTTCAAAAGGTAATGATTATGATATGTATCAAAGGATTCTTGATATGGTGAATGATCAATCGATTCTAGTACCAATTGCAACTTATCAGTAGTGTCCTGATTACATACCTCCATAACTTCTCTAAGAGCAAATTCAATCTTTTGATGAGTTTTGAATTGATGACTTAGATGAGTCATCACCAAAATGAGTTGCATAGTTTCCTCATAATTTTGATTAAAGGAATTCATACTTCTTAAGACATGGATAAAGACAAGAATTGAAAGTAACGTTAATAGAACAAGGTATAGTAACTTCAATTTGAATGCACGCGCTAATATAACAACACCCAATAAGACCAAGCAATATTGAAGAACAAGACTCTTATGTTTAATGATGAGATTCTTATAAACTAGATTGTTATAGGATTTAAAGTTCTTCAGCTCTTTGAGTAAGAATAAAGAAATCATTAAGAAAGATACAATAAGTATCATGCGAAAACCACATCAAAGAGCTTAGCTCTTTCTTTTACTTTATCCGGAAGTGAACGAACTAACTTTTTATTATGGTGATGGTAGACAACCATGCCATCATCACCATCGAATGCTACTATTTCCCGGATATAACGTTTGATACCCGAATCCTTGACGACAATATCAATATGAATTCCAATATCTAATACCTCTTTGAGTTGACTGAGAACCTGAAGACTTGAGAGATCTATATCTGGGATCATATTGAGCATACGATTTGGAATCTCGTGTGCATCTTTTGCATGGATGGTTGAAATAAGGTGTGTTCCCGTAGCAATGGAATTGAGTAAAGTTTTTACTTCACTACCTCTTATTTCACTTACAAGAATCCAGTTGGGCCTTTGTCTTAGACTTGCTTTAATAGCATCTTCATAAGTAAATCGTTCGTTTATTTTAAGTGATACACAATCTCGATTAGGATGTAGATCTTGATACCTTACTTCATAGGAATCTTCTATAGATATGACTCTTTCGTGACTCGGAATATAAGTTGTCAGAAACTTTAGAAGTTCAGTCTTACCCGCACCTGGCATTCCTGAAATCATAATATTACAACGACACTGAACAATATATTTAAGAAATTTAAGACCCGACTTAGAAATGTAATCTGCATCAATAATACTTTCCTCACTCATTCTCATTACAGAAGGAGTTTTTCTAATGGATAAGCTTAGTCGACCACTTACGGATGGGTGAATAATGGAGATTCTAAGGTCATTGAAATCTGATTCAATCAAAGGATTATGCTGATTGAATGGTAGATTCACAGTGTTTGAGAAGCGAACACAAAGATTGTAGAAAGTATCGTAATCAGCAAAGTTTTCATAATGAATCCTACCCTTTAAGAGATGGTCAACCCAAATGTCCTTACCATTGTAGTTGATATCAGTGATGTTGATATCCCCAATGAATTCCTGAATGACATCAAATGAGAAATGTAATTTATTCAAGAGTAAAACCCTCTTCGATGATACATTCCTCCTCCAAATCCCTTTCCACCAAGGTCATCACTAGATCTGCTTCTGCCTGCATCTCAAGCAATGGTTGCAGTGCATCCTTTGAGATAGCCAATAAAACTACAGCTGGTATTTCATCACCTGCCACATTTTGACCCTTTTTGTCCTTGGCTCCAATTACTCTTACCTGTTTTAAGAATAATTGAGAAGTAGGCATCTCACCTCGTGATTGATGAACAACATTGATATTGACTCTATGCCCTACATTGAGCATGCCACCAAAACTTTGTGTTAGATCACTCTTTAAAGAAAGAACTACCTGATCCTCATTAAGGCGCAATATCGCATCATCATGACTGATAGATAGAACTTCTACTGAATCTAAGCTTATTGGCTGATTGGGATAGAGTGTGTGGTTTAATTTAACATAGAGATCTTTTAGTTCCTCCTTTTTTAGGATTACTTTGTCATCTATAAATTTCTTAGGATAATTCATCCATTTAATATCATCTTCGCTAATGAGAGTACGATCATCTTTAATTGCTTTTAAGACAGGTACTTTAACCAAATCTAATCGTAAACGAGTCATCACTTCAATGCCACCTAGAAATAAAGCAATGGCGATAGCTACACTGATGATTGTCATTATTCTTTTATTCATATACACGCTCCTCAATCATGATTTCATTGAATACTAAATTGTAATGTTTCCCTTTCGCCTTGAGTTTATAATGTCTCAATCTAGGGTAATCATGAGCATCTTTGAGTGAAATCTCATAGCTCATAGACTTCGGGGCAATACTTCTAAATGCTTTCTCAAAAGTAGAACGATCATCCTGATACATGGATGCTTGCAGTGCTTTATGATAAGCATGACCCACTTGATATTTAGTATGCATAAAATTTAAAGCCTGCATAGATATAGTAGTAACTCCCATAAATAAAGATAAGATCATAAACAGTGCAATTGTAATCTTCATTTCTTATCATCCCCACTTTAAACTATGATTCACATTAAGATGTCCCTAGCAAATATGTTATAATAGTCTTATGAAAAAATTATTATTATTACTAAGTGCACTTCTTTTCCTCAGTGCATGCTCTACTAAACCAAGTGAGGAAAAAATATACAGAGGATTCTCTACAGAGTCGGGATTCGATACCGAAATTCAGTTGTTAGCAACAGTAGAATCTCAAGAAGAATTCGATAAATACTTTGATTTGACTAAGAAAGAATTTTGGAAATACAACCAGCTCTTTGATAAGTACAATAACTACAAAGATATTAACAACATTAAAACAATTAACGATATGGCAGGGATTGAAGCTGTTGAAGTAGACCCATTAATTATCGAAATGTTACTTCTATCAAAAGAATATACCGAAATTTCAAATGGTTACTTTGATATTACATTTGGTCCAGTCTTAGAAATATGGCATGACTATCGTGAAGAAGGTTTACTCCTAAATGCTCAAGATAAACCAGGCCACTTACCTCCAATGGAAAAACTTGAGGAAGCTAAGTTATATTCTGGTTGGGAATTTTTAGAAATTGATACTGAAAAGAATACCGTTTATTTAACACATAAGAATTCAAGTTTAGATGTAGGTGCAGTAGCAAAAGGATTCGCTACCGAACTTGTAGCTTTAACTCTTGAAGCAGAAGGCCTTAAACATGCACTTGTTAGTGGTGGTGGGAACATTCGCTCCATTGGTTCAAAAGCAAGTGGTGAACCTTGGAATATAGGTGTTCAAAAACCAGCAGATATAGTTAATAACGATAATATTGAAGTCTTTAGTTTTACCGAGAATATCTCAATGGTCACATCAGGTGATTACCAAAGATATTATTATAGTGAAGATAACGAACGTATTTCACACTTAATTAATCCTAAAACTTTGATGCCACAAACAGATTTTAGATCCGTTACTATTGTTACACCATCTTCAACTGAAGCTGATGCTTTATCAACAGCCGTCTATATGATGTCATATGAAGAAGCATTGGAATTTGTTGAAAGTTATAACAGTAAGGATCCAGGTAGAGCCTTTGAAATCTTATGGATTGATGATGCTGCAGATCGTCCAGATTGGGAGCAAGTTGAAGACTTCTCGCTTAAATATACTGATGGACTTAAAGAACTCCTTAAAAGTAAATAGTTAAAGTAAAACAACCATCGACTCATCACAGAGTTGGTGGTTGTTTTTTCATTCCTTTAAGAGTAAACTAAATCTAGATTAGGAGGGACCTTTTATGGAAACCCCAAGACTTATTATTCAATTAGCAGATTCAAGTTATGCAGAGGATTTAATCGACTTCTACAATTCTGATTTTGTACAAGAGTATAATGTAATGCCAATTATGACCTTAGAAGAATATAAGGAATCTTTAGATGTAGAAGATCCCAACCACATTCAATATCACATCATCGAAAAAGAGAGTGGTAGAGCAATTGGTAATATTTCATTATCCAAAGATTCCATGCGCAGATTAGCCCACTCGATAACTTTATCCTACTGGCTAGGTAAAGATTATACAGGCAGAGGTTATATGCAAGAAGCACTTACTGAACTTATTGATTTCCTATTTACCAATACTGACTACACTTGTATTTCTGCTCGTGTTTTTGCTTATAACCTAAATTCATCCAAGCTGATACGTAAACTTGGCTTTGAACAAGAAGGTTACCTAAAACATGCCGTTAGAGATCTTAAAGGAATCGTTCATGATGATATCCTCTTTGCTCTCTTTAAATAAAAAAACCAAACTCATGAGAGTCTGGTTAAAATAACATTAGACCTATAGCTGTGGATAAAACCAATACAGCCATAATCATAATAAAGTTTTTAATAATAAATTTGAAGGACACATGTTTAATGAGGTCCTTTTTAAATTGACCAAGGTGATTCATGACTTTAGGAATTGTAATTAAAGTTAATAGTGATGTCACTGGTAAGCCACCTAAGATGACAGCTATTACCAAAGTTCCATAGACTCCTAAGTACAATGCATACATAAGTTTAACTGAAACTTCTTGCCCTAGGTAATAAGGTAGAGTGAATCGTTTAACGACAACATCTTTTTCAATATCACATGTGTTATTAGCTAACATGATAGATGATGTTAAAAGTGTTGGTATCATGAATACAAAGATGAACTTAATGAAAATCATAATTTCTAAACTCAAAATCAGTTGTCCACCCTTGATGGTGAAGCCGATTATGGATGATGGATCGTTGACATGAATTAATAAGAATGGAATAAAGAAACCATACATAATTCCTGAAATAATCTCACCATAAGCTTGTCTTGATATTGGAACCGGACCGTATGTATAAAGTACTCCTACTGCAAAGCAGAAAGCACCTAGAACCAATACAATCAGATCAGATATCCAAACTAGATATAATCCCAGTCCCACACTGATTAAAAACATTGCAACAATAAGATTGAATGATGTTTTCTGCGAGAAGTTAAGTTTTTGACCATTTCCTTTAGCATCAATATAGTTGTTGATGGCTGTTGTACATAAATCAAAAATTAACATAGATAGGAAGAATACTAATGTTGGTATGATTTTAATCTCGATACCTTGTAAAACCATAAACCCTAAGGTTAATAAAAACGTGAAGAACGAAGTAATTTTCGTTTGTATTTCAGTAAAATTTAAGAATTTCTTAATCATTCAAATACCCCATTGCTAAATCAAATAGATTCTGTAAAACATTTTTCTTGATAGCATCCAGGTTCATGTCATTAAGGATTGTTTGGGCTTGATCATAATAGGATTGAGCCTTTTCCTTAGTCATTTCAAGACCACCATATTCTTTAACTAAAGCATTCACTTCAAGTCGTGTTAACTGTTTGAATTGGCGCCCTGCTTTTTCGAGTGCTGATATTAGAGGTAATGTAATAACACCTTGTTCAAAATCTGATTGAGTTGGTTTCTTAGCATCTTCATCAGATACTTCAAAATCAATACAATCATCAACTAATTGAAAGATCATCCCTAAGTTATGCCCAAGGAGTTTATAACTCTCTAATGCACTAGCATCACCTGTTGATAATATACCAGCAACAAAAGATGCTTCAAATAAAGCTGCTGTCTTACCTCGAATGATTTCTAAGTATTCAGCTACCTTAATATTATAATTACCATTATTAAGGTGTTGTGTTAATTCCCCTAATGCGATTTCCAACATATAGTTGGATAAATCGTAGTCTAAATATTCATGTTTTTGTTGTGTCTTATTAACTAAGTTTAGTGCTACAGCCAATAAGTAGTCACCACAGATAATAGCCGTTTTATGACCATACTCTTTATGAAGGGTGCTAATCCCTCGTCTATAATCTGCACCATCCATAACATCATCATGTACTAATGTAGCAAGATGAAGAATCTCTATTGCAGCGGCAAAATGAATCGCATCGGGATGAATCTCATGATTATCATCCATGGCACTGGTTAGTACACTTATGGCACGAATGTATTTCCCTTGCCCCTTCAATAGGTGCTTGGTATAGCTTCTAATAATTAAAGGGGAGGTAGATAATACCTCTTCCACCTCCGCCTTTACATTATTTAGATTGTTATTTATAACATCTATCATAGGATACTAATCGTGGTAAATATACCATTTCTTGACGAATTTACGGTTTGACCACCATTTTTTAATTGATGGCATAACCCAGTAATCCAGTCCAAATGTAGCACTACTAAAGAGAACTGCAATTCCACCAAATAACATCCAAACTGTATCTAAGTATAATCCAGTTGTCATTAAGAACATAATTTGTAATGCAACTGATACTGCTGCTGCAAGAGTTGTAAATAATCCACCAATTAGAGCAAGTCCAATTAAGATTTCAAATACAACAACTGTAATTTGCATAAAGATTTGAATTCCATCACCTGATAAGATTACATTTTCAACAAACCAGTTCATCATTGGAACGTTTAGTTTGAATGCGAAATCACCAAGACCTGAAGTCATTAATGTTTGTCCTGTTACAAACCAAGCTTGTACTAGGTTTAAGAAGTTAAGGTTGAAGATAATTTCTCCAGCTGCTTCTGATCCTTCAACAACTGCTGATCCTGAACTTGCTGCATCAGCTGCTTTAGTAGCGATAACTGCAACTGCTGAACCAGCACTTGAAGCATCTCCACCTTTGAAGATTCCATCGTAGAATGCATCAGCATAACCAAAGAATTTTTTTAATTTTGGTAATACTTCGTAAGCTCCGTTTTCGAATGTTCCCATCCAGCCTTCTTGAACTTTTTTAAGTCCTTCGAATAACCAAACAGCTCCTAACCAGATTCTAAATGGAACAACTACAAAGCTCGGTGTTCTATTTGAGAAGTGTCCACCCACAAATGAGCGACGGTTACGAATTGTAAAGATTTCAGCTTTTAGGTATGAGAATACTTTGTTCCATCCTAGAACTTGTGCAAAGTAAACCATGTTGATAAAGTGTTTTGATAGCATTGCAAAGAATGAAGGAAGGTTAAACATGAAGTTTGGTAACCCCACACGAGCAACACCATAACGTCCACCGATACATACCATCATTCCGTGGAATGAAGGAGTATAAGCTTTCATATTATTACCACCACGAATCGCTTCAGTTAAGTTTTTCGCTGCAGTACCTGCTGAGTGTTCAGCGTTCTCTACCATTTGTGGTACAGGACGTTCTTCACCTTCAACAATGTAGTACATGTTATCACCAACAACATATACATCTTCTCTACCCTTAGCGCGTAGGAATGAATCTGTTTCGATACGACCACCACGTTGTGCTGCTTCGATTG
>JBGXRX010000130.1:0-3841 GCA_041811795.1 Erysipelothrix sp. | reverse complement strand
GGTTAACAATCCTTTTTGCTCTAATTCCATTAAATCTCGCCTTATTGTCATGTCTGAAACATTTAATAAATCTGTTAAGTCTGACACTTTCATTATTATATTCTCATTAACAAGATTTAAGATTCCTTCATGTCGTTGTTCTTTGAGCATCTAACCCCTCCTTGTAGTGTTGACATTATTATAGCATTTAAAACATATTATTAATAATATCAAACATTTTTGAAAAAATAAAAACCTTTTGCAAAAATTATCATACATTGAGATACGTACTTATTGTTTGTATTCTACTATTAGAATACCAACAAAAATTAATACCGCTCCAAATAAGATTTGAACTGTTACAACTTCTCCAAGTATAAGTATTGATGCAATCATTCCAAAGAATGCCTCAGTTGAGAGTATTACAGCTGCTTCGGTACTCGTCGTTATTTTCTGTGCCCATGTTTGTATCCCGTAAGCTAGCATGGTACTAATCAGACCCAAGTATAGGATCGGTTTGAGTGCTGTCATCGTAAAGTTTATGTCTGTTTGATGTGTAAATAGAACTATAGCCCAAGAGAGTAAAGCTGCAACTCCCATTTGAACAATCATAATTACACCCGGTTCTATATCCTTAACACTGTGGTCTGTATAGAAAATCTGTAGGGCAAAAAACAATGCCGCTACAAGAGTCAGTAAATCTCCTTTATTTATTCCGGTAAAGCCTTTTAGTTCAATTGAAAGAAAAGCAATACCCGCTAATGTAACTAAAGTTCCCATTAAGTTTTTAAAAGGTATTTTTTCTTTAAATATTACAAGACCTAGTATGGGTACTATCACTATATTTACTGCAGTCAGAAATGCATTTTTTGAGGCTGTTGTATACTGCAGTCCTACTGTTTGAAATAGGAATGCCATGAATAGAAACAAGCCGATCATTCCTGCTTTAATAAATGTTTGTTTGTTAATTGATTTTATCTTGTCTCTATAGATTAATAAGGATACTACAAATGCCATACTAAATCTAAGAGCTAGAGTTTGATAAGGGGTATAGTTTTCTAATGCAAGCGCGCTAGCTGCAAATCCAGTCCCCCAAATTACTGCAACAAAAAGTAAACCTATCTTACCTGAGTACTTCTTCATTTATTTATTCTCCTTTACATAAATAAAGGTTTCCTAAGAAGAAAACCTCGATTTACTTATTCCCAAAGTGATGAGCCATCTGACTCAATTACATCTTTGTACCAATGGTAACTTTTTTTCTTATATCTATCTAGTGAACCAGATCCATCTTCTTGTAAATCAATGTAGATAAAGCCGTAGCGCTTATTAATTGATCCTTCAGTTGTACTTACAACATCCATTGCTGCCCAACTTAAGAAACCAAGAATATCTACACCATCTAGGATGGCTTCATGCACTTGTTGAATATGCTGTTTTAAGTAATCAATTCTATACTCATCATTAACAGTGAATTCTCCAAGTTCATTTTTGACTAGCTCATCATGAGCTCCTAATCCATTTTCAACGATAAATATTGGTAACTCATACTTGTCATACATTTCATTTAAGACAATTCTAAACCCGATCGGATCAATTTGCCAGCCCCACTCACTTGTCTCAAGATATGGATTTTCCACTTCTTTAACTGTGAATGTGTCTTCTGAAACGTCTCTTACATCTTTGTACTTATCATCTTTTAATGCTGTAGTACATACACTTCTATAATAACTAACTGAAATGTAGTCTACTGGATATGCTTTTAGAATTTCCCTATCCAAATCTGTAATTTCCAATTTAATATTATTTTCTTCAAACACACGTTTCGAACTGAACGGATATTCTCCTCTAGCATGAATATGTGTGAAGAAGTCTAGTTCTTGTTTTTTTTGCATTTCTAGTACTGCATCTTCTGGATGTGGTCGAAGTGGGTATGCTCCTTTTTCTGAAATCATACAGCCAACCATTAGCTCTGGATTGATTTCGTGTGCTCTTTTTGTTACTAAAGAACTTGCAACCAATTGATGGTGAGCAGCTTGATATAGATCAGATGCGCTTAGCTCATCTTCTGGTGTTAAGATTCCACCTGCAATAAATGGTGTTTCCAAAATAGCATTAATTTCATTGAAAGTTAACCAGTATTTAACCTTATCTTTATAGCGATCCAATACAATTTCAGAGAAGCGAACAAAATGGTCAATAACCTCTCTGTTGAGCCAACCGTTATATTTTTTAGCAAGTGCTAAGGGTGTTTCATAATGAGCTAGTGTGATAACTGGTTCGATTCCATATTTTAGTAATTCATCGATAACTCCATCATAGAACTCTAATCCTTTTTCATTCGGTTCTAGGTCATCTCCATTAGGAAATATTCTTGCCCATGAGATTGAAGTTCTAAATGATTTAAAACCCATGTCAGCAAATAATTTAATATCATCTTTATAGTTTTCATAGAAGTTTGCTGCTTTAAGTTTAAGATTATCTGGTGTAGGGCCATCAGTAATAACACCTCTTGCACCTTTTGGAGTAACATCTTGAACTGTTAATCCTTTTCCATCTTTATCGAAAGCTCCTTCGAAATGGTAGGCTGCTGAAGCACTTCCCCATAGAAAATCTTTAGGAAATTTTTTTATACTCATTTTAAATTATTATCCTCTCTTAGTCTTTATTTGTTCAAGGATAAAGATTGCTGCTGATTTAGGATCTCTAGTAAATGAAATATACTGTGCTCCTTGTGTACCGATAGCAACTGCTCCATAATTTTTAGCTTCTTTTTCCATGTTTTCTAAATGACTTGATACTTGTGGTGCCAAAATTACTACATCCACTTCTTTCATAAATTCACCGTGTTGACCATAGTGTCCTCCACGTGCTGTAAACTTAACTCCAAGTTCTTCTTCCAGTACTGTATTGTGGTCATTTAATGCGTTTGCAAGCATGCCACTTGTACCACCACCTGCACAGAGTACAAGTATGTTCAGACTGTCTTCATCAATTTTTAATGCTTCTAAGTCAATGACTTTTTCTTCAACTTCTCCAGCATGACCTTTTGCCTCTTCTTCTTCAACTTTTTGAATATCATATACTCTAAAGAATGGATAGTAGATTATGAAGTCAACTGCAGCAATTAAGATTACAACTACAAATGATAATGGATGGAAGTTAGTACCTACAATAGTTCCGATGAAACCAGGTGTAGTCCAAGGTAGTTCCATAATAAATCCATTCATCCCCATACCAACGACAAAGAATCGCCATATAAGTGTGTTAGCTATCGGTGCCAAGATAAATGGTACCAAGAAGATCGGACTTAGAATCAAAGGAGCTCCAAATGTTATAGGTTCGTTAACATTAAATATTACTGGAACCATCGCTGCACGTCCTACAGCCTTGTTACCTTTTGATTTTGATAAGAATGAGAACATTGCTGTAACCATCAATGTAGCCCCTGTACCACCAAATGCAATAGCCATATCATATGATGCATTTGTCATTGAGTGATATGCATGTAATCCTTGTCTATATAGTTCTTGGTTCTCAGCAAGGTTTTGGAACATCGCTGGTTTAACTGCTGGGAATACAATATCTGGTCCATTCATTCCAAGGAATTGGAAGAATGCCGTTGCTGAATACACGATTGACATTCCGATATATGATTCAGCTGCCTTAAAGATTGGGTTTAAAATGTTCATCATTGACTCTGCAACGTTTACACCACCACTGAAATTTTTAAAGATGATGTCAAACACGAAGAATACCGTGATAGCAAGACCATAAGCAATTACACTTTGAAATGATTCTGCTAGGTTAGGTGGTACTTCTTTTGGTAGTTTAACCGTTAAGTTTTTGTTAATTGCGAACT
>JBGXRX010000129.1:0-7363 GCA_041811795.1 Erysipelothrix sp. | reverse complement strand
ATATAAAAAAAACTTCGATATGAGTTTCATATCAAAGGTCATAATTTAATGGTGAGTGGTATATAAAGCTAAATAAGTGAGTAATTACTAGCTTTTTATGTACCACTCTATTAATAAATTTTGAAATCTATCTTAGTCTCTTAAGTTAAATTATCGTAACTTCTTTTGATAGTCCTTGATAAGGTTGATGTGTTCGAATTCTATTTGAAAATCATATTCTGGTAAAATCTTAGTCACATCTTCTAATATAGAATCATTTTCAATCTTACTATCAGATGGGTTAAACAAATCAAAACTCAAGAGCTTACCTTCAATACGAACATCGTGGAAATCGATTTTTGGATGAATATTCCTTAAAGTGTTTTTTAAGAGCACGATGATTTCTTTAATTTCATTACTTTCAAGATCCAATGGATCCAGATGTACATCAAGTACGGTACCTGTTTTTAGTAGAACTTCCTCTTCAATACTATCAATAATATGGTGCGCCCTTAGTAGAGTCATTTTTTGGTCAACTTCTATATGAACCAGTGCATATTTATGAAACTTACCGTAAGTATGAATTGATAAGTCGTGATATCCAGCAATATAAGGATTACTATCAAGTATCTCTAGTATGCCACTTATTTCTTCTGGGTCAGGCTTTTGCCCTAATAGTCCAGAAATAAACTCTTTTAATAATACGATTGAAGTATAGATCAACATCATTCCAATCAATATACCAATTACAGCATCAACATTAAAGTTCAAATGCGGTTGTAGGAAATATACGAGAATCAGAGATAGCGAGATTAAGGAGTCGAAAAAAGAATCCCAAGCATTTGTTACTAATAATTTTGATTCCATTATTATCGCATACTTTCGATATACCATCATGAGTATGAACTTTAATATTCCTGCAAATATATTAACTTGTAGGAAAAAAATACCATATTGAGTACTTTGAGTTGAAAACAGTGCTGTAATACCACCTCTGATGGTTTCTATTGCTAGATATAACATAATCATAGCCACAGAGAATCCAGCTATAATCTCAAATCGCTCATGTCCATAAGGGTGATCATCATCAGCAGGCTTTAAAGAAAATTTTAAAGCAATAAAAGTTACAATGGTATTTAAAAAGTCAGATAAGTTATTAAAACCATCGGAAGTTAGGGCTATGGAGCCACTAATAAAACCGATGGTTAATTTTGAGGCTACAAGGACACCATTAATAAGTAATCCAATTACCCCAACTCTATTTATATTTTTACTTCGTTTATTTTCTTCCATCATAAGGCCTTAAGAACTATTGTAATTCCTTGACCATCACGTAGGGTAACTGCGTCGTCACTAATTGAATAGTCGATTTGACTGCCCTCAAGTTTTTCTTTGATTTCATCAAGATTATCAACAATAATCTCAAAATAGTTTAGACCTGAAGCATCACTTGGTGAATTATCTTGTGATACAGGAGTCCAAGTATTCATACCTAGATTATGGTGGTACCCTTCTTTGGAAACAAACATAGCTCTCATTAATTCCATTACTAATTTAAAGTCCATAGTATTGATATAGAAGTCATTTGCCATATCTAAATCACGAAGTGATAAATGAACATGACCCATGATTGTATCAGCAGGAACCTCACTTAAGACACGACCATCAAATTCTCTTTGAAGAGTCTCTACATCTAAAGGATCACTAACACCTTTAAGCCCACCCTCATCTTCATAAATCCACTGATTTCTTGGGCGATCGGTATAGATTTCAATACCGTTATTCTCAGGATCATCTAAATAAATTGCTTGAGAGAAAATATGGTCAGCAGCACCTGAAATTTCTACTCCATTTTTTTGAATGAAGTAAATCATTGCTAAAAGGTCATTTTCTTCTGGTAGCAATAGTGCTAAATGATAAAGACCAGTAAATGATTTCTCATATTTTCTAACATGAGAGTCAGTAACTAGTTCTACCAACTCGATTTTATCAGTACCTAGAATAGTTCTCTTATCATCTTGAGATAAAATCTTTAGTCCAAGTCCATTGGAATAGAAATCGACCATTTTTTCCATATCTACAACTTTAAGACTTACTTTACCTAATTTAATAGTGTCATTTAATAATTTCATTACATTACTCCTTTTGGCAACGGCCACATAGTCCATACAATTCAAATCGATGGGACTTAATAATATAGTTTTTTTCTTTTGCAATATTTTCTTCATACTGTTCAATAGGACAGTTTTCAATTCTTAGTATTTCACCACATCTCAAGCAAATCAGATGATGTGAGTGACGCTCATCACGATATTCATAAAGTGGCTGAAATGGTAATTTAGGAGTCGATTTCAGTAGTATTCTTGAGTTTTCAAACTGTTCAAGAATACGATAGATTGTCGATAGATTAATCTCGATATCTTTTTTTTCTAATATAGTTCTTAGATTATCGATGGTGATAGGTCTATCTTCTTCCTTTAAAATACCCAAGATCGCTAATCGCGCTTTGGTCACTCGTAAATTATGTTTTTGCAATTCCTCTCTAAGCATTATCATTACCTCCCCTCAAGTAATCAATTCGTTGCTGAGTTACTTCCATTTCAATCGTTCCTTTAGTGTTGTCTTCTAGAACATCCATTTTTGATGGATCTCCTAATTCTATTATATAGGTAGCCTTATCTTCATAAATACGATCCATGATTGTTGCATATTGACCTACAATCATTTCAACATCGTTAGTATATTCATAAGGAAATTTAAGTTCCATAGTATAAACATCTTGTGGATAGAGTATGGTAGCTGCTTCAATGGCTTGAGTAACACTTGACCCGTAAGCTCTAATGAGACCCCCAACACCAAGTTTAATTCCACCGAAATAACGAACCACAACAGCTAATACACTTGTTAGATCATTCCCTCTAAGAACTTGTAACATTGGTAAACCCGCTGAACTTGATGGTTCGCCATCATCATTCGATCTCTCAATTTCTCCAACAACAAAGGCAGAACAATGGTGTGCCGCCTTTGGATGGTCTTTTTTAATATTCCTCAAAGCTTCTTTTGCTTCCTCTTCATTTTCGATTGGAATCAAATAAGTAAGGAATTTAGATTTTTGGATTTCTTGCTCAACAAGAACTTCTTTATCAATTGTATTTAGTAGTTTTTTTGTCATGTATCTATTATAAAGTATTTAAGATATAACTTAAAGAAGTATGATAGGTTGACAATCAAAGTAATTCCTATATAATAAACTTGTAACCACTATAAGGAGTAATTATATGAAAAAACTAGCAATCATTGTTGATTCATCTGCTGGATTAACACTTGAAGAACAAGCAGAAATTAAAGATTTATTTGTTGCACCTCTTTCAATCATTCACGATAACAAGGAGTATATCGATCAAATCGATATCACAGTAGAAGAGATCCAAGATATTTTATCTCGCAACGAACTGATCAAAACATCTCAACCCAGTGTTGGTGTGGCATTAGAACTTTATGAGAAAATCCAAGCTTTAGGTTTCGATGATGTTCTTGTAATCTCATTATCATCAAGACTTTCCGGAACTTTTAACTCATTCTCTGCAGCTGCTGATGCTCTACCTAACAACAATGTCGTTATTATTGACGCGATGACTCTAGCAAGTCCTGTTGTTGAAAGCATTAAAGTAGCACGCGCACTTTATGCTAAGAATCCAGATATGGTTGAACTTAAGAAATCAATGGACGAGTATTTCAAACACACAGTGTCATACGTCATCCCTGAAAACTTAGACCAACTTAAAGCAAGTGGCCGTATCTCAGCAGGTGCTGCAGCTGTAGCATCTCTATTAAGAATGAAAGTTCTACTAAGACTTGCTAACCATGGTGAAACCATCGAAAAATTCACAACTGGCCGTACTGAGAAAAAACTTGTTACAGCTATGTTTGATGACATCAGCCAATCAGACTTTAATCCAGAAGAAGACATGTTTGGTATTCTCCACTCAATGTCAGAAGATAGAGCACTCGCTTTGAAAAAACATGTTGAAGCATTATACCCAGGCGTTGATATCTATATGTCATTCCTACCTGCCGCATTATCAGGTCATGCTGGTAATGGCACTATCGTCTTTCAGTGGTTTGGTAATAGTAAAAAATACACTAATTAGTGTATAATGTACTTAAGGATGGTATAAATATATGAAAGTCGCTGTATTACTAGATAGTGGTTCAGACTACTATAACCAAGATATCCAAATGGAGGGACTCTTCGCAGTTCCCTTACAAATCATCGCTGAAGATGTTGGATATAAAGAAAGTGTTGAGATTTCTAATGATCAAGTAAACTCTCTTATGCAAAGAGAAAAATCAGTCTCAACGTCACTTCCAAGTTTAGGAGAATTAGAACTTCTATTCATGCAAATTAAGGATCAGGGCTATGATACAGTCTTCGCTGTTCCTATTACAAGTGGTATCTCAGGGACCATTAATGCAATGCGTCTAGCAGCTCAAGAACAAGGATTAAACTTTGTTGCTTATGATTGCTACACAACCATGCATATCGAATTACACTGTGCTATATCAGCACGTCAACTCTTTGATAAGGGTGCTTCAATTGAACTGGTAACTGAAAGATTAGATGAGAGTGTTAATCACTCATGCACCTACATCATTCCAGACAATTTAGATCACCTTGCTAAAGGTGGAAGACTTTCAGCAATGGCAGCTAAACTGGGTGGACTCTTAAGAATCAAACCAATTCTATTCTTAGGACCAAAAACTAAAGGTGTTATCGATCCTTTTGATAAGGTTCGTACAATGTCTAAAGCCATTCAATCTGTTATTGATGATATGAAGACAAGAAACATTGATGAAAGCTATAATATTACTGTAGTTGATGTCAATTCACCTGAAGTATTAGAAACAACTTATAATAAACTCAAAGAAACGTTCCCAACCTGCCAAATAACTCAGACTCAGTTGATTTCAACTGTTTCAGTTCATGTTGGTATTGGTACCATCGCATTCCAAGTTTACAAACGCGTAAACACAATTATTTAAGAATACAAAAAGACCGCATTCAGCTCATTACTGAAGGCGGTCTTTTTCTAACCACTCACTTACCTCTTTATTAACATTTTCCAAGAAATTATCGGAAAATATGTCCATAGTAATGTTTTTAGTCTGGTGTTTAAACCAAGTTATTTGTCTTTTAGCAAAGCGTCTTGTATTTCGTTTGATTAAATCTTTGGTTTCATCCAAACTTTGATCCTGATTATAATAGGCTTCAAACTCTCTATAGCCAATACTCTGAGTAGATTGCTGCTTAAAAAATTCTTTATCTTTCTTAACCAACTGATCAACTTCTTCTAATAATCCGATCTCAAACATATGATCAACACGCTGGTTGATACGATCATAAATCAACTTACGATCGCCTTGAAGAAAGAATACCAAACCATCATAAAGCGCTTTTTCTTTATCAAATTCAGGTTTATCATCACTAGAGTCAGGTCTTTCTAATGCTCTTATTATCCTTTTTCGATTATTAAGGTGTATCGATTCTGCTGCTAAAGGATCTTTTTCAACAAGTAGAGCCATTAATTCTTCGTTCGTTTCACTGTATTCTACTTCCTCAATATCCTCATGATCAAATCTATAATCGTAGAGAAGTGCATTGATGTATAATCCTGTACCACCAACTACAATCGGTAGTTTTCCTCGAGCACTAATATCTTTAATTAAAGCTCTGGCCTCTTCCTGAAACTTAGCAACATTGTAACCATCATGGTAGTCATAAACATCGATTAGATGATGATTAATGCCTTGTCTATCGTCCATAGACAACTTAGCTGACCCAATATCCAAGTCCTTATATACCGCTACAGAATCGGCTGATATTACCTCACCATTATATTTTTTAGCAAGTTCTATCCCTAATGAACTCTTACCACTTGCAGTCAATCCAGCTATAACAAGAACTTTCTCCATTTCAACACCTCATTTCAACTATCATTATTTTAGCATGAAGACCTCTTTAAACATACCCATATAAAAACTGTGGCATTAGGATTAACCCATCACCACAGTTTATTATTAAATTATTAGAATTACCATCCATTGAAACGAAATGCATTTTCATGAACATCTTCTGGATCATATTTTTCAACAAGTCTGATGAACGATATTTTTCATCTTCAAACAGGTAACGAATTGCATGAATAAAGAACCTTGGACGGTTATGAATTGTAAAATGAAGTTGTCCATCCGATGAAATAAAAAAACACCGGTTGATATTCTATATTCTCATTAAGCTACTAGACCAATGAGAAAGGATATCACCCGATGCAACATTATGATACAACTATTATTCAATAAGGACAACATTTACATTTTACTGAGAGGTATTTTATAGAAGAGAGGATCGCTTTAGGTGATTCAAATAGGGAAATAGCCCGACTACTCGATAGACCCCATTCAACTATTAATAATGAAATTAAAAGGGGTACTATTAAACAAGCTAACATCATAAATGGAAAGCAGATATACTTCGAGAAATAGGATGCCTATGCTGCTCAAGGTTTTACCATTGTAACCGTGAAAAATCGGTAAGAGGCTATAAACTAGCTAGAGTGAGTAAGTTCATAGAATATGCTGTTAAGAAGATTAGACACGAAAAATGGTCTCCTGATGCTGTTGTGGGTTATCTTTTAGTTCAATGCCTGTTTTGTGGAGACTAAGTAGTTTCTTCGAAAACAATTTACAATTATATCGATCTTAAAATTATCGAGCTGACAAAATTTGACTTATTGAGAAAAGTATCATTAAAGCATCGTAAACAGAAACCTAATGCAAATGTGATGTTTCTTGGAAAATCTATTGAGTTAAGACCAGAATATATAAATGATCGAAGTGAATTTGGACATTGGGAAATTGATACGGTATTTGGCATCAAGGACAAAAATGAACCAGTATTACTAACCTTAACTGAATGCCAAACAAGATTTGAATTGATAATATAAATAGGAGGTAAGACTGAGGCCGATGTTAGTGCTTGACTTAAACCACTATTGAATACAAGGCTATCGAAAGAATTATTTAAGAGTATAACTGGCATAATGGACTTGAATTCTCATCTCTTAGTGAAGCCATCAAATCATATGCTGAGGTGTATTTTACCCACCCCTATTCTTTATGGGAAAGAGGTACCAATGAGAACCATAATGGCATTATCAGACGCTTTATACCAAAGGGTGTCAAGATATCAACAGTTACAGATGCTAGAATTAGATAAATAAATATAGGCATGAATAATTACCCTAGAAAATTATTGGGATATAAAACTGCATTTGAAATTTTCAATGATAAAATAGGACTATCGTTTGCCTTTTGATTTTATATT
>JBGXRX010000128.1:0-13162 GCA_041811795.1 Erysipelothrix sp. | reverse complement strand
TAACACTTGCACCCATGGATTCAAGTATTTTTTTAGCTTCGTTTCGTTTGAGTTGAGTTAGGGTCCCTGTTAGTACAAATCTCATTCCTCCAAATTTGTTGGATAGTATATCATCCTCGAATTCAGAAGCGAGTCCTTGTTCAATCAGGAATTCAATTAAATTACGGTTGGCTTTAAGTGAGAAGTAAGCTTGGATTGATTTAGCAATCACTTCTCCAATTTCATCCACCTGAATTAATGTCTCATAATCTGCATCCATAATTTTATGGATTGATTTGAAATGACTTGCTAGTACAGATGATGTCTTGGCACCAACGTGTCGAATCCCTAAACCAAAGATAACTTTGTCCAGTGTATTCGATTTGGAAGATTCGATTGCATCGATAAGTTTAGTAATGGACTTATCACCCATTTTTTCAAGTTTTAATAAATCGTCTCGTTTATCTTTAAGTTGATAAATGTCTTCAATAGTATTTAATAGCTTAGCTTCATGGAGTTGATAAACTCTTTTCTCGCCCAGTGTATCAATATTCATAGCTTCACGTGATGCAAAGTGAATTAGACCCTCTGCCACTTTAGCAGAGCAATCAGAGTTCATACAGTAAGCATCAACCTCACCATCAAAGCGAACGACCTGGGATTGACACACAGGACACTCTAGTGGGAACTGGTAAGCCTTAGATTGATCATCACGAGCACTTGCATCGACTGATACAATCTCAGGAATAATCTCCCCAGCTTTACGTACCACTACTTTATCATGAACTCTAATATCTTTTAGTTTAATGAAGTCTTGGTTGTGTAATGTAGCAAAAGATACAATTGACCCTGATATTTCTACCGGTATTAATTTAGCATTGGGTGTCAGTTTACCTGTACGACCAACGGTTACAAAAATATCTTCTACCTGACTAACAACTTCTTCTGCCTTGAATTTATAGGCAATCGCCCAGCGGGGAGATTTCTCGGTAAATCCTAATGCAGATTGAATATTGAAATCATTAACTTTAATAACAATTCCATCAATCTCATAATCCAGTTCATCTCGCTTACTCTCTAGGTCTAGGATAGCTGTCCATACTTCTTCAATAGAATGAACCAAACGAGTATTGGGATTGGTTTTAAATCCTAATTCCGATAATTTTTTAATGGCCTCAAAGTGTGTATCAATTTCTAATTCCTGTGCATTATCCAAGGTATACCAAAATGCATCGAGTTTTCTCTTAGCAACAACTTTACTATCTAATTGACGCATGGAACCAGCAGCTGCATTCCTACAGTTTGCAAATAGGCTTTCCCCTTTAGATTCTCTTTGTGCATTCAATTCTTTAAATGATGATCGTGGCATGAAGACCTCTCCTCGTACCATCATATCAACACCTTCATTCAATTTAAGGGGTACTGATTTAATAACTCTTACATTAGCAGAAACATTCTCTCCAACTAAGCCATCGCCTCGAGTAACTCCCAATTCATAATTTCCATCTTCATAAGTTAAAGACATGGCAATACCATCAATCTTCAGCTCAACAACATAATCAACTGTGCCATAGTCTGTTTGAATGCGTTTATCAAATGCAATTAAGTCTTCGTATGAAAATGCATTGGATAATGAATACATAGCTGATGCATGTGTTACTTTCTCAAACTTATCCAAGACTGGTCCACCAACTTTTTGCGTAGGTGAATTAGGATCAAATGTCTCAGGATATTTAGCTTCCAGTTCATTGAGTTCTTGTAGCAATTGATCATACTCAAAGTCTGAGATATCACTTTCATCCTGACCGTAGTATCGAATGCTAAATTCATTCAACAAATCTCTTAATAATTTAATGCGCTCAACACTCATGAAATACTCTCCTTTGGTCTTAAACCTTGAAATTGCTTAGATATAATTTTAATGCCATGGGGATGTGCAAATGCAATTGTATAGTTACTCTTGTCCATACTAATTACAATTCCCATACCAAATACACTGTGGTAAACCGTATCTCCATTTTTAAATCTAAGATTGAAATCTTCCTCTTCATCATCTTCAATATCATCATGATAATGAATTCTTGGAATTTGTCTTACCGATTCTTCTTTTTTAATTTGATTGAGTTGTGCTTCTTTTACAAATCTTGATGGTCTTAAGGAATGACCTAAGACATAAGAGAAGTCACTGTTATTTGTAACATAGAGTCTTTCTTTAGCTCTTGTAATTGCAACATACATTAATCGTCGCTCTTCTTCTAATGCAACATTCTTACCATCTTGAATGGCCCGCTTACTAGGGAAGATTGATTCTGATGCTCCCATAATAAAGACATCATTAAATTCCAATCCTTTAGAAGCATGGATGGTCATCAGACGAACATGAGATTCTAATTTAACATCAGCCTTTTCACCATAAAGTGAAACCATCTGGATATACTCATCTAGTGATGCTTGATCTGATACTTGAGAAAAGTTCATAGCATCAACTTTAAGTTCCATAACGTTTTCGATACGGTCCTCTTCATCTTTTTGTTTATAATATGAAGCCAGGCCCCCCTTATCCAATATCTCCTGAATAAGATCAGCAATTGGTAAACTCTCTGAAGCTTCTTTAAGGGACTCTATTAAGTTTACATAATCTCTAATACGAGGCCCTGCTGATTTAGTCATAACATCACGTAACATCACTTCATACATGGTCATTCCTAATTCCAAAGACTTATCCCATATATTCTCTAAAGATTTATTACCAATTCCGCAAGGTCTTGCTCCTATTGAACGTCTTAATGATAAATCATCTGAATGAGTAATCATTCTTAAGAAGGACACTACATCTTTAATTTCTTTTCGTTCATAAAATCTTAATCCACCATAAACGATGTAGGGAATACCTCGTTGAACTAATGTTCGCTCCAATGCTCTAGTAAGGTAAGAGGATCGGTATAAGACCGCAATCTCATCATAGCCTTCACCTTGATCAACCAATTGCTTGATGGTTGATGCGATCCAATAGGATTCATCATCTGCTGATGGAAACTCTTGATAATGGATGTCATGAATTTCTTCTTTAACAGCCAATAATTCTTTATCTGTTCTATCATTATTATATTGAATGATGTTGTTAGCTGCATCTAGGATGGTTTGAGTTGATCTGTAATTTTGATGCAGTGTAATTGTTTCTGCATCAGGGTATATTTTAGAAAATTCCGTTATGTTTTTAACATCAGCTCCACGCCATGTATAAATCGTTTGGTCTGGATCTCCAACTACATAAAGTTGATTATCCTTTCCTGCTAATGATTGAATAATTCCGTATTGCACATTATCAACGTCTTGAAACTCATCCACTAGGATAACTTCAAAACGGGATTGCCATCGAGTTCTTACAACTTCATTTGATTTTAGTAAATTATGAGTTTCAATCAGTAAATCATCGAAATCAAATGCTTGTAGTTCTTTCGTTCTTTTAACATAGCCTGTATAAATCGCTTCATATAAATCTAATGTCCAAGGATCATAAGATAAGTAGGATAGCGGTGTTGCTGCTTTGTTAGAGAACTTAACATCACTAATATAAGACAATGCATTTCTGAAACTAATCTTTTTTCGATCAATGCCGCGAGCCTTATAAATTTCTCTTAGTATTGATTCTTGATCAGCAGTATCCAATATTGTAAAATATCGTGTCATTCCTATAGCGACATGTTCATCTCTTAAGATACGAACACACAGAGCATGAATGGTCGACGTATTGACTGCATTCGATTGAGAATCATATTGTGTCAGTCGATCTTTCATTTCCTGAGCTGCTTTGTTAGTAAATGTAATAGCACAAATTTTATAAGGGGCTATCATTCTTTCTCTCATTAAGTATATTATACGTGAAATTAAAACACGGGTCTTACCACTACCCGCTCCTGCTATAACTCTAATATGTTGTGCCTGACTGATGACAGCCAGCTTTTGCTCTTTGTTCAAATTATTTAATATTTCCACGTTATCACCTTAAATATTATACCACAAGAATGGTCTTGGATTGTCTTAATGAAAGACATAATCTATAATAGGGACGGAGAGTGACTTATGAGAAAAACAAAGCATTGGCATGACTACCAACTAGTGGATGCAGGCGATGGAATTAAGATCGAAAAGTTCAAAGAACTACTGATTGAAAGACCTGAACCTCAAGCCCTATGGAATCGCCACACTGATATAAAAGCAGACGCAGTCTATTCAAATGGACAATGGTCTATAAAAAAAGATACACCTAAAGAATGCATTATAACTTATGATGACATGAGATTTCAAATCACCATCGATCAAGGTAAACAAGTAGGATTATTTACTGAGCAAGCAGTCAACTGGGATTGGATGCGCCAAGTTATTAGAAAACAAAACCATCCAGTAAGAATTCTAAATCTATTTGCCTATACAGGGGGAGCAACCATTGCATGCGCTATGGAAAATATTGAAGAAATCGTTCACATCGATGCACTTAAATCTGCTAACAATACAGCACGTACCAATATTGAACTGAATCATCTTGAAGAGAAAACAATCCGTATCATTCAAGAAGACGCCCTGAAATTCTTACTACGTGAGAAGAAAAGAGGACGTACCTACCATGGTATCGTGATGGATCCACCTTCATTTGGTAGAGGTCCTAATAAGGAACAATGGAAAATCGAAGATCAATTACATCTACTCTTAGATGCTGCTATAGATATTTTAGACCCACATGCATGCTTCCTATCCGTTAACACTTATACCAGCAACTTATCTTCAACATCCGTTGTTAAACAGATGAATGCTGCCCTAGTAAAACATAATTTTAAAGCTATATCACATTCAGACACAATTGGTTTAACAATAGCATCAACAGGAAATTCGCTTCCTTGTGGCATTACAACAAGGTGGTCCAACGATGAAAATTTATTATGAAGATAATCACGTTATCGTAATCGACAAACCTCAAAATGAAGTTGTCCAAAAAGATAGAACCAATGACTTAGACACATTAACTAGAGTCAAACAATACATCAAAGAAAAATATAATAAACCAGGCGATGTCTACCTTGGTTTAGTACACCGCCTTGACCGACCAGTTGGGGGTCTGATGGTTTTCGCTAAAACATCAAAAGCAGCTTCTCGTTTATCAGAACAAGTTCGTAACAGAACCTTCTTTAAAGAATACACTGCAGTTGTTCATGGTAAAGCCCATCAAACCTCATTCTTTGACCACCTTGTTAAGAATAGTAAAACCAATACATCCAAGGTTGTTAGCAAGCACATACCCAATGCTAAATATGCTCATTTGGATGTTACATGGGTCAACCACAATAAGAAATATGATTTATCTAAGGTAAGAATTCATTTGCATACAGGACGTTCACACCAAATTAGAGTACAATTCGCATCTCGCAATTTACCATTGTGGGGCGATCATCGTTACCATCATGTTGTCACAGAAGGTGCTGACATTTCCTTATTTGCAACAACTTTAGAATTTGATCACCCAACTACAAAAAAACGCCTGACTTTTAATCGTCAGACGCCCCATTCATTTCCTTTTTCACTTTGGAAGAATTCCAGTAATTGATCATGTATTAAATCACAATCAGCATGGGCCATTTGAAATAATTCTTCAAATTGCTCTTCTGATCCACCAAAGCGACTTACCCCAACTTCTCTTGAAGGGTGCAGGTAAAGCGCTTTTTTTTCGTCCACTAAGGATTCAATCTTGGCTCTTTCCTGATAGTAAACATCTCTACGATTTTCGAAATCTTCGATTAGTTTTGGATGTTTACGGTAAATAAATCTTAATAAATGTTTTTGTATGAACCCTTGTGGCTTTCTGACAAAATCCATACTCTTAGTAGTAATGATCAGGTGTTTATCACAACCAGCCTCAAGACTTTGCTCGATTGGAATCATGGTAGTAACTCCACCATCCATATAATCACGACCATCAATCTTAACCTTTTTACCAAATATTGGTAAGGTACAAGCCGCCTGAATAAATTTCGGATTCTTAGCCACTTGTTTTTGATCTATCCAAATTGTCTTTTGTGCCTCAATATCATAAACACCAATATCATTATGAGTAGTGATATTTGCTAATTCAGCAATTGGATAATCCAACGCTGTTGTGATGGTATCATATAAGAATTCATAACCAACAATAGTTTTTTCGTGTTTGATAGCTTCCCATCCAACATTGCGCTTGTCAGCAGCAACTTTTACAGCCGCTTGATAAAGTGCATCTCTTTTTCCTAGAACATACATTCCAGAATAAAGTGCTCCTGATGAAATCCCAACTACATAATCAAACACCATTTCATGTTCAATTAACCAGTCTAATACACCAGCAGTGTAGGCACCTCTCATGCCCCCACCTTCTAATACCAATCCTATTTTACCCATTATACCCTCACATCAGTCCACTGAACATTGCAGCAGCTGTTCTAAATAGTTTCACTGGCACTGGCGTTTTCTTAGCCATTTCCAGACTTATTTCGATACATTTATTATTGATAGTATCAAGTACATCTTTTTTACATTCTGCAACAGTATCATTATAGAGGAACATTATTGAACACTCAAAGTGTAAATAATATGATCTATAATCCATATTGGTTGTCCCTACTGTACAGACTTCATCATCAACTACAAAAGTTTTTGAATGAACAAAACCAGGTTCATATTCAAATATACGAACTCCTGCTTCTAAGAGCGCTTCATAGTTAGATTTAGTTACTTGGTTAACAATTACCTTATCCGGAATATGAGGCACAACAATACGTACATCAACTCCAGACCTGGCTGCCATACTTAGTGCTTCAACCAATTCATAACCGATAATTAGATAAGGTGTTTGAATGTAAATGTATTTACGAGCAGTCGTAATCATACCCATATGAACATTCAATCCTAAATCATGTTTATCTGTAGGTGAATCTGAGAAAGGAATAACATAACCTAAGTTCTCCCCACTTACAGGATGGTCAATACAATAAGTTTCAAATGGTTCTTTATTACCTGAGTAATAAGCATAAAACTGTAGGAACATGAGTGTTAAACTGTGCACTGCATCTCCTTCAATTCGAACCGCAGTATCTTTCCAATGACCATATTTAGATCCAATATTAATGTATTCATCGGCAATATTCATTCCACCAACATAACCGATACGCTCATCAATGACACATATTTTCCTATGGTTACGGTTGTTCATTTGGACTGCCATTAGTGGTACTAGAGGATTGAAGGCAACAGCCTCAACACCAATGGATTCACATTGCTTTTTTAGATCCGTAAACTTTGCACAACCCCAATCATCATAAACAAGCCTGACTAAGACACCCTCTTCAACTTTTCTCTTCAACAAAGCAAAGAGTGTATCCCAGAGTACACCTTCTTTAATGATAAAATACTCCAAGAAAACAAACTCTGTAGCTTCCTCAATATCCTTTAGCATCATCTTAAATTTAGCTTCACCAGAATCTAAATAGGTAGACTTAGTATGCTCATAGAGAGGAAAATTAGAAGTATTTTCAATGTAGTTAATAAGACCCGCCCACTTTGGCATAGTCTCCATAAGCTTTTCTTGATCATTTAGAATAAATACAGGTGTATCAACCGGATAGGCTTCACCTATATTCCCTCTTAAGCGCTTAGGTACTTGCTTACCTCCAAAGAGAAGATAAACTACTGCTCCAAATGGCGGCACGATCATGATGATAACAATCCAAGCCAGTCGATAGGTTGGATTAACATTCGAGTTTGATACTAACAGCATCATCACTGTAGATACTAAAGACAGGAAGTAATAAACAAAACCATAATTTCCTGATAAGTCACTAATGACTTTAAAGAGCAAAACAAACTGTAACAGTATCACGATACCACCAATAAAAATTTTATTTGTTAATATTCGTTTCAACGAGTTCATAGTCACCTTCCTTCAAGAAAACTTTTAACTATAATACCATTAATTAAATTAAAGGGCTAGAAGCAACCCTCTTAGCCCTTTAGAGAATCCACTCATAAACCTCTTTCTCATAATCGCCCTGATCATATAACTCATGATCTTCATCAATCTGGACCCTTTGCAGATAGACTGCACCAAGGTTTTCTATAGTTGCCTTTGATGGTAAATTATCTGGATTACAGGTAATCATCATCGACATGATTTCAGGATGATAGGACTTTATGATTATTGCTAATTGTCGACATGCTTTTTCAGCAAAGCCATGTCCCCTATAAGGAAGATAAATAACATATCCAACATGACCATAGTAGAGTAACTCTCTACCCTCTTCAAAGCGATACTCAATACGACCCACCGTTCGTTCCATTTCATCAACTACGATATCAAACACATATCCTGGTACATCATCAAAATCAAATTCATCCGATACATCAAGAAGCCTTAATTCCATTTTATTGCTTTAAATTCCTTAAACATGACTAGTGTTACTGCTAATATTACTACTAATAGTACAACTGGAGGCAAGATTTTTGCTGAGAACAATGTCATCATAAATGATGCTAACACAGCATAGATCACAACCTGTGGTCGATCTTCTTTCTTAGCCATTGTATATTGGAATAATTTTGTATAGAGTAACCAGTTAAATACAATATAAATTGCAAAGCCTAGGTAGTGAAATGCTGAAGTATCAACAATTGCACGTGTGTATAATACAATTTGTTCTGCATTTAAGTAATCTACAAGATTACCTTCATTAATTGCAAATCCACCTATTGTAAAGTTCATTAGTGTAGAAATATTTGTCCAAGTGAATGTTAATAAATATCCAAGTGTCGTTGCAGCTGCTCGACTCGGTGTCAGTGACTCAGTCTTGAATTTAGTAGTTAATATCCAATACACAACTAAGAATCCAAGAAGATCAAATATAAAGAGCAGTGTAATGTTAATGATTAAATTATCTGCCTTTAACAGCGTAGGAAGAATTCCTGCAATTAAAGTAACAAGCAGTCCCTTAACTAAAGTGACCAGTAAAGAAGCTACGGCACCTACTACAATATTACCCATTATTCCTTTTTCTTTTCTTACTTTAACCAAAACGTAAATCGGCAACACTGTCGATAGGATTACTCCTACGATAAATGATGCTATTTTAAAATTGCTTACCATATGCTCCACCATTGCTTTCTCTAAAACCTTTATGGCATAATTATATAATAAAAAGGAGTCATTTACTATGAACGATTCAAACAACAAATCAAGCCTCTTCAATTTTGACCCTTCATTGGTTGCTCTAATCATTTGGATTATCAGCATCATTGGTGTCAGCCCAGCAGGTGGGTTACTTTTAACAATTGCATATATTATTATCTTAAAGACAGAAAAAGGGTCTCCCCTATTACGTAACCACGTATCTCAGGCTCTAACCCTTTCAATAATATCAACGATTGCATCTTTCATTTTATTTTTTGTAAGTAGACTCATCTTCATTCGTATGTTCTACTTTTTATTCTCTCTCCTAAACTTCGCATTAGGCGTACTCATTTTCGCACTTGCATTGCTTGGAGCACTTAAAGCTTACAATAAGAAACCATATAGCATTCCAGTAATTGGAGCTGTTGGGGATGAATTAGAACGTACTATTCGCCCTTAATTAAGCTAAAGACATAAAAAAACAGTGATGGCAACATCACTGTTTTTATGCTTAATTAGATAGCTCTAACGTTTGCTGCTTGCTCTCCGCGTGGACCTTCAACTAGATCGAATGAAACTTCTTGTCCTTCGTCTAATGATTTGTATCCATCAGCTTCGATTGCTGAGTAGTGAACAAAAACGTCTTGTCCGCCATCAACTGTAATGAATCCGTAACCCTTTTCAGCGTTAAAGAATTTTACTTTACCTGTACTCATAATTGTAGTACCTCCTATCAGAATAAGATGTACTCATCGTAAATCTAGACCTATACCAGTTCATAACACACGTTGAGTTTGATGTAATTTCAGTGGTGAAACTGACATCTTTGCTTCTTATTACTCATCCATAATACCACTGTATTTCGTGATTGTCAAAACAATTTAGTTCTTTAATGAAAATATAGTGAAATGCATTTAGTCACTCATATCTTGTGCTTAAAGCCACTCATTAGGGAACCTAACCCTTTATTAGCTCTAGTGCCACTTTCTTATGTAAACTCTTACAGAAATTTCGCTTTCTGTAAAAGAATGAAACAACGTGCATTAGCACTTAATCTATGCAATAATACAATCAAGCGAGGAAAATACTATGGCAATTAATATTACGGTCACACATGATGACCAACTACTAAACTACTTATTTGAGCAAAAACTTCACTTTTCAAAATCGAAATTGAAATCACTACTAAAACATGAGTGTATCGCAATCGATCACGAAGTAACTACTCAATTTAATGATCCTGTTACAATGGGACAAATCATTACTATTGTTGAACATAATCAGCAAAAAGACACACCTCTAAAACTACTTTATGAAGATGATGACATCTTAGTTATAGATAAACCTTACGGTCTACTAACAATCGCTACTAATAAAGATGAAGAGCTTACTGCTTATCGTCTTGCTAGTGCTTATGTTAAAACACAAAATGTTAAGAATAAAATATTTGTTGTCCACCGTTTGGATAAGGATACATCTGGAGTTCTATTATTTGCAAAATCAGACCGTGCTAAAAAAGCATACCAAGCTGATTGGAACAACTTAGTTTCCGATAGAACTTATGTTGCAGTTGTTGAAGGAACTGTTAGAAAAGAAGAAGGCAAAATTGAGAGTTTCTTACAAGAAAACAAAACAACTCATATGTACTCTACTGCTACAGGACTTCATGCAATTACACGTTATCAATTAATTAAAGCTTCGGATGACAATTCGATCCTTAAAGTTAATATTGATACAGGACGTAAGAACCAAATCCGTGTTCACATGGCAGATATGCAACACCCAATTATTGGTGATAAGAAATATGGTGCAAAAACCAGTCCAATCAAACGATTAGGTCTACATGCTTACCGTCTGATTGTTAAAAATCCAATCAACAATAAGAAAATGACATTTATTGCTCCTCTTCCACCCAAGTTACGTAAGATTTCAAAAATCACACCAACTCAAGAAGAATCAATCTAGTCATAAATAATTAAAGCGAAACCAATTGGTTTCGCTCTTTTTTATTCTAATGCAAATTTACCCGCTGTATAACCAGTAGTAAATGCAGTTGTAATATTAAATCCACCTGTATAGGCAGAAACATCCATTAACTCTCCTGCGAATGAAACATTTGGTAGAATCTTAGACTTCATTGTTTTAGGATCGATATCCTTAAGATTAACTCCACCATTGGTTACAAATGCATGAGCAAAGCCTCGAGTTGTATAGATCGATACAACAAATTTCTTCATTTGCTGAATGGCTTCTGCATCTGACTTCACTTGAGTTTTAATATAAGCAGTAAGGCGTTTAGGTATCTCAAAATCTGCCATTACTTCTTCTAAAGAACTTGCTGCTACTAAATCTTGTAGTTCTTGTTGATTTTTAGAAGGAATGAAATCCACACTAACATCAACTGTGTCATATTTTTTCAATAGATCCATAACATAGAAACTAGCACGTAGTGCTGCTGGACCTGATATACCAAAGTGAGCAAAGAGTAGATCATGCATGATAACTTTCTTTACTTTACCCTTCTCATAAACTGATATTTCAATATCGTGGAAAGATAATCCTTGTAGTTCTTTGTCTTGAATGACTTGGTCATTAGAAACTAATGGTACTTCAGCTGGAACGAGTTCAGTAATACGATGACCTAATGCTTCAGCAAATTTATAACCTGTACCATCACTTCCAGTACCTGGCAGTGTTCTACCACCAGTTGCTAAAATTAAATGGTCATACTTAAATACTCTACCTTCAACTAATACTTGATTCTTATCTGAATCGATACTCAATACATTTGTCTCTTGATAAACCTGAACATTTAAGTCTTCCATGCGGCGTATTAGTGCAGCAGCAATGTCATGACTTTTATTACTTGCCGGGAATACACGGTGGTGATCTTCAATCTTTAATTCTGTTCCATTTTCAGGAAAGAACTTCATGATATCCTGAGGATTAAAGTTTTGAAGTGCTGAGTATAAGAACTTACCATTTTTCGGTACGTGTTCAATGACTTCTTGAATGGAAACATCCGCTGTAACATTACAACGTCCTCCACCTGATAATCTTAATTTTGTACCCAATCGTTTATTACGATCTAACAATACTACATTCGCATCAGGATGATGTTCTTTACTTGAGATGGCCGCCATCATTCCTGAAGGCCCACCTCCAATAACTACTATTTGTTTCATAACATCCTCCTTTTAACTTATCCTAGAATATCAAATAGAACCTATAAATACTACTCTTTCGCAAATAAAAACCTAGCTATTGCTAGGCTTTAGAATTATAAATATATATAACAAATGTTGCTAGAGCACTAAGATCAATAAGAGTTGCTGAGATTGTAGTTTCAAAATGATTAAATCCTACAACTCTGAACAAAATTGTGCTTAATAATAGTAATGCTGTGCATACTCTTGATTTTGTTAATCCGTGAAATTTATATTTTCTTGGATTTTGAATTGATAGAAACAATCTTACAATAAGATAGAGCGATAATGATGTGAACACTAGTAATAACAGTACGGCAATTGATAAAGGTAGTGATTGAGCAAACATTTTGATAATCTCAAAGAATGTATATCCAACTTTATCAATAACAATTAGCTTTTGAAAGAGCAAAAATATTCCTAGCCATAAGTTTGTCATCAAGGCTATGTCTTTTTTAGACCAAACGGTTTTATTAACACGTCCTGCAATTTCATTGTAAGAGACATTAAAGACATCTACCAATTGCATCATTTGATCGCCATTAGGACCACCATAATCGCGCTCCCAATCACTTAAAACCTCACTACTGATTTTTAATTTACTTGAAAGTTCATCAAGAGATAAGTTTCGCTCTTGACGTAATGCTTGAATGTTTTGTCCTAATGACTTAGTCTCCATATGTTTTACCTACTTACTATTGTTGTTATAGAAAATTTTCTTGCGGTATGGCTTTTTGGGTTGACCATCAAGGCCTAAATCAATATTTTTTGGTTTGTGGTGGCTGTAGTTTTT
>JBGXRX010000127.1:0-2539 GCA_041811795.1 Erysipelothrix sp. | reverse complement strand
GGATTAGAGATATTGGGAAAATACAATATTTTGCTGAAAATTATCCAGATGAATATATAAAGATTCAAGAAATTATAGAAGACATACCAGCAAGTTATGATTCAGAGAATTACTATTTAACGGACTTAGCTAAGGTAAATATTTTATCTGATGTAAAATGTATAAAAGAAGCATTAGATCGACTTTCAGAGCAAGTAACTCACAAGAAAAAAGCTGTTGTAAAAGGTAGGTGTTGAATTGAAGCAAACTTATACGGAGGACAATTTGAGAGTCAATGTTCCGAAGTTCAAACTCTCTGAAAGTTATCTGAGTGATATAGAAAAAGCTGTTGGTAGCTCGAGACAATATTTAGGGCAGCCGGATATGGTTTATATTGAAGACTTGAATAAGTTAATTCTAGTTTATCCTGTAGGACATGGAGTTGGGCCAATTATAATGAGAGTAAGTTTAGATTCGGGTTTAACTTGGAAGGAACAAGAAAATTTACCTCAATCATGGAGTGAATCATATGAAACACCAACTATTTATCAATTAAACTTCTCTAATGGTGACCGAAAACTAATCTTAATTAGTGGGATGCCAAACTGGAAAGGTAACAAACGAGGAGGTTGGCAAAGTTCAATTTCTGAAGATGATGGGGAGTCGTGGTCTGAGTTTAAACTACATCACCCCTTACTAAAAAATAGTCAGGACAATTGGTCTACGGTAGCGATGTCTAGTTTAGTTCAACTAAAAGATGCGCGCAATCAGTATATTGATCAGTGGTTAGCAGTTTATCATAATGAGGAATTTACTAACTTTAAAAGTTACTTATCTTTTGATAGTGTTGGAAATGAAATTTGGACAGTGCCGGAACCTTACCTTATATCACATCAAGTGATAGAAAAAAGTGCGAAAATATGTGAAGTTGAGCTGTTTCGATCACCCAATGAAGAATATATATTGGCATTAGGTCGTTCACAGTCACATCGTCATCCATCGGTAAAGTTTTACTCTAAGGACGAAGGCCATAGTTGGTCACAACCAAAATTTGTCGTAGGCGCATTAAATGGTGAGAGGCATAAAGTGATTTTCAATAAATCATTGCAAAAATATGTGATTACTTTTCGTGAAATTATCCTAGATATCAATCAAAGTTCAATAATAGAGGAGAATGATTGGCTAGCTGGAGACTGGTTGGCTTGGATTGGAACTTATGATGACTTGCGAGAGAACAAACCAGGCCTCTGTCAGATGCTATTAAGTGAGGATTGGACACCCTCAGTGAAATCAGGTGACACAGGTTACGCAGGTATTGCCGAGTTATCAAACGGCAGTATAAATGTCGTGTCCTATGGACACTGGGATAAAGAATTCTCAAACAATTGGCAAGGAGGGGTAACTTCAGATCTTTGCTATATTAGGCAAGCAAACTTTAACTTACGTGAAGTGTTAAAGGAAAATGATTTGTTGTAATAATTTTTAGAAGTAAATGTTTATAAAAATATATAAATTGAGAGTGAGGAAATAATGATGAAAAAATCATTAGTAAAATTAGCTACATTGATGTCAAGTGTTGTATTAGTCGCAGCATGTGGGAATAATAGTGAAACTGCAACGCAAACGGATAGTTCTACAAACTCAACAACTGAAGAAACAGCCAGTGGCTTGCCAGAATATGGTGATTTTGAAGAAACAGTGGCCCTTGAACTATCTGGGGCGTTTACTAAAGGGAATGTAGTTGATGGTAACTGGGTACAAGAAAAGCTGGAAGAACAATTTAATGTCGATATTACGAACGTGAAAACGGATACTTGGGATTCTCAAGAAACATCAATTTTAGTTGCTTCTAACGAATTACCAGATACTTTTTCTTTTACTTCAGGCGGTATGACACCACTTGAATTCTTCCAGGATGGATTGACAAGGGCGATTCCAAAAGAAATGATTGAAACCTATGCACCTAATTATGCTGCAATGTTAGATGAAGTAGATGATGGTGTAGGTTGGAAGTTAAATCAAAATCCAGATAATGCGGATGAGTACTTGTCATTAGTCGGTCATCAAGGTCATGCTGATGGGATTATTTGGGCATCAACATTACGTTTAGATTGGATGGAAAAATTAGGAATGGAGATTCCAGAGGATGCCGCTCCGATTGGTGACAGTGATGGTTATGAGAGAATTTATATGACGAATCATTCTTACACGATTGATGAATTAGAAGAAATTCTAACAGCCTTTACGTTTGATGATCCAGATGGAAATGGACAAAATGATACTTATGGGTTAATGCCATTCAATAACAATATGAACTGGGCATTAACATTACTTGGTGCATATGGTGTGACACCAGGCTATAACTTGATTGAGGATGATGAATTAAAACACAGTGTTATAGCAGATGGTTATAAGGATGCATTGGTTCAATTTGCCGATTGGTATGAAAAGGGGATTGTGGATCCAGAGTGGACAACCCTTGATGAAAGAACAGCATGGGAAAAATACAAAACTGGTAAAACAGGCTACTATATCGCACAAAGAACTTACTTAGCTCAAG
>JBGXRX010000126.1:0-3434 GCA_041811795.1 Erysipelothrix sp. | reverse complement strand
GCGTCTACGTAATCTGCGATTACGTTTTCTCACAATAGCGAAGTAGATCATTGCAAGAAGTGTAAGAACAATAATAGCGATGACTAATATTGAAAGTCCAATGGTAATGATCATACCGATACTTAATGGGTAGTCTTCTAAGGCTTCAACTGTTTGAGTATGAATGATTTCATCTTCATAATAAACGTTCATTTCAGCAATTTGACTGCCTTTTTTGATACCTTTAAGTGCTATCTTTGGCGTTTTTGTAAATTCATAGCGAACTAGAGCAGGATCTTGGTCAGCCTCTAGATAGTATAATTTATTATCTGCAAAAGACATCTTTAATGGTTCTTTTAAGCCCCATACTTTAATATCTTTAAGTGATTGATTAGCAAGGTATAGTTCAAATCGTTGGTAGTTGCTTTCTAAGTCATTAACAACTTTCATTGCATCAGTAACAGTTACAGCATTGGGAGCTGCTTTAGTAGCGTTAGTTGATACATAAATATATTGATTACCATCTGATTCAATTAATAAAGAAACTGAACGTTCTGCAAGATCAGTAGTACCTGATTTAGCTCCAATAATCTGAGTAAAGCCTAATTCTTTGGCTCTATTGAGAGTTGTATCTGAGTAGTTAATTCCAGATGGATGCATGCGAGAGGGTGCTGTTAAATGATTTGTAGCGGTGTAGTAACGTTTGAAATCTTCATTATCTAGAGCATAACGGATGGCCAATGCTAGATCATAAACTGTTGTTAAATGATCATCGTGGTCTAAGCCTGTTGTGTTTACAAAGTTGGTATTCTTCATACCAATACGTTTTGCAAACTCGTTCATGTTCTCTGTAAGGCCTTCTTTTGAATCTGTTAGAACATAAGAAAGTGCGTTTGCTGCATCGGCTCCTGATGGGAGGGCGATACCGTATAAAATGTCATCATAAGAGAATTTATCATCAGGGTTAAGCATAGCGATTGATGCTATCTTTTCAATAGGGAAAATAGCGGGTGAAACTACCATAATCTCTGATAAATCTGTTCCTTCTAACATTTCTAATGCAACGATTGATGTAATAGCTTTTGTGATTGAAGCGGGGTGGACCAACTTATCGATGTTTTTACCACCTACAATCTCTCCAGTTTTCATATCCATGAGTACATAATTCTGTGATGTTAATGATAACTCCTCGATATTGACTGGATATGGGTACTTTTCTACTTCTTTTTCGGGTTCGTTATTAGCGTGAACACCAATATTTAAAGACATGAGTAGAACAAGTCCAAACAATATAATTTTTTTCATATATAACTCCTTTATTTCTTGATTATTATACCATATTAAACTGAGCATAAACCTGTCATATTATGAGAAATTATGGTCTACATGTGATAAGATAGATTGCAAAAGGAGTGTGTGTTATGAGCAAAAAAATATTAATCTTAAGTGATGGACTAGAGATTGTTAAAGATCTCGAAAAATTGGATTTAAATTTTGAATATATTGATCTGCGTAAAGGTGTTGAGGCTTCAGAAATTATGGATATTTACGAAACTTTGCATCCAGAAATGATCTCAGAGTTAAGAGCGGATATCGAATCTAAGGATTTTGATTCTATTTTAGTTGTAGGTGCTTCGGCTGGTTATCGTTGGAACGCAACTATTGTTACGCGTATTTTTGGACAATTTAATTCATGGCTTGGACAATATTCCAACCCATTTGGAAAAACTGTAATTAAAGTTAAAGGAAAAGATGTTCCTTTACTGGCTATTGATAAGTTAGAAGATTGGACGATGGCAAATGAAGGCTAATATCGAAAACGCTCAACTTTCTGGAATTAGAGCTTTTGCAGCTGAGTATGCTGGTCAAAAGGATATGGTTTTTCTAACAATTGGTGAACCTGATATGGATACACCAGAAAATATCAAAGAAGCTGCAATTCAGGCACTTCATGATAACCATACACATTACCCACCTGCTATGGGTAATATAGATTTAAGAGAGAAAATTGCTCGATATGAATCTTCATTCTATGGTGAGAACTTTACTGCTGAACAAGTCATCGTTGTTAATGGTGCGACTGAAGCATTAGCTCTTGCTCACTGGACATTACTTGAGGCAGGGGATGAGGTAATCATTCCAACACCGTGTTTTCCACTTTATAAATCACAAGTTGAGATAGTTGGTGCAAAGGCAGTTTCATTGGATATCTCATCAAGTAATTTCCAATTAAATAAAGATGAATTACTATTTAAAGCTTCAGCTAAAACTAAAGCTATAGTATTTGCTTCACCTAACAATCCTACAGGAACGATTTATGATCAATCTTCATTTGATGCTTTAGCAGCACTTTTAGATATGTATCCTGATATCTATGTCATCATTGATGAGGTTTATCGCTCAATGGTTTATGATGTTGATTACAAATCGTTCAGACAAATTGAGCAATATCGTGATCGTATTATTCTAGTGACTTCTTTTTCTAAGAGTCATGCGATGACAGGATGGCGAGTAGGTTATGTTGTTGCACCTGAATCTTTAATGGATTCAATGCACAAGTTACACCAAAACATTGTTACTGGTGTATCTAACTTTACACAAAAAGCATGTCTTGTTGCTCTAGATACTGATACTTCAGAGATGAGTGATATCTATAAAGAGAAACGTACTATGATCCTATCGCATCTTGATGCAATGGGATTGAGCTATCCTTATCCTGATGGAGCATTTTATGTTTTCATCGATATTAGAGAATTTGGAATGGATTCAATTAGTTTTGCTAAGGCTATGGCTGAAGTAGTTAAGCTAGTGGTTGTTCCAGGAATTTATTTTGGAACTGAAGGTTTTATCAGAATTTCCTATGGTGGAAGTGATGATATTCTAGAAGAGGGAATGAAGCGTTTAGCTGCATTTTTTGCTACTCTTAAATATTAGTAATTCAAGAGCACTCTGATTAATATCAGGGTGTTTTTTCTATGTGGGCCCTATCTAGTAAGTTTTAATGCTAAGAATTTGGTATTTATGCTTTATTGTTATATTTTAGCTTTAATTGTTATTTTACCACCTTGTAAGGGTTTACATATAAGGCATAATAAAGGCATAAGTGGTCAAACCACAGAAAGGGAGAATGCAATGAAGAAAATGAAGCAATTATTTATCGTCTTAGTAGCTATTATGTTACTGACAGCATGTGGTTCAAAATCATCTGAAGGTGCAGGTAAATTAGTTATTTATACACCTAACAGTGAAGGTATTCAATCTGTAATTCCTTTGTTTGAAGAAAAAACAAACATCAAAGTTGAGGTCATTTCAGGGGGGACAGGAGAACTTATTTCACGTCTGACTTCAGAGAAAGAAAATCCTTATGCAGATGTTCTGTTTGGAGGTACTTATACTCAGTACTTCGCCAACAAGGATTTATTCCAAGAGTACGTATCTAAAGAAGATGCTAACGT
>JBGXRX010000125.1:0-19617 GCA_041811795.1 Erysipelothrix sp. | reverse complement strand
TTCAATGATGGCTATATAGCTCTTCTAATTTATAAATGTCGTCACCAACACCAGATTACAAAGAACCTAAAAAACTCAACTCCTTGAAAATTTCTTTAAGAGTTGAGTGTCTGCATTATTCTTTAATTATTATAACCTTACAATCGGCACATCGATAGGATGGCTGTTTCGAATATCTGAGCAATCGCATTTTTTACAGTTCGACTTCTCCAGGCCTAGTTACTCCCCTGACTCTAGTCAAACTCATTTTATGATCTTCGGGAATCCAAACAATATTATTATTATCAACTGGAATATATCCCTTTTTCATTTCAATATTACAATAAGGACATTTCATCGCTATCTCCTTTAGTAAAGTTTAATGATTACGCACGACCTGCGTATTTACCATCAGTAGTGTTGATAAGGATTGTTTCACCTTCACTAATGAATAATGGTACACGTACATCGTAACCTGTTTCAACTTTAGCGTTCTTCTGAGCATTGGTTGCAGTATCACCTTTAACAGCTGGTTCTGCTTCGATAACTTTAAGAGCCATTTTCTCAGGTAAGTTAACACCTAATACTTCTGATTCATAAAAAATAACTGTAATGTCAGCATTTTCTTTCATGAAGTTCATTTCCCACTCTAAGTTAGCTTTTGGAATTTCCAATTGCTCGTAGGTTTCCCCGTCCATGAATACAAGTGCTTCACCTGCATCGTAGAGATATTGCATTTCACGCTTATCAATGATTGCTTGAACCAGTTTGTCTCCACCGATAAAAGTAAGTTCAGTTACTGATCCTGTACGCATGTTACGTACTTTAGCCTTAATAATCATTTGACGTTGTGCCGTCTTATTTTGTGACGTGTCTAGAATTTGGTAAAGATTTCCTTCATGAATGATGGCGTTACCAGATCTTAAATCGTTTGATGTAATCATATTATTCCTCCATAATAGTTTGCCTATAGCTTCCGTCATTAATTATATCATACTTAAAGCTGATATCACCATCCCCTAGGATGGTATAAATAACCTTTTCGATGCGTGTGGAGCTAATTTGCTTACCATGCATTTCAAAATAATAGTCGCAATCTTCCATATCAAGAAAATCTTGTTGCCCTTCTTCAACTTCGTCATCATCTTCTATAGCCTCCATCAAACAATTATTACGATAGTAGTTCAGAATGTTTTCTTGGATATCTAATCTTTGGTTAACTTCTTCAATCAAATTTACAGTGTTAGCATGTTTCAATTTCTTGATGACTACACCTTCAAACCAAACAATAAAAGCCATGAAGATACAGAGTGTGAAGAGAAGTACAGAACCCTTCTTATTGATCAAGACACATTGATTCTTCTTTATAGACAAGTCTTAAACAACCCCCTTCATAACTGAGTGATTCAACATCATAAAGGAGAATCTCATAACCCGGTCTTTTAACCAGCCTATTCTTGTCAAATTCAATCCAATAATTTTGGTTATCATAAGTGTAATGAAGTTGATTGTCCTGACTATTGATTTGACCTACTGTTTGCATAAGGTATCTAAATTGGAGTTTGAAAACTTCATATTGGTCATCCATTGATTCTAGGTCGACTTTCATTAAAGACAATACCCCTATAGATAAAGTAAGTATTAGTGGCAGTAGAAGAAGCACCAATAAAACTTCAATTAAAGTGAAACCCTTCCTCACAATAAGGCCACCAGCAACAGATGTACCATGACCATAAAAATCAGTAATGCAATGATGACTTCAATCAAAGAATATCCTTTAATCACAGTAGTACCTACCCATCCCTAATTGAAAAACACAACGGTATCCTTGGATGCTTATGGTCTTAGCGGTATTGATGTTTCCTTTATGATTGAAGGTAATACCTTTGGTGAAATCTATGGTTTTATAGTTGGCCATGGCTTTCAGTTGATAGGACGCAACATCTGAGACGAATCTAGATTTTGACACAATAACAGGCATACCAAGGATTAGTGTTAATAGTGAAATCATCATTAATACCATAAGAATTTCAATTAAAGTAAATCCACTACTGTGTTGCTTGACCATCTTCAATTCGGATGACTCCTTGATCATGACATAAGGTTTGTCTTTGGGTGATGATATTGTCATCTACAAGTTGCTGTATTGATGTAGGGATGGAATCATTCTTGAGTTGATATTGCAGTATAGCAGCATCAACCAACTTGAGTTGAGCATCACAACCCTTCTTATTAACAATTCCTAAAGTTTTCTGGATATTAGGGAGTGTTAATAGAAAGATGATGACAATAACACTCATTACTAAAACCATTTCGATTAGTGTGAATCCTTTTTTCATAATACCTCCAAGAGTTGTAAGGGCAGATAGAGTACGGAATAGTAAATAGCCACAATCAGTACTAAGTAAGTGAATACGAATGTTTTAAATAGAGCACCATAGGCTTTTAGTTTCCTTTTAATTTGGACATCCATCATCCTACAGTAGCGATCTAGGTATGAGTGCATTTCATTGTGTTGATATCCAAGTTTTACAAACTCAATCATACGTTCATCAAAATAATTATCATCCAGTGCCATCGGGAAGGTAACCCCTTTGTCCAACTGACTTTCAATATGGTAAGATAACCACCGATTAATAACACCTAATGAAGATTTCCTTAAAAACATGACCATTGATGAAGTCTTCATATCAAACTGAAGGAATAGATTCAGCATCTTTGAATATTGAAAAGAAAGCAATTCTTTTAGAAATGGCCAACGTGGTAAGAGGATAATAACTAAAAGCACTCGATTATCATGAGATTGAAGAAAGAAGAATGTAATCACAATGACAATCATGATGAGATTGAGTGAAAAGAGTAAACCTTGCATGATGAAACGATAAGTTTTAAGCTGATGAGTGGATGATCCGAAATCACCTAGGAGTGAGCCTATAGATGGCTCAAAACGATAGAGAAAGAAATAAGATAATAAAATCCCTATAACCATTAATACTAGAGAGTAAGCAACCGTTTTAAGAAGCAGTTTTAGAAAATCTTTTTGAAAATTTGAATATGCATGGAGAAAATCAAGTGTTTCCAGTGCCGGCAAAAGTTCCAATAAAGCTTGAGTATGTTTTGGGAAGAGTGTTTGAATATATTCTTGTAATGACATGTCCAAACCCAGTGATTCGAAGTTGACACCATGACTTAAGTAGTTAAGATTAGACTCTAGAGTTTTTCTAAGTTTGGATCTCTTGGAGTAATTTTTGAATCTTACTAGGACTTGCTGTTTGATATTTAACAGAAACTCCATGATCTATAACCTCCATTTCTTGGTAGATAATGGCTCGAATACAAGATGTTAAATCATAATGGCTCAGGCCTAAATCTAAGAGTCTATGAAGGCTTGCTTGCAGTGAAGATGAGTGAATGGTCGAGAGCACTAAATGTCCTGACAAACCTGCCCTAACACACTGTTTAAGGTCCTCTTCAGATCTAATTTCGCCCAGAACAATGACATCAGGATCATGTCGTAGGAGTTGATTAAGTCCACTTTCAAAGGTTAAGTCTTGATGAGGATTGAGTTCTAACTGAATGCAGAAATCATGGATGCTCTCGATTGGGTTTTCTAGAGTGAATATTTGACGATGCTCAAGTGTTTTAAGCGCATTGAATAAGGTCGTCGTTTTACCTGATCCTGTCATACCAGAAAATAAGATAATACCATTAGAAGACTGTAATTGCTTGGTGATAAAATTATAGGTTCTTTTACAGGTTACAGAAGCTGATAGTGTGTCAATGTGGTTCATATTTAAAACTCGTAAGACTCCGTGTTTTCGAAGTGGAGTTTCTAGAGCTGCAAATCGCAGGTAGTAATTTTTATCATGGATGCGATAGGTAAACGATCCAGTCTGGGGGTGTTTACCTTTTGATAAATCAAATCCTGCTTTAAAACGAAGGTATTCATAACATTGAATTAATACCTCCTCTTCAATGACCTCAATATTAACTTTATGACGCCTGAGTAATAGTTGGGCTTTGGGACCCAGATCAAAATGAGCATCCGAGATGCCTTTATCAATCATGTCATGCATTAAGCCATCAAGGTATTGTTCTATCTTTATCATATTACCAAGTGTGTTTTTAGTGACTTTAATCCTAAAAAAAATAACCACCCGAAGGTAGTTATTGATTTAAAACATGATTGATATAAGGGTTGGTTGCAATTTCATAATCCAGACTTGTTTGTGGACCATGACCAGGATAGATATTAAAATTTTCATCTTGGTGTTTGAGGACAAATTCCTTTAAGGATTCAAACATCACAGTTTGAGATCCTGTTGGGAAATCCATACGTCCGATGCCACCTTTAAAAATAAAGTCACCACAAATAAGGTCATTATCAAAGAGAAAACTTTGTCCCCCTGATGTATGGCCTGGGTTGTCAAAGATGGTTAACTCAAAGCCACCTATGGTCATGGACCCTGCAGTGAGATCGCTTGTAGGATGATCAATAATCAATTCCTTACCCATCATCGATGATAGATTGAGAGATGGTGTCGTTAGAAAGGAACGCTCTTTAGGGTTGATGTAAAGTGGTGCATCATAATCATTAAGTAAGAATGGAATGCCTGAGATATGATCAATATGACCATGGGTGCACACAATTCCAACCAGCTGATTGCCTTCAAGTAAACTCTTGATGGTTTCATACTCTGCTTGAGAATCCCATGATGGATCAATAATAAGGGCCTCATTACCCTTGATTAGAATGTAAGTGTTGGTCTCTAAAGGACCCATTGAATATGTATGTATCTTCATAGTATTTATCTAAAAAAAAATAAGCCGCAGCTTATTTCTTTTCCTTGTGTAATGTGTGTTTTTGGTCACGTGGGCAGTATTTTGTTACTTCCATACGCTCCAATTGAACTTTTTTATTACGTGTAAAGTTGTAGTTTTCTTCTTTGCACTCTTGGCAAACTAAAACAGCTTGAGTTCTCATTTAATTTCCTCCATTTTGATTTTACATTTCGCTTAAATATTATAGCATAGTTCGATTCTATTTGAAATAGTTTTCTATTATTATTTCACTTAGTACACCACACTGGTTAACCAGTCCAGGTTGCCCATCATCTGGATATGCATTCGGTTGAACACATGCAACTGTAATTTCTGGTTTCTCATATGGAGCAAAAGCAATAAAGTTATGGTTAAACATTGGCATACCTTCTGCATGTAACTGAGCAGTACCCGTCTTACCTGCAGATGTTACAACACCTGGTCTAAATCCGTTACAGTTGCCATAGAATGAACAACGGCGCATCCCCTCACGAGAATATTCCAATGTATCTTTATTTTCAATTTCGTTAAGTATTTCTACTGAGTTTTCATAAACAGTGCGACCTGTCGCTTTATCTCCAGCACTTAATACTAAACGCGGTTTGACACGGTAACCACCGTTGGCCAATGTGTTAACATATTGGCTTAATTGCATTGGTGTATAGTTATCATACTGTCCAATTGAGAATTCTAGAGCAAGACCTGGATTGGTAACAGCGCCCTTATAACCAACTTCCTCATTTGGATAATCGATCCCTGTTTTAACACCTAAACCAAATTCAGAATAATAGTTTCGCATCATTCTCATCAGACCCTGAACATCATCAATTCGAAGGGGTCCTTGAGGGATATACTGAGAATTAGCCAGTGCGATTGTTGTATAGAACATATAAATGTTTGATGATACTTGCAGCGCTTGAACAGCATCTAAAGGTCCTAAATTCATATATGATCGACGTACTGGTGTTCCTTGAATGTACATCTCTTTATCAACAAATACTGTCGATGGTGTGATGGCACCTTCATTGATTCCCATATAAACCGTAATTGGTTTAACAACAGAACCTACCGGTGATGATTTCAGTAAAGCAGATTGAGGATCATTATAATAAGTTCCATCCTCTGCCCTAAACATGGAAGCCATGGCTAAGATATCACCATTGTTAGGATCTGATATAACTGCATGCATTTCTTTGGAATAACGACGTTGTGGCAAATGACGTTGACTCTCTAATACTTTGACAATCTCTTCTTCAAGTTGTGCTTGGAGTTGAGCATCAATAGATAATTTTAAGTCAAAACCTGGACGTCCCTCTGAGATGAGTTGCGGTTCACTACCATTACTTCCAGCTGAATAAACTGATTTTACTCCATTAAGAAGTGACTCATACTGATATTCAAGTCCCGATATACCAACAGTGTCGGTACCTAAGTAACCTAGAGCTTGGTAGTACTGAGCTTTTTCTCTTTGAGGTAAGCCGACTTTACCATAAATTGTTTGCAATCCTATGTCTTGATTATGCTCTCTCTCCTCGGTGGTTTGTGAGCTGAAACCTATAAACTGATCTTGGTGTTCTGCAAGGTAGCTAATGTCTTCAACACTAGCATTCGCTTGAATAACAGCTGTGTTGTTAGCCTCTTTAATACCCATCAATAGATAAACCTTGAAGGCTTCCATTTCTTCTTCGCTTAATTCAGCAATCATTTCTTCTGTAACTTTTGCGCGTTCTAATTTCATCAATTCACTAACCTTAAGATTCTTTTTCTTAATGTCAGCCTCTTCCTCAGGAGTAAATATTTTTACTTGGTCTTCTTTTTTTTGCTTATTAATATAGAGCCAAGCATCTTTCTTCTCTGTGTCGGAAAGTGTATATTCAGAATCAAACGTAGCAGCAAAATTTTGAGCAGTTGCCCATCGATCAACATCTTTTAAACCTTTAACCGGTCTGTATACGATGTTATTAATACCCTTACTAGATACTAATTCAATTCCATTACGATCCGTCATGCTACCGCGTTTGGTATTATACTTATCATCAGGAGTTTGCAATTTAGCATACAAAGCATTGTAGTGTGATGCATTTACGATTTGAATATTGTACATACGAAAGATTAAAATAGAAGCTAAAACAACAAGGATCCCTATGAATATTTGCATTCTTAAATTAACTATTTTTTTGACGTTAAACTTTTTCTTTAAGTGATCTGACGATCCCTTATAGCTGCTTTTACGATCTTTTGATTGATTCATAGCGGCTCCTTATCTATACTCTTAAGCCTTGTTACTTTGTTTTTCTTTAGCTCTTGCTTTCTTTTGTTCACGTATTTCTGCACGGATCATTTGACGACGTTTTTGGTTCATTAAGTTTTCAATTTGGCGTTTACGAGCCTTCTTATAACCTGGCTTAACTTTTATATCTTTACGATTTAAAATTTGAGCAACATCAGGATCCAATTGTTTAGTACGTTTAACAAGGTTGTAAAAAGGTCTAACATCTTCTAATACACCTTCTTTAATACGTTTGTATGAGAATGTGTAGCCTTGTTTCATAAGACGTACTACGGATGATTGGTCCTTAGGTCCTACTAGTGAAATTGCCATCCCTTCACGCCCTGAACGGCCTGTACGACCTGAACGGTGAGTGTAGAATGATAAATCATGACTTGGTAAACCAACATTAATAACATGAGAAATTTCTGGTAAATCAATACCACGTGCAGCTAGGTCTGTAGCTACAATATAGCGTACTTTCTTAGCTTGGATTTTTTTAACAACTTGTTTACGACCACGGTCTGATACATCACCATGAATCTCAACACATTCAATACCATACTCTCTTAAGTAATTTGATACTGAAATAGCTGCTTGTTTTGTATTTGTAAATACGATTGCTAGTAATGGTGAGATTGAAGTTAATACATCAAGTACAGCTTCCTCATCAGAACGGTGTCTTTGGTTGACTAAGATGTGTTCAATACGTGGTTTAAGCGCTTGTTCATCTTTACCATCAATTTCAAGAGGACGTGTTAAGTATTTCTTGATGAAAGCCTTAAGTCCTGTTGGTATCGTTGCAGAATATAGCATAAAAATGGTTTTATCCATCATACGAGATGCGATTTGGTCCACTTCAGAAATGAATCCATAATCCAACATCATATCTGTCTCATCAATAACTAATACTTTAACAGTATCCAAACGAATTACAGATTCGTTAATCAACTCCTGCATTTTTCCAGGTGTTGAAATTAATATTTGAGGTTGTTTTTCTAATTTACGCTTTAGGCGGGTATTATCCATTCCCCCTATAGCCAAATCTACAGTAATACTTGATTCGATTGCCTGTATTTCTTTAGCAAAACGATCAATTTGCATTGCTAACTCACGTGTTGGAGCTAAAATTATGGCTTGAGTTTCTTGTTTTTCGATCTCAAGTACTTCAAGGATTGCAAATAGGAAAGCATGGGTTTTACCAGTACCAGTATCCGACTTTACAATTAAATCTCTTTTCTTGGGCATTGCTTTGAGCACTTCTGTTTGAACAGTAGTGAGTTCTTTAAAACGGTTGTGTCTTTGAAAAGCTTTATTTAATTCATTCATGAGTGGCTCCTTTCTTTATCTGTTTAATTATACATTCATACTCAGCAAGTAAAAATGTGTTATTGTGTTTTATCTTATCCAAATAATTCATTCTCTGCTCTAAATAAGCATTGAATTCATCACTTGGGTGGTCTAATAAGTAGGCTCCCAAATAGGCTTGGCACTCACTCATCGCTTCTGGTTCTTCTTTTTTAACGATTTGGATGAAAACATCCTTGCCTTGATCCAATAAGTATATTTCCTTAATGATCTTAAAACCTTCTTTATGTAAGGTATGGCGTAACCAGTAGTGTTTGGTATTGGATTGAATGATGATGGTATCATCAGACTTGAAATCATAGTCTGACATAATACCCCATATCGTTTCAGCCCCCATACCTGCTAATACAAATGCATTGGCTTCTTTAGTAAAACTTGCTAATCCATCAGATAGGATTAATTCGATCTTATCTTCCATGGAAAAGCGCACGACATTATCATGCGCCTGTTGTAATGGATCTGGATTAATATCTAAACCATAGGCATATGCAGCTTGGCCCGATTGAATGGCCTTAATCATTAGTAAACCATGATCGGTTCCTATATCAGCTAAGAGAGCACCTTTTGGAAGATGATCATGGATGGCTGATAAGCGTCGGGATAAGTTCATTAGCGCTTGTCGATGAAATCACGCAAACGTTTTGAACGTGTTGGGTGTTTCAACTTACGAAGTGCCTTAGCTTCAATCTGACGGATACGCTCACGTGTAACGTTGAATTCGCGACCAACTTCTTCAAGTGTGCGTGTACGTCCATCTTCAAGACCAAATCGTAATCTTAGTACTTTTTCCTCACGCTCTGTAAGGCCTTCTAATACCATATTGATTTCATCTTTCAGTAATTCATTATTAGCATATTGATCAGGACTTAAAGCATCTTTATCTTCAATAAAGTCACCTAAGTGTGAATCATCTTCTTCTCCAATTGGAGTTTCTAATGAAACTGGGTCTAGAGCAATTTTCTGTATTTCTCGAACTTTTTCAGGTGAAATACCTTCCATGTTCATTGAAATCTCTTCTGCTGTTGGCTCGCGCCCTAATTCTTGTACTAGTGATCTTTGGATACGAGTTAATTTATTAATTGTCTCAACCATATGAACCGGAATACGAATTGTACGTGCCTGGTCAGCAATAGCTCTTGTAATGGCCTGACGAATCCACCATGTTGCATAAGTGGAGAATTTAAATCCTTTTGTATAATCAAACTTCTCTACTGCTTTAACAAGTCCCATGTTACCCTCTTGAATTAGATCTAGGAATAACATTCCGCGTCCCACATACTTTTTAGCAATGGAAACAACAAGACGTAAGTTAGCAGAAATTAGAATACGACGAGCTTCTAACCCATCATAGTGAGTTGTAATACAGTTATTAACATAAGCTAGGTTAACATCATCATCTTCAAATAGTTCTGTAAGAACTCCAAAGATTTCTTCAATTTTAATTTTCGCTAATTCTTCTTCATCGATATCTGGATCAACGCGTTCCTTATAAACTTCAAGGATTAATTCTTTAGCGTGTAAACCGTCTTCCAGTCGTCTTGCGATTTCTGGCTCATCTTTAGCAGCAAGTAGGTTAACTCGACCAATTTCTTTAAGGTACATTTTAACAGGATCGTTAATACGTACAAGGTTTGCTGACGTTAACTCATTTTCATAAGATGAAAGGTCAACTTTGTTAAGTGTGTCGTCAAATGGTTCTTCACCATCTTCTCCAAGGAAATCTTCATCGCCATCAACGACATCATCGTCATCCTCACCAACCATCATCATGTCATCAAATTCATTTTCAGAATCGACTAAGATAACATCATTCTCGTTGAACCAAGTAAAGAGTGCTTCAGACTCATCATCATTTAATCTTAAATGACTTGTAGCCTTTTCTACATTTGAGTTAAGAAGAAACTTCTTCTCTTCAAATTCCTTCAGGAACGATTCTTTTACTTGATCTAAGGTCAACATTTCTTTTTTTATTTTCTTTGTCATAAATTAAAGACCCTCTTTCTTTCTTCTGGATAAATCAATTGCTTTTTGTAGGTTAGAGGTAAAGTCTTCCAATGAACCTGAAGATGCTGATTGCATTCTTAGGTCTTGAATTCCTTTATCACTCAATTGGGCCTTGATGATATTCATCTGCTCCACAAGAACTTTTTCATCATAGGTATCTAAATACACTTCCGATTCCATCTCAAGAGCAAAGTTCTTGATGGATTGGTCAATGTTACGTGACATTAAATCAGCAATTGTTAGAGTTTCTTGAGTGCGATAAGCATCAAGAATAACCAATGCTAATTGATTAGCTAAGTGCGATTGCATAAAACCCAACTGGTCACGATAGAGAAAAGCAGCAAGTTTAGAGTGTAACATCAATGACAGTATATTACGCTCTGCCATAACAATATCTGTATGGTGATTGATGGGTGCAATGTGTGTTTCAACAATTTCCACGTGGCGTTGCTCTTGTGTCTTCTGTCCTTGTATTTGTCCACGAAGTACTGAGATATCAAATCCCGTTCTTTGGGCTAGTTTTTCAAGGTAGTGACTCTTCTCTAGGTCATCAGCCAACTTCAATCTTTCTAAAACAAATTCTGTTACGCGCTTTTTATTCTCAAATGATTCCAAGCCATACTGACTGATTGCGTAATTAAGTACAAAATCATACCAGTGCAAACGGTGTTCAACACCTTCAAGCAATGACTTTTCACCATATTTACGAAGTGCATCATCAGGGTCCAGTCCAGTATCATTGTACCAAACATAGACAAGCAGTCCTGATTCTCTGAGTTTGCTACCTATTTTATAAGTAGCCTCAATGCCCGCCTTATCCCCATCAAATGCAAGGACAATAGTGGATGAACATTGTTTTAATAAACGAACTTGCTGATCTGTACATGCAACTCCTAGTAATGAAACGGTTTGGTCTAACCCAGCTTTGGTAAAAGCCATGGTATCGGTAACCCCTTCAGAAACAAGGAGATAGCCTTCTTTACGAGCAGCATCTTTTGCGCGATGGTAATTATAAACCACATCGCCCTTTGTATAGAGTCGGGTCTCACTTGTATTAATGTATTTCACTTTGGAATAAGGATCCATAGCACGACCTGAGAAAGCAATTAAGTTGCCATAAGCATCGTGAATGGGAAACATGATTCGATCATAGAAGACATCTCTAATGGCATCATTGACCAGGCGTGATAAATCTGCCTTAATCAAATCCTCATCTTTAAATCCTTTAGCTTGAAGGAATCGTGTTAATTGGTTATCACCATAAACAACTCCAACACCAAACTTACGAATCAAGTCTTCGTCATATTGACGCTCTGCCAAGATTTCTGCAGCTTTTTTGCCTGATTCTGAGTGTAGTTGGTAGGAAACATATGCCCCTGCTTCTGTCATGATCTCACGTAGGAGAGTGACTTGAGGATCAACAGGTTTGGAAGTGCTTTGTTGATATTCTGATACATCAATTCCAGCTTCTTGTCCAAGTTTTAATACAGCCTCCATAAAGGAGATGTTTTCTATATTTTGTAGAAAGGTAAAGGCATTACCACCCGCACCGCAGGTAAAGCATTTATAAATTTGCTTATCTGATGCTACGGACATGGAAGGATTGGTGTCCTTATGAAAAGGACAGATTCCCCAGTAGTTATTGCCCTTTTTATTAAGACTTAAGTGCTGTGATACAAGATCTACAAGATCTGTCTTAGCACGAATTTCATTGATTAATCCCTCTGGCATGCGCCTCATTGCTATCTAACCTCTTATTTCTTTTAGCATTAATTCACGTGCTTGATCAAGTGTTAAACGTACTTGGTCCATGGAATCACGATGACGTAATGTCACCTGTCCATCTTCTAGTGAATCAAAGTCAACTGTAATTACAAATGGTGTTCCTACAGCATCTTGACGACGGTAACGTTTCCCTATAGATCCACTCTCATCATAATCAACTGAGAAATCTTCTAATAGTGTTGTCATTACTTCCATTGCTTTATCAGATAATTTCTTAGATAAAGGTAGAACACATACTTGTGTAGGTGCAACTTTAGGTGCAAAGTGCATTACGATACGCGTATCTTTTTCAAGTTCTTCTTCATCATAAGCCTCACACATAAGAGCTAACATTAAACGCTCAACTCCAAGTGATGGTTCGATTACATATGGGATGAACTTTTCGTTTGTTTCTGGATCTAAGTATTCCATGTTTACTTTGGCATGGTTTTGGTGTTGTGTTAAGTCATAATCAGAACGGTTTGCAATTCCCCATAACTCATCAAATCCCCATGGGAAGCGGTATTCGATGTCTGATGTTGCTAAGGCATAGTGAGACAGCTCATCTTGCTCATGTTCACGAATTCTTAAGTTTTCTGGACTGATTCCAAGACCCACGAGCCAATCGAAGCAGTATTGTCTCCAGTAGTCATACCATTTCATATCTTCACCTGGTTTTACAAAGAATTGTAATTCCATTTGTTCGAATTCACGAGTACGGAAAATAAATTGTCCGGGTGTAATCTCGTTACGGAATGATTTACCAATCTGTCCAATTCCAAAAGGAATTTTCTTACGCATTGAACGTTGTACGTTACGGTAGTTTGTAAACATACCTTGTGCCGTTTCAGGTCGTAAGTAGATTTCTGAAGATTTCTCTTCGAGAACACCTTGGAATGTTTTAAACATAAGGTTGAATTGTCTGATGTTTGTAAAATTGTGTTTACCACAGTTTGGACATGGAACTTGATTGTCCTCGATGTATTTTTCCATTTCTTCAATTGACATCATTCCAGCATTAATTTCTACTGGTGAGAAATCTTCAATTAGTTTATCTGCACGGTGACGTGTATTACAATCACGACAATCCATCAATGGATCGTTGAATGTATCTAAGTGACCACTTGCTTTCCAAACGAGTGGATTCATTAAGATTGCTGATTGAATCCCAACGTTTAATGGATTACGGGAAACAAATGATTGCCACCATAAATTCTTAACGTTATCTTTTAATGAAATACCATAAGGACCAAAATCCCAAGTATTTGCAAGACCTCCATAGATCTCACTTCCTTGGAATACAAATCCTGATGTTCTTACATGACTTACTACTGTTTCAAAATCAAACTTACTCATAATACGCCTTCTTTCTCATAATAATTGTATTGTATTGTTTTTAATATTGCTGTGATATTCTAAATATAAAACCATGCTCTTAAGTGTTTGCATATAAAGTTCTGGACTTGAGTCACCAATCTCTTTTTCATTGAATAATTGACCCAATAAGACTAGATAGTCATAGGAGTCTTTACTCTTTGAGTGTAATTGGCAAGTATAGCCACCCTCTTCGATGGAAAATGCATTGATGCGATGATCATCACACACAACACATCCCAATAAGTAAGGATGAAGTCCAGCCATTGCAATGATACGAACTAACAGTTTCAGTATCTTCTTAAGATCAAGCCCTTTAAGATTGTCTACCATTTGAAGGTATAGTTCTTCTCTATAATCATTGTCGAAATGATCAACAATTAATTCTGACACTAACGACATCATCAGGAGCCAATCGTAATCACTTCTTACATCTGCATAGGATTCAAGTAATTGTCCACCATAAGCCTTAAGAAGTCGATTCTCCTTATAGTCTGTACGGTATTCAACTTGTGAAAAAGGAATTCCTAAAGATTGCATCTTACTGGTTGGTTTATAGAAACCTTGCAGTACAAATCGAAGCAAGCCGTATTCCTTCGAGAGCAGATGCACCATAGCGGAGCTTTCTTTGTAGGGTGTAATGGATAAAACCACACCCTGGCAAATACTACTCATACTCAGTTTCGATATATCCTAATGAGTTAAGCATTTTAGCACGGTTACGCCAGTTCTTTTCAACCCTGACATAGGTCTCTAAGAATACTGGTCCACCAATAATGGTTTCAAGATCCCCTCGAGCAAGTGTTCCAACTTTTTTAAGCATAGAACCACCTTTCCCGATCACCATTCCCTTTTGTGAATCTCGATCCACAAGGATAACAGCATTCAGAAGTGTTGCACCATCTTTTTTAACAATTCTCTCGATGGTAACAGCTACTGAGTGAGGAATTTCTTCCTGTGTACATTCCAGAATCTTTTCTCTAATGACTTCAGCATAAATAAACTGTTCTGGATAAGCTGATACTTGGTCTTTTGGATAGAACATAGGCCCTTCTTCAGTATATGAAAGAGTCACATCTAATAGTGTATCGATATTATCATCTTCAAGTGCTGAAATAGGAATAATTTCCGCAAACTCAAAACTTGTTAATGAAGCTACTTTCTCCATTAAAGTATCTTTGTCCATTTTATCTACCTTATTGATAATCAGGAATACTGGTATTTTAACTTTTTGTAATTTCTCTGCGACAAAATTGTCACCTTTACCAAACTCTTCAAAACCATCAATAATATAGTAAATGATATCCACACCTTTGAAATGAGCATAAGATGTTTGGTTCATACGCTCACCCAATTGGTGTTTGGGTTTATGGATGCCTGGTGTATCAATAAATACTAATTGATAATCATCCTCTGTAAGGACACCAATAATGGCATCTCTTGTTGTTTGTGCCTTTTCAGACACGATTGCAATCTTCCGTTTTACCAGATTATTGATTAATGTTGATTTTCCTGCATTAGGTCGACCAACAATAGATATAAATCCTGATTTAAATCCCATTAAAGGTCCTTCCTTCCAAATGAATAGGGTAATAGTTCTTTCATGTTGGTGTCCATATTCAACTCACCATTTGATAGGTAAATTGGTGTATCTTCCAACAAGAGTTCTGCTAATACCTGGCGGCATATTCCGCAAGGTGATGCTAGTGTTTTACCACTTGAAACAATGGCAATGGCTTTAATGTCATCTTGTCTGTATCCTGCTGAGTAAGCTGCATAGATTGCCGATCGCTCACCACAGTTTGTAGCGCCATATGAAGCATTCTCAATATTGGCACCTTTAAACTCGGTACCATCATGACATACCACACATGATCCAACCTTGTAGCCAGAGTATGGTGCATATGCATTTTTCATTGCTTCAAAAGCTTTTTTTATTAGTGTTTCTCTCATAGAAACCTCCCTATTAGAATAATTAAGGCAACCGCAATCGCATAAAGTGCTGCAATCAGTACCGCTGCTGCTGCGATGTCTTTAATCTCTTTAACATGCAAATGATATTCTTGTATCAGTAAATCACATATATCTTCAATTGCTGAATTCAGAAACTCTGTAATCAAAACTACGAAGATGGCTGATGTTACAAAGAGCCATTCGATAACATTGATTTTTATAATTGCAAAGAAGATTACTGAAATACCTGCTAGGAAGACTTGAACAAGAATGGATCTGTCATAGCGAATCCCTGCATAAACCCCTTCGAATGCCGAAGCGAATTTATCATAGGTTCTTTTAATGATTCTTTTCGACATAGCTATCCAAAATCTCCTTTTGTAAAGCCAACATGACCGCCTCATCTTCAGGTGTCATGTGATCATATCCAAACAAGTGTAGAAAACCATGAACCATAAGAAAGCAAAATTCACGCTTTAATGTATGACCATATTCACCTGCTTGTTTTCTAACATGGTCTACCGAAATCATGATGTCACCCAAATTGAGTTGTCCATCAACGATTTCCCCATCTTCAAAGCTCAATACATCAGTTGGTCGATCAATATTTCTAAACTCCTTATTGTAATGATGAATCTCTTCAGGTTCCATCATAACGATGTTTACAACTACATTGTCATCCTTTTTAAGGACCTCCAAAGTACGTTGAAAAAGCGGCTCACAGTGTTTTCTATAAGCGCGCCAAGAATTCTCATTCGATTGATTTATATAGTTTATTTCCATTAATATCACATCCTATGTAATTATACCATAGTATATGATGTTTTTTTCAGTAAATAAAGCCTAAAAAGAAGCGAAGTTAGCCTAATCAGGTCTTTTTTCTACAATTATATTTTTAAGTTAGTTTGTTCTGAACATAATTACGAAAATAACACCTTAAGATAATATTAACAACTAGATTTATCTTTTTTTGGTTCTATTAGATTTCAATTACACGATCGCAAGATTGGGCAACAAAACTATCGTGAGTGACTATTACAATGGTTTTACCTTGCTCATTAAGCCCCTTCAGTAGATCAACTATTATATTACGATTGCTTTCATCTAAACTTCCAGTCGGTTCATCTGCAAAGATTAAATTTGATTTCTTTAAAAGTAATCGAGCTATAGCCACCCTTTGTTGTTCGCCACCAGAACATTGATGAATTATTTTATTCTCGAAACCTTCTAGACCGACTTTTTTTAGAACTTCTTTAATATTTCCCTTAGATTTAATTCTACTAGAACTCACTACCATACCTAGATTATACTCTACAGTTTTATCATCTAGTAGTGCATAATTTTGAAATAGAAATCCAATATCCTCTTTAAGCAACTTAAGGGACTTTCTATTGAAGGGCTTTAAATTTTTTTGACCTAATATTTTAATGGTTCCTGAACTTTTCGGTTCAAGTAAACCCATTATATTAAGCAATGTTGATTTGCCACTTCCGGATTTACCAACTATAGCAACCATTTCCCCTTGCTTTATTTCTAAGGAAAGATCATTTAAAACTTGAACCTCTCCAAATTTCTTAGATACATTTTTAAATTGAATTACCATTTAGAAACCACCTACTTTCGTTAGAATAAAATTTCTTTATCAATTATCCGTTTTTAACCTTTTTTAAGAACTCGGATCAATTTAGACTCTTCTCGTTTCAAGAAATAACTTACAAATAAATAATCAAAAATAATAATAGTAACTGAAAACAGAAGCGAATGAGTCAATGGTACATTATTTATAGCTAAATAGTAGAATGAAAGAATAAAAATAAAAAGATGATTTAAAATAAAAATTAATTTTCTTTTAAAGTTCGAATACCCCAACATAAGCATCAATGCGTATTCTGATTCCCTACTCGCAATCAGCGTCACATTGCCAAGTATCATAACAAATGAAATCGTGAAAATAGACTGGGTAAGAATTATTACATTTGCTTCCAACGAATTTTTTATCATCTGTATTTCCTGTCTATTAACTTCTTCGTTTGCTCCAAAAAACAAAAGTGTCTCAAATTTCTCATTCATCTCTTTACGAACCTTAACTGCATCTATAGGATTAGACTGAATATTTTTTACTTTATAGTGCGGAAAATCATTTTTTAAGTCATCTGCATGTGGGTAAATCACCAAAATTGGATTCTTGACATCTTCACCTGAACTACCTGCATATGGTACCGAAAAATCTTCTCTTGAATCCACTAAGTCTAGGAGTTCATGTTCCAATAAAAAATACGGTAATTGCAAAGACTCATTTCGCTTTACAACCGTTATATTATTCTGACCTATCTGAGGTAGTTTTTCTGATAAGGCGACCTGATAGTAGGCATATTCCACTGCAATGATTTCTTGCAAAGCACCTTCGTTATCATTTCGTAAACTACCGAAAGAATATGAATCGCTAATATTACTAAGTTCTTCCCTAGCGATTGTAATAATAGAATCAAGCGACTCCTGCGTTGTGATTTCACTATTTTGGAACACAGTCGTCATTTCAGTAAGATGCGACAACCTCTCTTTTCTCAAGGTTAAACTTCGTAAATTCTCGGTATCAGAAAAAGTATTAAGACCAATAAAATAAAAGGAAGGCAATAAAACTACAATCAAGATTACTTTGATCAAATAGGAAAATGTGTGCAAATAATTGTTGATGGATTTATTCTTGACAAATGATTGCTTAGGAATAAACTTCATAACGATTAGTATGAAGGTTATTGTAGCGATTAGAATTGTTAAAAGCATCCCCAAATTAATTATAATGTTGACAACCAAACCCCTCGTATACTGATTATAAGTACCAACAAATAAATAATAGAAAAACACGTTAAAAAGTAAATAGTATAAAACGCTCAAAATCACCATCGGAGTATAAAGTTTAAAGATTATTGCAATAATGTTTTGCCCATTAATTTGACGAATTGATATTTCTTTGGCTTTCTTACTGACTTCAACAAGAAATATAAGAACCATCAATATCACAGTAACGAGTAAAAGACGATTATCAATTAAACTTAAAGTTTCTTCATCAGAAAAAATTTTCTCGACCTCTACAAAGGTCTCCTCCCCAAAAACAGCGTTAATATTCTCTTTTAATTCTTCAACATCAGGTTTGGATCCGTCAACGTTAATGTTTCCAGATATTCTCACTTCATTGTCGATAATTTTTTGGAAATTATGGATCTGGTAATCACTCAATTCTGTATGGTAATAATTAAAAAGATAACCCGAACTTTCTTCATCTCTATTTGAAGAGTAAAACAGATCTTTTTCTAAACTCGAAAAATCTATAACATCTTGTCGACTGATAACAGGAAAGTCTATGATGTCTTGGCCCGCGGGTTGATAGTAAAAAGAACTGAATTTACCAGTCTCTCTATTTCCTCTGGTTACATTTAATACCAAATTATTTTCATTAGCTTCATTTAGTAATATTTTATAAAATTCATCAATATTAGAATGTGTATCTGAAATATTTATATGAAATTCTCTATTGTATTTTGAATCACTATTTGTAATTAAAATCCAAAGATTATTATTCTCAATTTCTCTGATCGATAAGAAAGAAGATAAGGAAAATATGAAAACAACTAACAGCACTTTAAATTTCATAGTCTGGCCCCCTAAAAGAAAAAAAGTCAGGATAGGAAGTAACAAGTTTCCTATCCTGTATGTGTTAAGTTCTTAGTACTCCAGGGGAAAGTCAGCCACATTCCATATTAAAAAAGCGTCATTAACTGAAGGTTCTGGAAGTGCACCATTCAAAGTCGTATATACATGACGATGTCCTTGAGTTGTGTTCACCCAAGTACCCGAAGTGTTCGTACTGTTTAAAAATGCACATGATGACTTACCATAACCGGTGTCTTTCCCTAAAGTGATTGCACTGCCACTGCGATTATTTCGAGAAGCATCGTAACGCGTATTATGCACGCTACCGCTTTTTTGAGCCACCACTATTCCTGCATCATGAGATATCGTCCAAGCAGACGCAAAGGCAGTGATAGATGGTACAAATGAGATTGCAACAGCAATAGCAAAAATTT
>JBGXRX010000124.1:0-11201 GCA_041811795.1 Erysipelothrix sp. | reverse complement strand
TCTGTATAGTTTAGTGTTCTTGCCATTACCCTTTTAACGTTTCCATCAATTGTAACTTCTGGTAGTCCAAAAGCAATAGCAGCAATAGCAGAAGATGTATAAGCACCTATACCAGGAATTTTCATTAGGAGTTGCTTATCGGCAGGAAGTTCTCCGTTAAAATTCTCCACAACAAAAATTGCTCCAGCATGTAGATTGCGAGCACGGCGATAATAACCCAACCCTTCCCAATGTTTTAATACATCATCAAGATCAGCATTCGCTAAATCCTGAATGGTAGGGAAAGATTTGATCCACCTTTCATAATAAGGCAGCATGGTAACAATTTGAGTTTGCTGTGCCATAATTTCTGACACCCATATTTTATAAGGGTCTTTTTGAGAACGAAAAGGCAGTTCTCTATGATTTGGATAGTACCAATTTAATAATCTGTCTGTAAATGTCATGTGTCCATTATACACATTTGAACAAAAAAGTGTTACTCTTAGCATAATGAAGAAAATATCAATCAATAACAAAAATATCCAGGTTTCTAGAGAACTCTTTCATCTTGTGATAGGGATACTGATGATTGTATTGGGCATCTTGATTATCAATCGACTCAATATGATGTGGTATGCCATATACTTTCTTGCATTGACTGTTTTGGTGGCAGTGAGTCTTTCTAATCTATATAAAGCTATTATCAATCGGGATATCATACACTTACTACGTGCAATTGGAACTGCTTCAGTTGTAGTTTTTCTTGTATTTAATCAAACTTATGTTGTTTCTGTTACGACATTGATATTTGGATTGTGGGCACTCTTTAATGCTAGTGTTCATGCATTGGAAATCTATTTGAAGTTTCGTGATGGTGAGTTGGGTAAGCTAAATAAATTGATAGCACTTGTATTTGATACTACGATTGGAGTATTGCTACTCAGTCAAGGTTTCCAAAATCGTCTCATCATTAATATTCAAATGGGCTCTTATATTATAGTTTATGGAATTATCGAAATACTGGTTTCAGTACAAGGTCTTCTGGGACATCATGTTCAACTGAAGTTATCAGCCCCAGTTTTATATTCAGCAATATTACCTCCAGTAGTAGTATCGGGCTTGAAGAAGCATACTCGTGATGAGCAGGATAAACCATATATAGGACCTACAAAGGGTAATCGTATTTCAGTCTATATGCATGTTAAAGATTATGGTTTTAATCGATTAGGTCATATTGATTTGGGTTATAATGGTTCAATCTATTCATATGGATCTTATGATGAGGATAATCGCTCTAAGCATTCAATCTATGGTGATGGGGTATTAATCTGTGGTAGCGAGTCTGATTTTATCAATTTCTCGGTAGATCATCGAACTATTGTTTATCAGTATATAATTGAGTTAACTGAGTTTGAAGCAAGGGCTATTGAAGAGCGTCTCAAGGATTTACTAAGTGATACTTATTACTTTGAAAATCCAGGTAAAAAAGGAGCTCATCTAACTAATTTACAAGAACAATCCGATTTCTATTCCTTCTATAAGTTTCATAATCAACCTTATAAAACTTATAATCTCTTCACTACTAACTGTGTTATGTTGGCCAATGTAATATTAGAATCCAGTGGTTTGAAGTTATTCCAATTATCGGGAATCATTACACCGGGTACTTATTATTCTTTCCTTGAAGAATTAATCATAAGTCAGAAAGTACCGATTAAAAAGATCATACATACCTATAAAGCATAAATAGCCAACTCATCTGAGTTGGCTATTAGTTTATCTTTGTCTTAAAAATTCTCTTATTTCAATTGCTGTTTGAGAGTTCATCACTGTTTTCTCTTTGAGTAATTCTAATGCTTGAGGTAATTCATCTTGAGTAATTCCTACTGATAAGAGTAAACTCTTGGCTTGTAGGCTCATATGACCCTTTTGAATACCAACTGAAGTCAGTGCTTTTAGGGCGGCAAAGTTTTGTGCTAAACCAACTGCTGCTGTAACTTGCATTAACTCTTGAGCATTTTGAATGTTGGTGATTTGATGGAAAAGTCGGGCTTTGGGATGGATTGAAATAGATCCACCAACACTACCTAAAGCTAGAGGAAGAGTAATTGCTCCTTCCAACTTATCGTTCTCAAATTTCCATGTTGCTAGTGGTTGATAAGTTCCAGAGTGTGAAGCATAAGCATGAGCTCCAGCCTCAATAGCTCGAGTATCATTACCACTTGCTAAAGTAACAGCAGAGATACCATTCATAATACCTTTGTTATGTGTCGTTGTTCGGTAGATATCAACTGATGCTAGATCACTTGCAATGGCAATGAGTTCACATTGCTCATCAGTCATACCAGATAGTTTAGGATCAATTGTACAAGAAGCACTTACTAATGACTCAGTTGCATAATTAGAAATAATACTCATGATGCTTGGACATTTAAAGGTGCTTTCCAAATGAGGTTTGATTGCCTCAAGGATGGTATTAACAATATTAGCTCCCATTGCTTCTTTTGTATCTATAGTGAAGTAAACTACAAAAAAAGTTGTTTTGTTGGGTTCTTTGATTAACTTTGAAGTAATAGAAACAAGGCCACCACCACGATTATGGATTGAAGGATGGGCTGCTATTGCGATGTTTTTTAACTTCTCTAAATTATATTTTAAGTAAAGCTCCATAATCTCATGATTTTTGGGATTATAGAATGCGATTTGTCCAATCATTGAACGATTCGGAACAGAGGTTGTAAAGCCTCCGTTGAGTGCTACAATCTTTGCTCCATTAGAAGCAGCTGCAATAACAGATGGTTCTTCCGTTGCCATTGGTATGATGTAGTTTCTATTATTAACTCTAAAGTTAGTGGCTAGGCCTAAGGGCACTTCATAAGTAGAGATGGCATTTTCGATCATGTGATTCGCAAGTTCGATATCAAGCTCTTTATAATTATTTGGATCAATTTGGAAAGTATTATCTAAGATAGCTTTTCTTTCCTCAATACTGCGCTTATAGAATTGCTTAAAATTATTCATTCCTTATTACCCCCATTGCTTAAGTATATCAAAATAGCCCTTGATTTGATATGATAATCATAGAAATTAGGAGGACATTATGAAGACACATAAGATTTCTATTATTGGTGCAGGTTTTGTAGGATCTACGACAGCCTTTGCACTTATGAATCATAACTTAGCTTCGGAAATTGTCATTGTAGATATTAATAAAGCTAAAGCCGAGGGTGAGGCTTTGGATCTTTATCAAGGTTCTGTATTTGTATCGCCTGTAAATATTATTGCAGGTGATTATCCTGATACACACGATTCAGACATCGTTATTATTACTGCTGGTTTAGCACAGAAACCAGGAGAAACACGCATTGATTTAGTCAATCGTAATATCGATATCTATAAGCAATTAGTACCACAAATAGTTAAGTATAATCCCAATGCTATATTGTTGGTAGTTTCAAATCCAGTTGATATTCTGACCCAAGTGACTTATCAATTATCTGGTTTTCCAGCCAATCGAGTTATTGGTTCGGGAACTGTTTTGGATACGGCGCGATTTAAGTCGGCACTAGCAAAACGATTCCAAGTTGATGCTCGTGACATTCATGCTAATATTATTGGAGAACATGGTGATAGTGAGATTGCGACATGGTCATTGGCTACAGTTGCAGGATTAACCATATCTCAATACTGTGAAAATCATGGTATCGAGTTTGATGAGGCTATGGCAGAAGAAATTACAGAAGATGTAAAAACTGCAGCTTATCAAATTATCGATCGCAAAGGTTATACAAACTATGCGGTTGCTCTTGCTATAACTCGTATTACTCAAGCCATCTTACGTGATGAAAATTCCATCTTAACAATCTCATCATTATTAGATGGGGCATATGGAATTGAAGGGGTTTACACTTCTGTACCGACGGTTGTTGGTAGAAGTGGTTCTAAGCAAAATGTTGAAGTGCCATACTCATCAAATGAGATTGAAGCACTTAGAGAATCAGCAACCTTATTAAAAGACATTCTAAAAAATTCAAATCTCTAGTAGAATTGTGATGGTATCGCTTACAGAGGCGACACACATGATTTCACACAGGCCCCTATGTAAATAGAGGGCTTTTTCTATCATTTACTACTGTTTTCATGTATAATACTACAGTTATAGGAAAGAGCGATACTTATGAAAAAAATAATAAACATAGCTGTAATTGCCCACGTTGACGCGGGTAAAAGTACTTTAGTGGATGGGATGTTAAAAACATCAGGAATCTTCCACGATAATCAAGTAGTTCAAGACCGAGTAATGGATAGTGATGATATCGAGCGTGAGCGTGGTATTACTATTTATTCTAAGAACTGTTCTGTAGACTATCAAGATATAAAAATTAATATTGTGGATACACCAGGCCATGCTGACTTCTCATCCGAAGTTGAGCGTATCATCAAAACTGTTGATACTGTTATTCTATTAGTAGACTCAGCAGAAGGACCAATGCCACAAACTCGTTTCGTATTAAAGAAAGCACTAGAAAATGGTTTAAAACCAATTCTATTAATTAACAAGATTGATAAACAAGACCGTCGTGTTGATGAAGTTATTGAACTTGTATATGAACTATTTATGGAATTAGATGCAACTGATGAACAACTTGAATTCCCAATTCTTTATGGAATTGCACGTCAAGGCATTGTTCAAGCTTCAATGGACGATGAAGGGGTTAATATGAAACCTCTATTCGATGCAATTGTTGCACATACACCAACATACCCAGACTACACAGAAGAACATTTACAATTTCAAGTTTCTTCACTAGCATATGATGAATATGTTGGACGTTTAGGAATCGGTCGTATTGAAAAAGGAACACTTAAAAAAGGACAACGTATTACTGTTCTTGATGGTGACAATACTGTTACAACGAAAAATGTTTCTAAACTTTATGTTTATGAAGGATTAAAAAGAGTTGAAGTAGATAATGTTGTTGCTGGAGACATCGTACTTGTTTCTGGATTTGATGATATTTCAATTGGTAACACTTTATGTGAACCAGATCATTTATTACCATTACCTGCAATTGTAATTGAAGAGCCAACACTGTCTATGACATTTATGGTTAATGCTTCACCATTTGCTGGATTAGATGGAAAATATGTTACATCTCGTAACATTAAAGAACGTTTAGATAAAGAACTTGAAGTCAACGTTGGATTACGTGTAAAACAACTTGAATCAGCTGATAAGTTTGAAGTAGCTGGACGTGGTGAGCTTCATCTTTCAATCTTGATTGAGAACATGCGTCGTGAGGGATTTGAGTTAGCAATCTCTAAACCACAAGTGATCAATAAAGAAATCGATGGTGTTAAATGTGAGCCGGTTGAAGAAGTTGTAATTGAAGTTCCAGAAAAATATTCTGGTACTATGATTTCTCAAATTTCACTTCGTCAGGGTGAATTAGTTAATATGGAAGACAATCGCGGTATGGTTAAACAATACTGGAATGTTCCAACTCGTGGACTGATTGGTTTCCGTGGAGACTTTATTAACATGACTCATGGTGAAGGAACAATGTTACGTTTATTCAAAGGCTATGAGCCAATGAAAGGTGCAATTGCACAAAGACAAAACGGATCAATGATCTCAAACGAAAAAGGTACATCAATGACTTACTCAATCTTTAACTTACAAGAGCGAGGTCAATTCTTCATTGGTGCTCAAACTGATGTTTATGAGGGAATGATTGTTGGTATCGCAGCACGTGATACAGACATGGTTGTTAACGTTATTAAAAATAAAAAAGCCACAGCAGTACGTTCATCAGGACGTGATGAGGCAATGAAATTAACACCACCAGTTCCATTAACACTTGAATTTGCATTAGAGTTCATCCGTGATGATGAATTAGTAGAAGTTACCCCTAACTTCCTACGTCTACGTAAAAAGTTCTTAAAAGAACACGAACGTAAACAATCAAACCGATAATTGAAAATGCCGATTAAATATACATTACTTAAGAAAGATCCTAAGACTAAAGCAAGAAGGGGAACACTACAAACCAAACATGGACTTGTACAAACGCCTATGTTTATGCCGGTAGGAACACTTGCAACTGTTAAATATCTTTCACCAGAAGACTTAAAAGCAATTAACTCACAAGTCATCCTATCCAATACTTACCATTTATGGTTAAGACCTGGAGCAGATGTTGTAAAACAAGCGGGAGGACTTCATAAGTTCATGAACTATGATGGTCCTATCCTGACAGACTCGGGAGGCTTTCAAGTATTCTCATTAGGAAAAATCAGATCTATCGTTGAAGAAGGAGTTCATTTCAGAAACCATCTTAACGGGGATAAGTTATTCTTAACTCCAGAGATATCGATACAAACACAGAATGATTTAGGAGCAGATATCATCATGTCATTTGATGAATGTCCTCCTTATCCTGCAACTTATGAATACATGAAGGAATCTTGTGATCGTACCATCCGATGGGCAAAACGGGGACAAGATGCACATGGTCGACCTGATGATCAAGCTCTATTTGGGATTGTTCAAGGGGGAGAGTATACTGATTTACGTCATGAGCATGCTAAACAATTAGTAGCAATGGATTTCCCTGGATACTCAATTGGTGGAACTTCAGTAGGAGAACCAAAACCAGTTATGTACAAAATGATTGAAGATGCTGTAGAGTATCTTCCTGAAGATAAGCCTCGATACCTTATGGGTGTAGGTTCTATCAACGGACTTTTTGAAGGGGTTATTCGTGGTATTGATATGTTTGACTGTGTTCTGCCCACTCGTATTGCACGCCATGGTGCTGCAATGACAAGTACAGGTAGAGTTAACATTAAAAACTTAAAGTATGAATATGATTTCACACCACTTGATGAAGATTGTGATTGTGAAACATGTAAAAACTATACAAAAGCATACTTAAGACACCTTCATAAAACTAATGAAGGATTAGGTATGAGATTAGTATCGATTCATAACTTGCGCTTCCTACTAAAATTAATGGAAGAGATGCGTCTGGCTATTGAAGAAGATCGTCTTCTTGAATTGCGTGATGAAGTTTATGCTCGTTATGGTATTGATGCGGAAAATGATCGCGGTTTCTAGAAACAAGTTCGCTTGTTTCTTTTTAATAGAATTGGAGAACTTTTATGAATGTAGATGATTTTAATTTCGATTTACCGGAGCACTTAATAGCTCAAACACCAATGGAAAAGAGAAGTGAGTCTCGATTGTTGGTTGTTGAAGAAAATAAACTATCAGATAAGCATTTTTATGATATAAAATCTTACTTTAAAAAGGGTGATGTATTGGTACTTAATGACACTCGTGTTATATCAGCTCGTTTATTTGGGGAGAAACCAGAAACGGGAGCTCATGTTGAATTACTTATCCTGAAGTTTCAAGATAAGGCATGTGAGTGCTTGGTAGGAAATGCTAAGGTTGTTAAATTGGGGACTGAGTTATCATTTGGTGATGGTCGATTAAAGGCAATCTGTACTGAAGTTGGTGAGGAAGGATTGCGTAAGTTTGATCTGATCTATGAAGGTATCTTTTTAGAACTTCTTGATGAGTTAGGGCAAATGCCACTGCCTCCTTATATCCATGAACGCCTTGAAGATAAAGAGCGTTATCAAACAGTATATTCTAAAGTATCTGGATCTGCAGCTGCTCCAACAGCGGGATTACACTTTACTCAGGATTTAATGAATGAACTGATTGAGATTGGCGTAGAAATTCAATATGTAACACTTCATGTTGGTTTAGGGACATTTAGACCTGTTAAAGTGGATAATGTTTTAGACCATAAAATGCATTCAGAGAGTTATGTCATGAGTCAAGATACGGCTGATGCACTAAATTTAGCAAAGGCAGAAGGTAGAGATATCATTGCTGTTGGTACAACATCAGTAAGAACTCTAGAGACTGTTATGCAAGAGCATGGAAAATTCATAGCATGTTCTGGAGATAGTGAGATATTCATCTATCCAGGATATAAATTTTCAGCTGTTGACCAAATTATTACTAATTTCCATCTTCCAAAATCAACACTGATAATGCTGATTGCGGCCTTTGCTAGTAAAGAGGTAATTGATGCAGCATATGCACATGCAATTAGTGAAGAATACAGGTTTTTCTCATTTGGTGACTCTATGTTTTTAAGAGTTAAAAATGATATAATTGAATCAGAATTGAGGTAAATTATGAAGGATACATGGAAAGCTCTAATCTACTTAATTATTTCAGCACTTATTTATAAGTTCGTAGGACCTGTTTTTAAAGGTTTTTTTGAGTGGTTTAGTATTATTCTTTGGGTTTTAGTTTTATGGGGTTTTGGTTACTTATTATCACCATCAAGAAAAAAGAATTCAAGATGGTTGGGAAAAGTCGTTATTGCATTGTTCATGGTTTTCTTAGTAGGGATTCGTTTGGACATATTTGTAATCCAGGAATTGAATACGATCATGGTTAACATAGGTTTAACGCGTTCATTCCAAGATTTATTAATTGTGTATTGTGCTTGGGTATTCTTCCAAGTTTAAGAGCTCTGGCTCTTTTTTTAATTAAAGGTGAGGTAAGATATGATTGTATCAGGTAAGATTTCGACTAAGGCTATACTACAAAATCGTAAGCGTCCAATTCAGGCAGTTTATATTTTGGAAACACTAACAGATAGAGATAGAGAATGTCGCTATGTATTAGGAATTGCAAAGGGACTTAAAATAGTTAGAGCATCAAGAGAAGAATTGGATGAACTTGCTGGAAACACAAGCCATGGTGGATACCTTGTTGAGTGTGGAGCAAGAGAATCAGATTCAGTAGAGAAACTTCTTAAGGGTCAACAATCATTCATGTTGATTGAGGGTGTCTCAGATCCATTTAATATGGGAGAGATTTGTAGAACTATTAAATCATTAGGTTTTGATGGTATCATTACCCCATCATATGACTACTATGATGCAGAAGCTAAACTAATTAGAGCATCAGCTGGGGCTTCTGAAAGTTTGATTTGGCATCAAAGTGAAGACTTGCAAGAATCTATCAAAGTTATGAAAGCACAGGATGTGACAATGATGGCTGCATTTAGAGGCGATGATTCTGTATCACTCATGGATTACAAAATGCCAAATCGCGTCTGTATTTGCTTAGGTGGTGCACTACGTGGATTGAGCCGCCATACACTTGAACTGATGGATGATCATGTTCGAATTGATTATGATGCACGTGTCTCACTATCTACAGTTGGGGCAACAAGCGTCTTTGCTTATGAACACTTTAGACAGAAAGGATAATAATCATGATTACACTTGGTGAAATTAGAGTTAAGGCCGGACAGTTAGAAGAAAACTTTAAGGCTATTGAATTTGTTGTTAATACATCGAATCATAAAACTGTTTTATTACCTCATTTAGCCCTAACGGGTTATCACTTAGGAGATTTATATAAGTCTTCGGCTTTTCTTGATGATGTTTGGAGTTACCACGATAAGATTGCACAACTATCTCAAGGCAATACAATAATAATGGGATCTCTTCTACAAGAAGAGGGGAAACTTTACCAAGCAATTTTAGTTTTTGAAGATGGTATGCTTTTAGATAATCCAGTTATTAAGAATGATTTAAATTCTTATGATGTGGATTACTTCCATACTAAAGAGAGTGAACAAACCATCACAATTCTTAATAAGGTTTGGAAAGTTTCTTTTGATAGAGAAATAGCTGATGCCGATACGATTGTATTTGGACTTGATGCATATGATAAAAATCATCTTGAGTTTTATAATGCAGGAATCTATATCAACCCAATGGGACTTTCAAACTTAAAAGATAATGTTTATGTTTATGTTGGGGGAAGTTATCAATTGAATGATATTCTTCAATCTTTTGATTCCGTATCAGATGCTATGGTAACTGATATTGAAGAAAGAGAAGAGAAGATACTTGAAGCAGTGAAACTTGGAATTACCTGGTTTGATGAAGAGGTCTTACCATTTAAACCTAAGTGGATTGTAGGCGTATCGGGTGGCTTAGACTCAAGTTTAACAGTCGCTTTACTAGCAACAACACTTGGTTCAAACCGCATCATTGGAGTTAATATGCCTTCAGAATATACTAGAGACATTACTAAATCCAATGCTAAACATCTATCTGATGCACTTGGGTATGAATCTTATATTATTCCTATAAAAGATATGACTCAAGGAACCAAGGATGCTTTTGCCTATGCTGGCTTTGATAATTTAGAAGGCTTAACTTATGAGAATGTTCAAGCCCGTCTAAGGGGACATACATTAATGACTTTGTCATCACTAACTAATGGGGTTATAAGTAATAATGGAAACAAAATTGAAACAGCCTTGGGTTATGCGACTCTATATGGTGATGCAATTGGTGTTTTAGCATTATTAGGAGATCTCAATAAGTTAGAGGTTGGTGCTCTTGCTGAACGATTAAACAAAAATCAGGGTAAAGTAATCGTACCTTCAAACCTTATCCCTAAAATTAATGATGATCAGATCGAGTGGGACTTTGCACCGAGTGCAGAGTTGGCTCAAGATCAGTTTGATCCAATGAAATGGGGATATCATGATTATTTGATAGAATACCTACAAGGGCATGATGTTGAATCAATTATGGAAGCTTATCTTGATGGTAGTATTTTAAATCTTCCGATGGGACCTTATTTGAAGGCCTACGGTTTAGATATTGGACAAGCATTCATGGATGATTTAGAGTGGGTTATCAATACACGTAACCGTGCTATTTATAAACGAATTCAATCGCCACCAATTCTTACGCTATCTAAATTGGGGTTTCCAAATGAATCTCAAGGACCAGTAATTAAAACATCGCACTACAAGACATTAAAAGAAGAAATAATCAAAAGAGGCAGATCCTAGGATCTGCCTCTTCTTCATATATTATAGTTATTGAATAATGGCTTATCTACTTGGTAAAGTTAGTTAGTCCATATATCGTTAAATAATTAAATCTTCTTATCTTCTTGTAACTCGTCGAATGTTTTCAATGGACTCTTAAATTCTTTAGCTTCAACCGGTGTTGCAAGGCCCATGATGAGTGCAATACAGGCGAAGAAGAAACTTACCAAGGTTATCAGAGCAAAGACCACATTGTCCAAAACTAGATTATAGGATGCAATAGACATTACAAATAAAGCGATTGATAGTAATAACAATTTTATTGAT
>JBGXRX010000123.1:0-5362 GCA_041811795.1 Erysipelothrix sp. | reverse complement strand
TTTGTAATGCAATCATTTCTGACCAAGTCCAGTCTGTAGATGGCATTTCTTTATTGAAACGTTTGAATAAGTTTTCATCTAAGAATACTGTAAATGGTTGGTATGCTGATGCAGCTGATAGTTTCTTTTCACTACCATCTGTCATTGTAAAGATACCTTGGTCTTTTAGAGTTCCTAAAACATCTTTAGTTTCAGGATCAGCATTCCAATACGGTGTTAAATCACCTAACCAACCATTTCTGATTGGAACGTCAACATCTGCCTGATACCAAAATACATCAGGGAAATTATTTGAAGTTGCTAAGTTGGTTAAACTGTCCATCCAAGCTGTTGTATCGACATCAATTAATTCTAAAGTGATGTTTGGATATTTATCTTCAAAAGCATCCTTTAAAGCTTCTTTTAAAGCAGGTGCTTGCCATGTAGCAACACGAATTGTAATTTCCTCATCCGTCATATCTGGCATTGTATCAAAATCTGCACTACCTCCTGGTCCCCCAGCTTTTTTTCCACATCCTACAACTAATAAAAGCACGAGTAATATTGTTAATAATTTTTTCATTTTAAATTAACATCCTTTCTTTTATTCTCCCGTAATACCTGAGTTGTCAACACTTTCAACGAAGTATCGTTGAAGGAAGAAGTATGTCACCATCAATGGTAGGATACTGATAACAGTACCTGCCATGGAGATTCCTTCATTCCATTTATTAGGCGTATTAATATTTAACGCCACAGGATACATCTGTTCATAACTAGATCTAAACTGTTGTAATTGAATTAATATGGTTGTCCAATTGACCCCCTTTCCTCCAACTGACCCGATGTATAGATTGACTAGATAAGTTTCATTCCAATACCATACAAATGAGAACAAGAATACAATAACGATTGCAGGTAGTGCCATAGGTATTCCAACTTTATGAAATATTCGCCACTCTCCCGCCCCATCAACACGCGCAGCTTCATATAATGATTTTGGCGTTTGTTTAAAAAATTGATAGAAAATTAGGATAAATATTGGACTTTTGATCCCCTGTCCAAACAGGGCTGGGATAATAAAGGCTCCCAAACCGCCTAGTAATCCTAAGTCGTTATATAAGACATAGGTAGGCATCATAAGAATTTGTGGTGGAATTACAAAACTGAATAGAAGTAAAAACAAGAGTGTCTTTTTAAACCTAAATTCATAGACCGCAAATCCATAACCCACTAACATTGTTACAACAAGTTGTATTAATGTTGGAATCAATGAAATCATAATACTTCCAAATAAACCTTCTTTTAACTTCATAACTGCAAACACTTGTCTGTAGTTATCAAGGTATAAAGAGGATGGAATCCAGTTGACTGAGATGTCCAGTAGATCATCCAGTGATTTAAAACTTGTAATCAGCATGTTTAACAAGGGATAGATATATACAAATCCAATTGAGATTAAAAGTACATAAGAAATGCCTTTATATAGGGCTCCTTGTTTTTGAGCAGTCCCTAGAAGGAAGCTTTTTGTTTTGTATTTCCATGCTTGTAGTCTTGTTTTGAGGACAGAATCAGGAGTTCTACTAGTCATGATTTAACTTCCTTTCTAAGCATTGCTGTACTGATTTTAAATGGCTTACGCGATTTTTTCTGCTTCACAGGTTTGACTGTATATGCTGGATTGTCTTTGAGTAATAAGAAGGTGACACCAATCATAATCAGTACAATTACGGAGTACATCCAAGCCATTGCCGATGCGAATCCATAACCACGAGTAGCAGAGAACATGTTTTGATAAATTAGGTTAATGATATTATTCTGTCCATTGTTAGAAAGAATAATAATTGTATAAATAGCATTCAATAGAATCATTGGTTTTAATGTCGGTAATGTAATCTTCCAAAAACACTCCCATTTCGATGCCCCATCCATTTTTGCCGCTTCATAGAGTGAGTGATCAATCTTTTGAAGAGCAGCTGTAAAGATAAGTAACTGTACCCCTGAGTACCATAGGATAACAATGATTTCTGAGAATAAACTAATGAACGGAACTGCTAACCAGTTTGGTAATACATTACTGATTACAGTACTTAAAGCACCAATATTAACTAAAGGAATCGATGTCGCCCCTTCAGTAATCAACTGGTTCATAACCGGTCCACTTGAAATGATTACCGGCATAAAGAAGATGACACGTAGAAGTCCTTTGAATTTAAGTTTTTGATTGAGCAACAATGCTATAATCAGAGAAAACACGATAATTACTGGAACTCTTAGGATGGTACTGATTAAGAAAGTTAGTAATTCTTGTACAAAGAACATATCCTTCAGCCACACATCTCTAAAGTTATTAAACCCAACAAATAAATAGACACGACCTGTAGGTCTTAGACGAATCGTATTTAAACTAAAATAGAACGATTGTATTAAAGGCCAAAGTACTAATACGACAAACCCTATTAACCATGGTGATATAAATAATAAGCCAGGATTAATTCTTAACTTGTTCTTCTTTTTCATTATTTCACCACCTCATAACTCATTGCTTTGACATTAACACCATCAATTATTGTGTCAGCAGATGCATAATTCAGTAAGATTTTTACACCATTAGAATAGCTGACAGTAACACTCTTACCATCTCTGATATGATCTACAATTTCTGAAGTGCCAATTTCATTCGCAATATCTTTAAATATCTTGTCGTACTCAACGATTTGCTCTTCATAAAGATCAAATTGTGTACTATACAAGCCCGATGAATTTGTAAGTTGGAAATGTGATGCACTCTCCTGAGTTACAATAAATGATGGATAAGCTCCATATTCAATCATGTTTAGAACATATGCTTCATGGTTTGCATTGAAATTAATATATGGTGCATAGTAAGGAATACTTCCCTTTAAGACGATCGGTAAGAATGGAACTTCTTCTCCGACGAAGACATAATTTGATGATTCGACTTGTAAATCAAGAATTGAATCATGATATTGCCAGTATATTGAGTGAGGTGATGCTGATGTAATGTACATCTCAGCTTCCCTCATATCTTCAAATATACTAGAGTAAATTGAAGCTGTATGGATACGATCTTGAGTTTGATTTTTTAGTAAGTAGGAGTATAACTTCTCTCCTATACCTTCTACAGAAATACTTTCAAATCCCATACCCTTAATATCTCTAACTACTGTTTTTGCATTACCAACACTTTCTTCTGGAATAATATAGTTAAATTTTTGATACACTTTACCATGGACATTCTCATCGTAGGTTCGTTTATTTAGTTGCTTAACAAGACTAGAACTGTTCAATGGATTAGTTGCTGGATTATAGCGAAGCAAGTCAGCCTCTAAGATAATCTTCTGGTTTTCATCAAGATTTTTGAGAACTGATAAATCACCCAACTTTTTAGACATGTTGGCATTTTCAAGTGGTAAGCTAGTGTACTTACCTCCCTTTTGCCATCCCTTATAAACACTTAAGGTGTCATTAACTCCCTGCGTTGCAAGAGTATCTAAAATTGCACGCGCATCGTGGAAGGTTGTCATAATGATATCTTGCTTGCTAAGAAGTCCGGATTTCACTTCACCACCTAAGAAATCGACTCGTGTTTTATAGTCAACATCTTTTTTAAGAAGACTTTCTTGAGCTTCTAGAGTTTCTTTATAAGTTTTCGCCATTCCAACATAGGTTGCATCATCACCGGATAATAGATGATAAGAAACATCGATGTTGAAATTATTCTTTTCTTTCTGTCGAATAACCATAGTACCTGTTGTAGCACTTGTTAATTGGTTATAAAACTGACGATAAACAAAGCTTGGAGTGATCCAGTTGTAGGGTGTTACCGCTCCATTTGGATAAGCAAACAATCTAGCACTTTCATCTCCTTCATTAATAACTCCGACAAATCCTTGGTCTTTATCCGAATGAATTGAACCAAAGACTGGCATGATAATTCCTTTATTTTCGTTTACTGTAGTTTGACCATTTAGTAGTGATAATACATAACTCTCGTCAATACCACTGTTGCTACCATAAATCATTTGATTGAATGGTTGTTTGAATTGCCCTTTATGGTCTTTGTAATGAATCAGAGATCCAGAACCATCAGGTACAAACATATAACCATCATCTTCAGCCACTTTGGTGTAGCCCATCATTGGATAAACATAAACATTGGCAACTTTATATTTGTCTGATGTTTCGATAATAGAATCTTTAGGAATATGTACATTGAGAACATCATCCTTCAAACTTACTTCAAGATTATATGAAATTTCTAATCCTGGATATGACACATGAGCATTAAATCCCGTATCAGTTAGTGTAACTTTTTTATCAGGATTTTCTGAATACATATCGGCTTGGTAATAAACGATATTAGTGTCTTGAAGGAAGTCGATAACGACTCCACTCTTAACAAAATTGCTCCATTTTTCGTTAGTTTTATCAGGTTTTTCTACTGTTGAATAGAGTAGTGCACCTGTCTTTTGATTACGTAGAATAATAGAGAGATTTTCCTCTTTAAGATAAAGATCATAGTACTCATTGCTTACGATTTTCTTATGTCCGTCAATCTCTGCGACTGAAGTAGTATTAAATTTAGGTCTGTTTTCTTCAAACACTTCACCTACAATTTGTTCGCCCTCTTCAGGCATACTTGGATCTGTTGGGACTTCCTCTTCGGGTTCAGCTTCTTCACCTGGTTCAACTACTTCCTCTTCATCGTTTGCTCCAGGATCTGGAACGGCAACTACAGGAGGTTTTAAACTTGGCTTAGTTTCTTTAGTAAGTGTATCCACTCCTAGATAAACCGTAATTACAGTGACGATAATACCGAATAGTATGATTCTAAAATGTTCTTTGAATACTTTATTTATGTTCAATTCGATACACCGCCTCTCTGAATATAGCTTTGATAAAATCTACTAATTGGTTAACTAATAGGAATAGTACGAAGATAATTAGTAAACCAATAAATATTGTAAAGATTGAAAGTAGAATAATCTTGATAGTTTCTTTGTTCTCATAGTTATTAAGTTCTCTAATAGCAACAAAGATTAATGTTACAACCCATGCAAATATTATGAGATCCGTAAATGACAGTAAGAACGCTTCATTCAATGTAAAGTAATTACTCATAAAGACTACGATTGGCTTGATTAAGATATACGGAGTCAGTGAATAAACAAAACCATGAATGAGCTGTCTATAGTTTGATTCTCCATCATTAATTGTACAAACCAGATAGGTTGCAGTAGCGATGAACATAAATAAAGTATTCAAAGAACATTTTAGAATCATACTATTCGGTATTATTGTCACTGTAATTACGGTTTATCTTGGAGTGGATACACTTACTAAAGAAACCAAGCCAGGT
>JBGXRX010000122.1:0-11512 GCA_041811795.1 Erysipelothrix sp. | reverse complement strand
ATACCCAAGCGAGTAAGAATCCAAGGATATAACCTCCAGGTCCTACGATCAATGCGAATAGAATGGTATTTGGTAAAACATATTGCATGAAGATATCATCTTGGGTTAATAAGTTAATATAGTTCATCAAGCCAACAAAACTTGGTGTTTCAATTGTATTAAAATTGGTAAATGATAAGCCAATAGCTGTTACAACTGGTATTACAATAAATATTAGGAATAAAGAAACATAAGGTAACAAGTACCAAAACGTAGAACGATTTCTTTTGTTTTTCATGTTTATTGTCCTCCTATATTCATATTGGGCGTATGGTATTCTTTGATCAGAACACCATCCTTGATATAACCAAACTCTTCAAGTTTTCGATTGGTTTCACGATTAATTCGTTTCGTTGCTAAGTCAATTGCTCTTCTTAGATCTTGACCTTCAAGAACGACTGCATTATAGGCATTACTTAATTCACGTTCCAACATATAAGTTCCAAGTACTCGAGGTACTTCTACAATCCATTCAGATTGCTCAATAATTGTCTCTTTATGTTGTGCTTTCCAAGGAAGATTTGTAAATGCTTCTGTATTTGCTGTGTTCCACATATACTCTTTACCAAATGAAGTTTGTAGTGTAGTACCAAATTCAGTCTGAACATCACTTGATGACCACCATTTCATAAATTCCCATGATGCATCTTTTTTATCTGTATCAGAGAAGATGATACTTGATTCAGCACCACCTGATGAGTGACGTTGAACTTCTCCATTTTCATCTACATAACCTGGCATTGGTGCAATATCCCAAAGGTTCGCAATCTCAGGTGCAGCATTTGTTAGTAAGTTATATGCTCCATAATCTGCGATTCCTACTGGAAGTGATCCATCTCTAAACTGTTGGTAGAAAGAAGGTACATCATATGGCATGTTATAAATCGTAAATAAATCCGTTAGTTTCTTGAATCCATCAATCGTTTCTTTAGAATTTAAGTTCGTACGAGTAATGGTATCACTATAAAAATTTCCACCATTTTGATAAACAATAGGCATTGTTCCTGCAAAAATCTTCATTGCAGCCATACCCGCTGTTGGGTAGAAAAAGTTTAATCCTTGTTGGTGAAGAATTGGTAAGGTTGTTACTACTTCTTCCATCGTGTCAAAAGGTTCGATACCAATATCATCAAGAATGTCTTTACGATAGAACATAACGTAGAAGTTCATTGTTTCTGGCATGGCATAGACGCCATTCTCAATCATTGCTGGAACGTGTAGCTGTTCTGGAAATTGAGATGCAACTTCATTAAAGTCTTCAAATTGCGTTAAGTCTAAAATTGCATTTCGTATTGCTAAATCGAATGGTAATGCGTAGTTAACACCAAGTGCTACATCAGGTGCATTACCTGAAGCATTTGCTAGTATTAATTTGTTAGGATCAGGCATAATGGATAGATCCACTTTAATTCCTGTTTTAGGAGTAAAGTCCTTATCAATGATATTCTGTAAGATTTCTACATATTGACGTGGACGGTTTACCCAAACCTGTAAGTTATCACTGTTTTTGTCGTTGGCAGTATAGTTCTGTTTTCCAAATGATCCAAAGAATCGAACGGTACCATCAATCGTTTTCTTTATGAAACCAGCCTTTTTAGGTGTATCTTTACTGTCTTGAATGAAGAAGAATTTGTCGATTGATAAACCGTTATTATTCATTCCCTCAAGGAAAGTTCCTAGGTATGCAGTGACAGAGTTTGTACCTGTACTTAGCTCATTAACTCGTATATGAATTTCACGACGTTTAGAACCTATACTCTTAAGTTGTTTAGATGCGATTTGCAGTTGTGCAAAGGCACCAATTTCTTTATTAGTTCCTTGTATTTCTTGTGCTTTTGAATAAAGTTCATCGAGTCGTTCTGACCAACCTTGAAGTTGATCTTCAACATCAGGTATATACTCAATAATTTCAAAGTTACGATTCTTATCAACAACATTACCAACTAAGTTTTTGATTGTTATTGATAGTTGTTGAACTTCAGAAGTAATTGCTTCTACTTCATGTAATATCTCCTGTAAAGGATCAATGCTTATTTGAAAGCGTAGCTTATGAGTTCCCTTATCAAGTTTTATCTTCAGGTTTCCCTCTTGGTTTTTTAAAATTGTATCCTGGAAATTACTAGTATAAGGAAGTGCGTAATTCTCAAATGATTCAGATATTATCTCTCCATCTATACTGATATCTACGAATACACTAAAGTCTACTTTGGCATCTTGTAGGTAACCTAAACCTAAGTGATATTCTCCAGCCGTTTCTACTTCAAACTCATATTCAACAAATTGACGTGCATCCTTAAATGAAAGACCATCAATGTAGTTTAATTTCTTTAATTTATTATCGTAAGGAGTAAGGTCTAAATTGAACCAGCTTCCAGGTCTTGTAGATGGTGAGTTTTGAAGACTGGGTGTTTCAGCTTCAATCAATATAACTTCACTACCTTCGATTGTTCCAACACTATCTTTTGCTAATGTTATTGATTCTGGAGCAACCAAGCTAAGAGATTGTAATTCGATTGATCCTTCAATACTGTAAAGTTCAATTGTATTCTCACCTGCATTTAGTGGAATTAGTAAGGCTTCTTTTTCACGTCCACTACCATCAAGGATAGCTGTTGTTTGAAGTCCTTCTACTTGTAATATATCTGGAACAATTTCATTCTTATATCGATCTAAAATTGTCTCATTACTACGTTTCCACAAGTTATTAAAAGTAACACTTCGAAGTTCATTGTAAGCAAATTCTCCATTTACTTTAACTTCGATTGCCGTTGGCAACACTTTGTCATTAGGAATTAGGTAATCAACCACTATGTTATAATGACCGGCATTGGGAACATTAATAGATATTTTAGCTGAATCTTTATAATCTAGTTTGATAACTCCTTCAACAGCTTCATTTGAAGCTGTATTAAGATCAACTTGAATAGTATCCCCTGTATAAATATCTTTAATCTTTGACTTATAATCTAAATATTCTGAAGCTTCATAAGTATAGGACTCATTTTGATTCACTTTTGAAGTTTCTGCCACTGTTTCTACAGGAACAATGACACCTGCCATTAATGATAGAGTTAATACCAGCATTATTGATTTTCTTTTAAAATTAATCATAACCATCCTACCCTTCAATTGCCCAAAGTGTTGTGTTGTCATCACCTTGTAATGTTATGGTTTTTACCATTTTCTTCTGTTTGACATCCCATTGTAGTAATGTGACACCCTTGTATACAACACCTTCGTAAGTTAGTTCAACATTTGAACCATTTGTTTTTAAGTTAAGCTCTTTGTTATCTGCATTTATGTTTAATGGTTTGGATCTTTGAATGTCTCCTTGAATTTGTAAGTTATGTACTACAACCTCATATTTTCCATCAACATTAGTGTTTGCTTTAGTATGTTCAACACCACTATAACGAAGTGGTGCGATTAGTGGCCATCCATCTTCATTCATAACCACTTCATGAGAACGAAGTTCATGCCCCTCTCCTCTACCTGGAAATCTTGTATGGAATACAAACATGGTTTTCTTCAAGTCCTCATCGTAGATAACTGAAGCACCACCTGGTGACATATAACCAAAATCCATTTTTGAATCTTTACTCTTGAAGACAAAATCTCCCATTAACTTATTTCCATAAGGATTGATTGCATCATCATCAAATGCTCTTTTAACACCTTTTTCGATATCTAGTAAGTCTTGTCCTTCACTATCGAGATAAGGTCCCATGATATCTTTAGATCTTGCAACACGAGTTTGATAACCATGACCGCTACCCAATCCACCAAATGAAGCATAGAAGTAGTAATAGTCTGTTTCTTTATCGTAGATGATGTATGGATTTTCGATACGAGTATGTTTACCACCCGTAATACGTTTTCCATAGCTTTGGCCAACAACTGGCATCTTTGTTTTTTCATCCATTTCAAGAATGAAGATACCACCTGAATATGATCCATAAACCATATGGAGGACTTCATTTTCATCATAGAATAATGTTGGATCAATCGCATTTGGATGAATGTCTGCATTGTACTGAATGTTCTTGTCAGGCTCATATGCTAACAACTTTCCAGATCGTCCCGATTTGATAATGATTCCCTTATTTTCATAAGGCCCCTCTACATTATCTGATACTGCATATCCAATGGCTGCTAGTGGTGATGAACCTTCACAAACACTGTAATAGAAGTAGTATTTACCATCCTTCATTTGGATGATATCTCCCGCCCAGAAGGTTGATGTTTTAGCCCAATCAAGTGCTTCTTTCATATCCTCTAAAACGTTAGGAATCATTGCATTTCCTTTTCTGACTCCTGATGCAAATTTAGTAAATTCGACATAGTCAGTAGTTGTCGCTGCGTCCAGGTGTGATCCAACCATAAAGTTGAAATTCTCTCCTTTTACAATAGAAGGATCATGAACTCCAGTCACCTTGTACCTGTTGGGAGGATCTTCTGGTCCGTTGAGTGTTGTAAAGTTTGAGGCTTTGCTATTTACCGAACAAGCACTGAGTAATAATAGACCTGTTAAGAGACTCGTAACCGTTTTTAAGTTCCTGTTTGGCATGTTTTCCCCCCCTTGAATGTAACCGCTTATATTGAAATTATACCATGTTGTGCGTACATGTCAATAAGAAAAGAAGGTGTAGGCACCTTCTTGTTCGTACATCTGTTAAATTGTATAGAATTTATAAGAAATTTGCTGATTATAGTCTTCATTTTTACGAATTAACTGGTTTTCTCCCAATCCAAGATTGATATCGTTGGGTAAATATTGAGGTTCAATCGCAACTGCCTGGTGCACTTTAGAGTACCCTAAGCCTTTAAACTCTCTTTCTTGTAAAAAATAGTTACCTGTATAAACAACTGCATAAGGTCGGTCCGATCCGATCGCTACACCGATACCACTTTTATCAGATTCTAACTTGATTAATCCATCATTGACTAAAAATGGATGATCAATATTGCCACTTATCTCAAATTGAGGATGTGTCATGGCCATTTTTTCACCAACTTGTACGGCACTTCGTAAATCAAAGCTATCAGAGACATCGACCAGTCTCTCAGGAGCCCCACTTTCATCTAAGAAACAGACCTTTTCGGCAGGCACACTGATTCTATGATCTTCGATTGTATCTTCACCACTTAGGTTGAAATAGGTATGCTGAGTCATATTCATAACTTGATCTTTAAAAACTTTAACATGATATGAAATATCAAGTTGCTCCCTATTTAAACTATAAGTTAGGGTAATATCACACTTATTAACGTCATCAAATGCTCTTAATGTTAAAGTAGTTTTATCATCAGATACAACACCATCAAACTTCAATGTGTGAAAACCTGTAGCCCCACCGTGAAGATGATTTTTACCATCATTAACTTCAAGTTCTACTAACTCATCACCATCGTAATACCTACCATTTTTAATACGTCCAGAGTGTGGACCAATAACGCTATTTAAATAGTAAGTATTATTATTCTCATAGTCTTTTAGATCCTCATATTGTAGAGTTGTTTCAATCCATTTAATACCATCGAAGTATTGCATACTTAAGATTGATGCTCCTAAATACAGAATTTCAACTCTCAGTTTTTCATTCTCAATTGTATAAATCATTCTTACCTACTTTCTGTTAAGCCAAACCATCATGTCGCTTAACTCACGGTTTGCCCATAAATAATATGGTATCAAATTCAATATCTGTGTATCTTTACTATCTTCTTCCTCATAAGAATATAAGTGTTCGCCTGAAGTTTTTAGAAGTGCACCAACTTGAAGATTGTGACGAGAAGCTAATTCATCTTCCACCCACAATGTATTAATATCTTTTGAATCTACGAAATACTTATATACTGAATCTTCTTGATCTAATGTTTCCGCACAGTAGATGAATGGTCCGTATTGGAAAGCTACCTTATTGGCATTGTGAACTATATTAGAGTTGGAATAAATGGCTTTTGGTTTTACATCCATTCCAATTTTAATTGTATATTTACCTTTATTTAGAACAATTCGATCACTCTCAGATTTTCCATCCAATTTAATAGTTAGATTGTCAGCCCAAGCCGGTAATCTAAAGTGAAGTATTTGATTATCTTCTTTTACTTCAATTTCAAAATTACTTGAGTGAGTCTGAGGAAATAGTGAATCTTGCTTTACAGTAATTACATCACTTTTAAATGAAGCATCACCGTACATATGAATGAATAGGTTATTATCTATTTTGGTGTAAAAATATGAGTCAATTGAAGCGATTGTTCTAGCAATATTAGGAGGGCAACACGCACATCCTAACCATTCAGGTCTTTGTCCCTTAACATGACCCTTATCAGGACTATAACGATCAGCAATATATTCCAATGGGTTAACATAGAAGAAGTGTTGTCCATCTTGAGACATTCCAGCTAGCATTCCATTATATAGAGAACGCTCCAATACATCAATAAGTGAATCATCTTGTTCTAATTTAAATAACCTTTGTGCTGTATTAACCATACCGATTGCAGCACATGTCTCACAGTACATAGTGTCATTAGGTAACTCATATTTTTGTGCAAATGCCTCACCTTGAACCGTTTGTCCAACACCACCTGTAACATACATCTTACCTTCAACAATATCCTTGAATAGAGTCTCTACAGTATTTTTCATTTGATCATCTTGATCATAGTGGGCTAAATCAGCCATTGCCTCCATCATATAAAGCATACGGACAGCATGTCCGTGAGCTTCAGTTTGATTGATGGGTTGATCATAAGCTTGTAAATAGTGTAAGTTTGTTACTGGCTCTTCTCCATTTGCTCTTTTTTGATCGTTATAGAATTCCGTGTTTTTCCCACGAACATCAATGAAATAACGACTTAAGTCTAAATACTGCTTATCTGATGTAAGTTCATATAACTTAATAAGTGCTAACTCAATTTCTTGATGGCCATCTGCACCCTCAATTTTTCCAGGACCAAAATGGGCTTGAATGTGTGTCACATATTTCTTTGCAACATTTAATAATGCATCTTCATTAGTCGCTTTATAATAAGCTACCGCCGCTTCAATTAAATGTCCTGCATTGTATAGCTCATGTGATCGATCTAATTCTTTATAAATTAGATGTGGTGCACGTAACTGATAAAAAGTTGAAAGATATCCATCCTCTTGTTGCGCCTTTTCAATAATTGAAATGACATCATCAACACGCCCCTGGAGTGCTTTATCTTCATAGTTTTCTAATATGTGTGCTGCAGTCTCAATCCATTTATATACGTCTGTATCTTGAAACCACCAGCCGAAGTGTTCACCTTCTTCAAGTCCTGCAGCAATCTTAAGGTTAGTGATTGCCTGAGACTTTCCTTCAGGTAATGTATGATCTTCACGTTCTCGCTCTATGTTAATATCTTTTTCATCTAGCATTACTTGATATTGATAATCTAGAACTACATCTTTAATTAATTCTTTATAACGATTCCAAAATCCTTGTTCTTTCATTAATAGTCTCCTTTATAAAAACGTCCAAGCCCATAGGGACTTGGACATTAATAAATTATGATAATTTAATTGTAAATGTACAAATTGATTTAGATGGTAGATTTAGATTTAACTGACTTCCATCAAGTTTATAGTCATTAAATAATTGCTTAGTAATCACATTTGGATTATCAAATGTATTATGAGCATCCAGTTCATCCCCTGTAATATAAGATGCTTCAATAGAATTAACTTCCAGCCCCAAATCATAATTTAAGGCAACTGAATCCTCATGGTGGAAGTTCGTGATCGATAAGGTTAGAACATTATCTTTCACAGATGCACTTTGAGAAACAAAGTCATGTTTACTTCCATGAACATCGATCACATTTGCATCTTGATGATTCTTATACAACTCAAAGACATGGTAAGTTGGTGTTAGTATCATCTTCTCATCTTGAGTTAAAATCATAGATTGTAGTACGTTGATCATTTGAGCAATATTAGCCATGTGAACTCGGTCTGCATGCTTATGGAATATATCCAATGTAATACTTGCAACCATGGCATCTCGAATTGTATTTTGCTGGTATAAGAATCCAGGATTTGATCCCTCTTCTACCTTTAACCATGAGCCCCACTCATCAACGATCAAGCCAACTCTTTTATCAGGATCGTATTTATCCATAATTTGAGAATGCTTCGTAATGAGTTCATCCATTTTTTGTGCACTATCAATAAGTGAATACCATTCTTTTACAGGAAACCCTGTAGCTGGACGTTTATTAAGCCACTCATCAGCCAAGGCATAATGATGCAAGCTAATTCCATCCATAAACGGTGTTGCTTTTTGCATTAGAGTTTCCATCCAATGATAATCATCAATATTAGGACCACATGCAATCTTATAGATTTTTTGTTCACCATATTGACGAACATAAGTTTGGTACTGTCTGTAGAGTTCTCCATAATATTCAGGAGTCATATGACCACCACAGCCCCAACTCTCATTACCTACACCAAAGTATTCTACTCGCCAGGGTTTATCTCGACCGTTTTCACGTCGTAAATCAGCCATAGGTGATTCCCCATCCATAGTCATATATTCAACCCACTCTGACATCTCACGAACACTACCGCTACCCACATTACCATTAACATAGGCTTGTGTTCCTAATTGCTCAACAAGTTCGAAGAATTCATGAGTACCAAAGTGGTTATTTTCTGTTAGACCACCCCAGTGTGTATTTACAATTTTTTTACGATTCTCAACTGGACCAATACCATCCATCCAGTGATACTCATCAGCAAAGCAGCCACCTGGCCATCTTAATACTGGGATTGATAGATTCTTTAGGGCCTGGACAACATCTTGTCGAATCCCATTCTTATGTTCAATTGTAGAATCTTTACCAACCCAAATACCTTCATAGATACAACGACCTAGATGTTCTGCAAATTGGCCATAGATTTCTTTACTAATCTTGGGTCCATGGATACGAGTATTTAAAATATATTTATTTGACATTCAATCCCCCTATTTAACCGGTACGCCGAAGACTGGGAATCCATTATCATCCCATTCAAAGCGTTGTACACGAGCGTGACGATTAGGATTATTTAATGGATCACCTTCATTAGCCATAGTAGGTCGAGCATGGTAAACAATTAAATCATGTTCTCCAGTTTCATCAACTGTAAATGAGTTATGACCAGGACCGTACTGCTTATTTTCCTCTGATGTTACAAACACAGGATCAGGTAATTTAGTCCATGAGTAACCATCTAGTAAGTCTGAATCAATATTTGCCCATAGTAAACCGATTTTATAGGTATGATCGGTAGCACTTGCTGAATATGCAATAAACACTTTGCCGTTTCTTATAATTGCCGCTGGTGCTTCATTGACTCTAAATCCTTCACATTCCCAATCCAATTCCGGAACAGATAGTAATAGAATCTTCCCTTTTAAGGTCCATGGGTTTTCCATTTCTGATAAGTAAAGATTTGAGTTGTTAGTAATTGCTGGCTCTAATTGACACCAGCTGTAATATAATTTGTCATTTAATTCAAAAACTGTGGCATCGATTGCGAAACTTTTCTGGTGAGTTTTGATTTCTCCCTTTTCGACCCATTCTCCTGTGAAAGGATCTGCATCACTGCATTCGATAACAAACATGCGATGATGATAATCTTTATCTCGGATATGTGCATGATTACTTGCTGCATAGTAGATATACCATTTACCTCTAATAAAGTGAACTTCTGGAGCCCAAATTAATTCACTTTGAATGCCTTCTTCATGCGCATTCCAAACTGTTTTAATTTCCCCTGTTTCAAGTTCATTTAATGTCTTTGCTCTTCTGAGTTCAATTGATTGGTACCCTGGCACTGACCCTGTAAAGTAGTAGAAACCATCGGTGTGTTTATAGACCCATGGGTCTGCTCGTTCAATTACGATTGGATTATTATATTCTGACATGTATTCATCTCCCTCATATGTGTTAACGCTTTCACGTTTAACTTAATTATATCTAGTTGTACGTATAAGTCAACCGAATCCACGGATAATATCTGAATTATCAGCAACTTGTGCGTATACCTTTTGCCCTACTAGTATATCTATCCTTAAAAAGTCCTTAAATTCCTAAATTTACTTCTACTTCTCTCACACGTAGGTAGCACCTACTTGTATTAAATTAGGATTATCACTCAATATTTTTGTAAAAAAGTCACTATTTTTAGAAGTATAAACTTTTTTATGAGGATTCAAAGTAATTGAACGATGATTAAAACAGTACTTTCACTATCTGCTTCCGTACAAAAAAAGAAGAGCTTTCGCCCTCCTTCATAAATTCTTAGTTAAAGTACTATTGATTGATATCTCTAACACTATCTCGAACGATCATCTCACCTTGGAATTCTTTAGATTCAATGGTTTCTTTTTTTCCTTCTAAATAATTAATTAGACGCAATGCTGCTTCATGACCTAATTCACTCTTTGGATGGTTAACACCCGTTAAGTTTACTTTTGTCATTGTGCTTAGATTTGAATTATCATGACTAATTAATGAAATGTCTTCAGGTACAGATAATCCATTTTGCCAAATGATATTCAGCAATTCAATTGCCACTTTATCATTGTAGCTTACAAAACCAGTAACCTCACGATTTTTAATAATCTTCTTAACACTTGTATCCAATAAATCTCTTAAGGTTTCTGTTTCATAGACAACCACGACATCTGAATTATACTCAATGCCATAATCATAGCAAGCTTGAATGTATCCTCGCAAACGTTCTTTACCTTGTTTATCATCTATCTTAAAAATTCCACCAATTTTAGTATGGCCATGATTAATTAAATACTCAGTAACATCATACCCTGCTTGATAATCATTTAAGGTAACCGTTGGAGCAGGAATCTCCTCATATCTAGCATTAAGCATCATTATTGGAATGCCTAGCTCTTTTAACTGCAAGTAATAACCAATGTTACTATTGTAGTTGGCACTCTTTGTAGGTTCTATTATTAAACCATCAACTTCCCGCTTCATCAACATTTCAATAGCCTTCTTCTCAGCATCAACATTATTATTTGTACTTGTTAATATCATAGAATATCCAGCTTTAGTTAACTCTTCTTCAATACCACGAATAATAGTAGGAAAAATATAGTCAGAAATATACGTAGTAACTACACCAATCTCTTTATTACTAGAACGATTTAACGCTCCAGATACAAAAGATCCTGCTCCTTGCTCTTTGTATATAATCCCTTGATATTCAAGCCTACTTAGTGCAGTACGAACAGTGTGTCGACTCACATTAAACATTTCCTGAAATTCTAACTCAGATGGAAGCTTATCATTGGGTTTCATATTATTTTCTTTTACTAACTTCTTAATCTCATGCTGTAAATACTCATGTTTTATCTTAAAACTCATGAAATCACTCCTTTTGAATTATTCTATCATGAAAGCGCATTTATAGATATATAAATCGAGT